>JAUVLV010000022.1 GCA_030600545.1 Candidatus Aegiribacteria sp. | reverse complement strand
GTGGGGTGGGAGACCGGACTTGAACCGGCGACCACCTGATCCACAGTCAGGGGCTCTACCAACTGAACTACTCCCACCATTGGAACCCGCTGATTCTATTGATAACGGTGTTCCTCGTCAAGGATATTTACTATTATTCTGGATACTTGTACAGTCTGACATATGTGAATCCTGTATTTTCTTAAACGATGTCTGGAGTTCATAAATGAAATGTCCCCGATGTTCAAGCATGGATGACAGAGTAATAGATTCCCGTACAGTAAGAGATGGAGAGGCCACAAGGAGAAGGCGGGAGTGTGCCGAATGCGGGTATCGATTCACAACTTACGAGTATATCGAGAAGTCCTTTCCCGTTGTGGTGAAGAACGACGGCAGGAGGGAGTCCTTCGATCGGAAGAAGCTTGAGAAGGGAATTGACAGGGCCTGCGAGAAAAGGCCTGTTGCTGCAGAAGATTTGCGGGATCTGATTGACCGGATAATTGCACGGATAACGGATGAGTTCCAGGAGGAAGTTACAGTGAAATTCATAGGTGAATGTGTAATGGAGCTTCTCCACGAGGTTGATCAGGTTGCTTATGTCAGATTCGCGAGTGTTTACAGGAAATTCAAGGATGTTTCACAATTCAAGGAAGAGCTTGACAGATTACTGAAAGAAGAATAGGTCAGACCTTTCTCAGGTCTGTTTAAGAGTTGGAAATATTAACAGGGTAACATCTATGACAGCGTGATCAGGAAACTGGGGAGGCACATGACCAAAGCCAGAACATTCAGGGGGGGAACTCATCCCCCGGGTAATAAGAATCTATCATCCGGGCAATCGATAAAAAGATTACCTGCTCCAGCAATTGTCCGGGTGCCGTTGTGCCAGCATCTGGGAGCCCCATCGAAACCCTCAGTCTCCAAAGGAGACAAAGTTATCAGGGGACAGGAGATAGGGACTCAGAACGGCTTTATAAGCTTACCGACACATTCACCTGTGAACGGTACGGTTAAGTCCATTGAGAATTTTCCCATGCCCCACAGAAGAACCGGTCCTGCAGTATTCATCGAGACAGAATCGGAGGATGGAGGGCAAGTATTTGAGAAGTGGGATGATTACAGAAAGCATTCACCTGCTGAGATAATTGAACGTATCAAAATGGCCGGTGTCTGTGGTATGGGGGGAGCAAGTTTTCCCACTTATGTGAAATTGTCTCCACCTCCGGATAAGAATATCGATACACTTATTATTAACGGAGTGGAATGCGAACCTTACCTTACCGCTGACCACAGGCTCATGCTTGAGAATCCTGACGATATAATTCTCGGAATGGAAATACTGGCTTACACGCTCGGTGTAGAAAAGTGCTTGATAGGTATTGAGATCAACAAACCCGATGCCATAAAGATCATGGAGGAAAAGGGCTGCAGTGTTCTTCCGCTGAAAGTCAGCTATCCCCAGGGTGCCGAGAAACAGCTCATTGATGCTGCCACCGGCAGGGAAGTTCCTGTCGGGGGGCTTCCGCTTGATGTGGGAGTAGTAGTTCAAAATGTTGGAACAGCCGCCGCCGTGGCAAAAGCGATAAGAGACGGAGAACCATCTCTTCGCAGGATAGTAACCGTAACCGGCAGAGGTGTCGAATCACCGGCCAATTACGATGTATGCGTGGGTACGCTTTTCTCGAACCTTATCGAAGAATCCGGCGGCTACGCTGAAGACGTTAAAAGACTGATAAGTGGTGGGCCTATGATGGGTATATCGCTTTATACCGATGGCGTTCCTGTGACAAAGGGAACCAGCGGTGTTCTGGCTCTGACCGGAGCAGAAGTAAGAGATGTTACTGAAGGCCCATGCATTAGTTGTGGTAAGTGTATGGATGCATGCCCGTTAAAGCTTGCTCCAAGCATGATAGCAACGGCAGCTGAAAACGAGAAATGGGATCTTGCCAGGGAATACGGGGCGCTGAATTGCATGGCCTGCGGAACCTGCAGTTATGTGTGTCCCGCCGGAAGATATCTTGTTCATTACATAAAGAGGGCCCAGGAAGCTATAAGAGCTAACAGGGGAAAGGAGGCGTAAATGGCACAAACCAGACGATTTGAGCTGGCGATGTCACCCCATGTGGGTTCAGATCAGACAACACGGAAAATAATGTACGATGTGGTTATTGCGCTTCTTCCCGCGCTTGCTGCCGCTACATGGTTCTTCGGGCCCAGGGCGCTGCTGATTGTATTCATCAGTGCCGCGGCCGCAGTACTGTCGGAATATCTATGCCTTAAATTCATGAAGAGGCCGGTCAGTTTTGCACTGGACGGCAGTGCCATTGTAACAGGCATGCTGCTTGCTTACAACCTTCCGCCGGGAGTTCCATTCTGGCTTCCGGTAATAGGTACCGCATTTGCAATTGTGGTTGGCAAGCAGGCTTTTGGGGGGCTTGGGCACAATATCGTGAACCCTGCTCTTCTTGGAAGAGCTTTCCTGATGGCCAGTTTTCCCATTCTTATGACAGCCGGATGGACTGCGCCGGAGGCATGGAGAAGCAGTACTGACGATCTTTGGAAGACAAACGGTATTGCTTTGGAAGAATTGAATTCAATTCCCGATGCGGATGCTATATCAGGTGCAACCCCCCTGAATATTCTCAAGCAATCTTTTGATCTGGATTCAAGTGCGGAAAATGCCATTCGGGAAGGGGATACCGCAGAAGCTGAATCCCTTGAGGGAAAGGCTGCCTGTATTCGCAGTGCCCTGTCCGACGATTCCACATATATGAACCTCCTGATCGGGAGAAGAGGAGGGTGTCTTGGAGAAACTTCAGTAATTCTACTTCTGGTTGGAGGCATCTACCTTTTCTTGAGGGGAGTACTTGAACTCAGGCTTCCAATCAGTTACCTTGGAACTGTAGCGGTTTTCGCCTGGGTGTTCGGTGGCAGCGGCTGGTTCAACGGAGATCCTATTTTCCATGTTCTTGCCGGTGGAGTTGTACTCGGAGGGATTTTTATGGTTTCCGATATGGTGACAACCCCGGTGACACCCAGGGGAAGAATTATTTTCGGCATTGGCGCAGGACTGATAACGATGGTGATTAGAAGATGGGGCGGATACCCGGAAGGGTGTTCATACTCGATTCTGCTTATGAACCTGGTTACACCGCTGATCGACAAATATACGCTTCCAAAGGAATTCGGGGAGGTGAAAGAGAATGGCTGAGATAATTAAAGTAGGTCTGATTCTGATGCTGGTTGCCCTTGTTGCCGCAGTGGCATTGGGGCTTGTAAACAGCAGGACGGCATCAATTATAGCTGTCCAGAAAGAACTGGAAAAACAGAACGCAATGAATGAAGTAGCAGGAAGCCTCAGTCCCGGCGACAGCCTGGCTTTTGATTCTCTTTCAGTTGCCGGACTTGAAAATCCCTATATGATCTGCGACAATACACTGAATGTAATGAGAGTTTCCGTACCGCCCGATACTTCAAGTGTGGGTTATGTATTCATAGCTTATGGAAAGGGTTATTCAAGCACTGTACAGACCATGGCGGCCGTGGAGCTTGATGGAAGTATTTCCAGCACGATAATCCTCTATCAGCAGGAGACTCCTGGTCTGGGAGCCAATGTTGAAAATCCATCAAAACTCATTGAGAAGTTCAACAGGTTAACTGCATCGGAATGCCTGCTCACAAAGGATGGAGGTGGAATTGATGCCATGACAGGCTGCACGATCACCTCCAGAGCTGTAACAAATTCAGTGAGAACCGGTCTTGAGGCGATGAATGAAGCCGGACTTTTCAATTCCGGTGATAATGAACCGGCGGAAGAGAATCCTGCTGATGCCACTGTGGAATCTTCAGAGGAAGGAGGTACGGAATGAGTCTGATAAAGGACCTGACTAAAGGAATCTACCGCGAGAATCCTGTTTTCAAGCTTGTTCTGGGCATGTGCCCCTTCCTTGCGGTGACAACTTCAGTTGAAAACGCTCTTGGAATGGGAGCAGCAGCAACATTCGTGTTGATATGTTCCAATTTCCTTGTATCGCTTTTCCGAAATATCATTCCCTCAAAGGTGAGGATTCCGTGCTATATCGTTATTATCGCGACTTTTGTTACACTGGTTGATATGGTTATGAACGCATACCTTCCAGACCTGCACAAAAGCCTGGGGATATTCATTCCTTTAATTGTGGTGAACTGCATAATACTCGGCAGGGCGGAGGGTTACGCCAACAGACATCCTGTTCTCAATTCAATTGCTGATGCAGTTGGAATGGGTATAGGATTCACCCTGGCCATGGTTATTCTGGCTTCATTCCGTGAGCTGCTCGGTAACGGAACATGGCTGAATATCAATGTTCTTGGAACAGCCTACCAGAATCAGCCGCTGCTTATAGCCATACTCGCGCCTGGAGCGTTTATCCTGCTCTGTTTCATTCTAGGGTTTTTCAATATTCTTGAAAAGCGAAAAGGAGGTCGTCAGTAATGAATTCAACAGTACTGCTTACAACCCTTCTGGCGGCACCTGATTCGGGCAGCCAGGGGTTCGATCTCGGAAAAATGATGGCCATAATAATTGCTTCAATTTTCGTGAACAACTTCGTACTTTCAAGATTCCTCGGAATCTGCCCCTTCCTCGGGGTATCCAAGCAGCTGGATTCCGCCATTGGTATGGGGGCTGCGGTAATCTTTGTAATGACACTGGCAACTCTGGGCTCCTGGACGGTATACAACCTGCTACTGGTTCCCATGGAACTGACATATCTCAGTACCATCGCCTTCATACTGATTATTGCGTCTCTGGTGCAGCTGGTAGAGATGATATTGCAAAAATTCAGCCCTGCCTTATACAGGGCTCTGGGGATCTTCCTTCCCCTGATTACTACCAACTGCGCAATTCTTGGAGTTGCGGTTCTCAATATCGATGAGAAATACAGCCTGGGATACTCACTTGTTAATGCTATAGCGGCGGGAATAGGGTTTACGTTTGCTCTGATTCTGATGGCCGGTCTGAGACAGAAGCTCGAGATGGCAGATGTTCCGCCTGCTCTTAAGGGGAAACCTGTAGCGTTTCTTGTGGCAGGAATAATGTCCATTGCCTTCCTCGGTTTTGCCGGACTGGGGGGATGAGATGTATATCCAGATATTCATTTCAGAAATGCTGATTGGACAGGAATCACTGTCGGAATCAATTGGCAATCCAGCAATAGTGCTTGGTGCGATGGGGCTTATCTTCGGGCTGGGGCTTGCTTTTGCCGCTAGAAAACTGGCGGTATCCCGGGATCCTCTGGTTGAAAAGATCAATAGCCTTCTGCCGGGCGCAAACTGTGGAGGATGCGGTTTTCCCGGTTGCATGCAGTTCGCAGAAGCTGTTGTTAAGGGTGAAGCTCCCGCTGATGGCTGTCTGGCTGCCAGTGCTGAAATGAACCAGCAGATTGCCGATGCAGTTGGAAAGGAAATATCTGAAAGCGTAAGGCTGATAGCTCTTGTTCACTGCAACGGTGGCCATTCTGCCAGAGATGAATTCGAATATCATGGACCCGGGAACTGCGTATCCGCTGCAATGATTATGGGCGGCCAGAAGACATGCTCATACGGTTGTCTTGGATTTGGCGACTGCGTAACCGCCTGTCCCTTTGATGCCATCAAAATGGGGGAGAACGGTGTACCGATTGTCGATAAGGTAGCTTGCACAGGATGCGGGAAGTGTATTGATTCATGTCCGATGGATATCATAGAACTCTGGCCTGTTAACCGTGAGGTAGTTGTTGCATGTTCCAGTCTTGATAAAGGCGGTTTTGCCAGAAAAGCCTGTACCATGGCATGCATTGGATGCCGGAAATGTGAAAAAGCCTGCCCTGTTGATGCTATTACCGTTGATGATTTCCTTGCAGTAATCGATCCGGAAAAGTGTATTAACTGCGGTCTCTGCGCTACGGAATGCCCCACCGGGGCAATACTTGATAACGCTCCGGCAAGGCCAAAGGCATATATAGACAGCAGCTGTATAGGTTGCACTCTTTGTACTAAAGTATGTCCTGTGGGTGCCATAGATGGAGAATTGAAGGAGAGGCATATAGTGGACAGCGAGAAATGTATTGGCTGTGGTCTCTGCCTTCCCAAATGTCCGAAGAATTCAATAAACCTGATAGGGGTCAAATCCTATCAGCAGGGCAGGGATTTTCAGGTATAACGGATAAGGAAATCACCAGAACGTTGAGAGAACTGCCTGCAGTGCATGAAGCTGAGGAGAAGGTAGCGGGACGATAAAAATAGGCAATAGAAGAGTCTGCAGGGAATATTAGTTTACAGTGCATACGTTTTATGATATGCTTACCAGTCCCTGATAACAACAGAAACTTAATGGAGGAATGATGCATATTGCAGTTGTGGGAAGCGGTTATGTAGGACTTGTTGCTGCAACCTGTCTTTCGGAGATGGGTAACGATGTTATCTGTGTAGATAACAACAAAGAAAAGATAGATAATATCAACAAAGGGATAATACCAATATATGAACCTGGCCTTACACAAATGATAGAGCGTAACACAATTGAGAATCGACTTAACTTTACAACCGATATCGGGCAGGCTGTTAAGAAGAGTTCCATCATATTCATTGCTGTGGGCACACCTCCTGATGAGGATGGTTCGGCGGATCTGAAGCACGTACTTGCAGTTGCTTCGGATATAGCGGAGTACATGGATGGGTCCAGAATTGTTGTGAACAAAAGCACTGTCCCGGTCGGAACGGCTGAACTCGTCAAAGCGCAGATCCGGAAGGGAACCGAATATGATGTGCATGTGGTCAGCAATCCTGAATTTCTGAAGGAAGGTTCGGCGATAGATGATTTCATGAAACCCGATCGGGTAGTGATAGGAACCGATTCCCAAGAAGTCGCGGAAACAATGAAAGAACTTTACTCTCCTTTTGTCAGAACCAACAATCCTGTTCTTGTTATGAGCAACAGAAGTGCTGAGATGACGAAATACGTCGCCAACAGCCTGCTTGCGACCAGGATATCCTTCATGAACGAAATTGCAAGGATGTGCGATTCGGTTGGTGCCGATGTTCATGATATAAGAATCGGGATCGGCTCCGACAGAAGGATCGGTCCCAGCTTTCTGTTCCCGGGAGCTGGATTTGGCGGCTCCTGTTTTCCCAAGGATATAAGTGCACTTCAGAAGACATCGCTTGAAAACGGTGTAGAACTGAGAGTGCTTAAAGCCGTAACTGAAGTCAATCGGGATCAGAAGGAACTTCTTGTCAGGAAGGTTACCGATCATTTCGGGGATGATCTGTCGAGTATCAAAATAGGAGTATGGGGAATATCCTTCAAACCGAATACGGATGATATCAGGGAGGCTCCAGCCCTTACTGTTATCAACGGATTGATTGGAAAGGGTGCATCTGTTGCTGTCTACGATCCGCAGGCCATGAAAAACGCTTCTGGCGTGCTTGGTGACTCGGTAAGATACGCATCATCAGTTTATGATGCTGTAACCGGAGCCGATGCCATGGTTCTTGTTACCGAATGGACGGAGTTCAGAGAGCCTGATTTTCCAAGAATGGCTGAGATAATGAAAAATCCTGTTATTTTTGACGGCAGAAATGTATTCAACCCCGTAAAATTGAGAAATCTGGGTTTCACTTACTTCGGTATCGGGAGAAATGTATGAAATTTACTGACAGACTGAACGGTTCTGAATATCCATCCGTTTCAATTATCGGTCTTGGTTACGTAGGACTTCCGCTTGCACTGGAATTTGTTCAAGGTGGATGCAGTGTTACCGGCATTGATGTTGATCCTTCTAAGCCGCGATTGATCGGAGAAGGCAAAAGCTACCTGAAAACTATCCCATCTGAGCGGATCACCGCTGCCGTTAAGACCGGCAGGATCGAATGTACGACTGATTTCTCAAAAATGAAGAATTCGGATGCTGTTATCATCTGTGTTCCTACTCCTCTTGGAAAATCCAGAGAACCCGATCTCAGTTATATAATCAGTACAAGTAAAGAAATCTCCAAATACTTGCAGCCCGGTCAGCTTGTTGTACTTGAATCAACAACATACCCCGGTACAACCAGGGAACAGCTTGTGCCGATCCTTGAGGAAAGTGGCCTTAAGGCCGGAGAAGATTTTTTCGTTGCGTTTTCTCCCGAGAGGGAGGACCCTGGCAACAAAATATTCAACACCAGAACAATACCAAAGCTCGTAGGCGCACTGACCCCCGAAGGTTCAAAGGTTGCGGAGATGGTTTACTCTTTTGCTGTTGATGATGTTGTCATGGTAAGCTCTCCCGAAGTTGCCGAAATGGCGAAAATAACCGAAAACACTTACAGAGCTGTCAATATCGCCCTTGTTAACGAGCTGAAAATGCTTGCTTCAAAGATGGGTGTCGACATATGGGAAGTTATTAAGGCGGCATCAACAAAACCCTTCGGTTTCACACCTTTTTTCCCCGGGCCGGGACTTGGGGGGCACTGTATTCCAATTGATCCTTTCTACCTGACCTGGAAAGCACATCAGTTCGGAATGCCCACACGTTTTATCGAGCTGGCAGGGGAGATCAACACTGCGATGCCCATCTTCGTTGTCTCAATAGTAACAAAGGCTCTTAATGACAGGCAGAAAAGCGTAAATGGCAGCAGGATACTCATTCTTGGCATGGCTTACAAACCTGATATAGATGACATTCGCGAAACTCCGGCTCTCAAGATTATGGACGAACTTCTCGAACTGGGAGCGGAAGTTGATTATAACGATCCGTATGTTGGGAGTATCGGTGAAACAAGACAGACTCATCGCAGGCCTGTTTCGGTAGAACTCACGGAGGATGTTCTAGGTAAATACGATTGCGCTATAGTCATTACAAATCATTCCTGTTATGACTATCAGTGGATAGTTGACAATTCATCCCTTGTTGTTGATACAAGAAACGCTTGTTCAGGGATAGTCAATGGAAAGGAGAAAGTAGTTAAGGCATGAGAATTTCCGCCGTTCTTGTGATTACAGCTGTTTTTGTTCTGTACGCTTCAGGGCTTGAGGGATATACGGTTCCCGGAGTTGAGACTGATGAAGTCCTCATGAGTATTCACGTATGGGGAGAGGTGAGAAGTCCCGGCACGTACCTTGTTCCCGTTGAAGCCGATCTGATAGTAGGCATATCCGCTGCGGGAGGACCTACGGCACAGGCGAAACTCAGCGATGTAAAAATAATTTACGAGGACAGCGAAATAAGATACAATCTCGATCACTTCCTGGATGCTGAAGGTGGCCCCATTCCCGATCTTGATCCTGGAGCCACGATACATATACCAACAAACGATTTTGAGTGGTGGAAAACCGCAATTGATTTCTCATACAAGATCATTGTAGCGGTGAACCTGATATGGATAATGACAGAACGATGAACGACAATACTTTCCAGGAAGATCGGGAATCAATAAATATTTCGGAATACCTGTGGCTTCTTTATCATAATAAGTGGATCGTCCTGGGATTCCTGATAGTTTCCATAACCTCGAGTATCTGGATAACTTCAAGAACGAGGCCTATATACAGATCATCGGCCACATTCATTTACGATCTCAGCAGTAACATGTCCCAGACTCTCAACATGTCGAGTGTGTTCTGGTTCGAGATGGATCCCAAGCGGAATAACCAGATACAGATCATACACAGCAGAAGCATGGCCGAGGCGGTAGCCGATTCTATTATGAGATCTCCGAACACGGATAGTCTGTTAGCTATCCTTTACGGCGACCTGGGGATACCACAGAACAATCTGAGGGGTTCACTTATCGGATTGGCCAGGGGGAGCATTTCTGTCAGCAATATGAAGGATACGGATTTTTTCATTCTTTCCGCGATCGGTTATTCTCCCGTTGCCGCAGCCACAATGGCCAACCTTGTTGTCCAGACCTACTACAGGAAGAACCTTGCCGATGAGCGGGGAGAGAACACGATTGTTAAGGAATTCCTTGCTGAACAGCTTGATATTATTGCATTGGAACTTGCTGAATCGGAGGATTCTCTGACCGTGTTCAAAGAGGAATATGGAATAGTAAGCCTGAGTACTGAAACAGCTCAGATCGTAAGAAGCCTGTCCACCTTCGAAACCGCGGCAGCCACATCAAGAACGGAGCAGGGAGCCCTGCAGGCACAGAAGGTCTATTACTCAGATCAGCTTGAAATTGGCCGCGCTGGTTTCGCGGAGGATATCACAAGCATGAATTCCACGTTTATCGCGCAACTTGAACGCGATATAGCAACCCTTGAATCCTCCAGGGCTTCACTCATGGCCAGAGGCAGCACAGAGGATGACAATGTTATCAGGGATCTGGACAATCAGATTTCCACCAGAAGGGAAGCTCTTACCCGGGCACTTGAAGAAGCTGCTTACAGCCAGTATCCCAACGATCCAGCCCAGTCTCTTCAGGGAATAGTATCAGACCTGGTAACGGTTGAATCGCAGCTGAGAGCGGAGAGAATCAGAGAATCCGTTCTGAACAATATTATTCTGGATATTGAGGACAGCATTTCTGTTCTTCCCGAACTTGAGCTCAGACTGACAAGACTTGAAAGGAACTGGACGGTAAGCGAGAATATCTACCTGTTGCTCCGAACCAAGTACGAAGAAGTCAGGATAGCTGAAGCAGGTCAGATAGGTAATGTAACAATCGTTGATACGGCTCTTCCCGGCGGTATGATCAAGCCGAATAAAAAGCGAAATCTGATTCTGGGCATTTTCGCGGGGCTTGCCGCGGGAATAGGGTTCATTTTTCTGAAGGAACAACTGGATTCTTCTATTAAAAACCCGGAGGATATCGAGAATCTGGACATTCCTGTCGTCGGTGTCATTCCGAAGGTTCACAGGTCCGATGTTACGCTTCAGGGAGGGGAACAGGGGTTGATAATGATGACCGCTCCAAGACAGGCTGCCAGCGAGGCGTACAGAGATCTCAGAACAAGCATCCGGTTCAGCGCAGACGAGGAAGGGATTCATTCGATTCTGGTCACCAGTGCCGGTCCTCGGGAGGGAAAATCCACTACAGCCGGTAACCTTGCTATAGCCTTCGCGCAGACCGGAGCCAGTGTTCTACTGGTAGATACGGATCTGAGACGTCCTGTAATGCATAAGATCTTCAGCCTTCCACGAGAACCCGGCTTTTCTGAAGCGATAGCCGGTGTTGTTCCGGTGGAAGAAGCCATTGAAACCACAGGTGTTGAAAATCTATCTGTCCTGACGTGCGGGTACATACCGCACAATCCCTCAGAATTACTTGGCAGTAAAAGATTCAGGAATTTCCTGACACGGCTTCGAGAATCCTTCGATATGATTATTCTTGATAGTCCGCCGGTTGCGGTTGTAACTGACCCCATTGTGCTTAGCCCTGAAGTGGATGCCACGCTTATGGTTGTGGGTGTGAAGAAGATCGACCGTAAAGTGCTTAAATCAGCCTGGGAGAAACTTAAGAGGGGATCCGGCTACTGCGTAGGTGCTGTTCTGAATCAATTTGATCCCATAAATGTTTACACTTCGTACAGTTACTACACTTACAGGTATCACTATTACTATCAGGACGAATCAAGGAAAAAGCGTCGTATAAAAGACCTTTCCAGGAAGAAGCCTGAGTAACGACCCTGCGGTTCTGCAATCTGACTGAATCGGCGTTTCCAGTCCGCCGAGAACATCATACAATATATCTTCATTAAAGCAGGAATCTGTACACATCATTCAGCATAACTTCACAAATCATGTAAAAAATTGTATAGCAACACTATAGCAGGACGATAGTGTTAAGTTATAAATTTATGTGGGACACTGTCCCATGAAATGGGTTGACAGTGGGAAATTGTGGGATAGAATTGGACTGGAGGATAATGTATGAGTGAATACACAGGAAAACATTTACATACGCTTGACGATAAAGGACGGGTCAGTGTACCTGCCCAGTTCCGAAGGCAGCTGCCCAAAGAAGGTCTCTTCATAGGGAAGGGTATGGAAGGAAGCCTTATTCTCTACCCGCCGGAGAAATGGCAGAAGGTCAGAGACGGGCTTGCATCGCTTTCCAGAAACAGCAGAAGGAACAGAGACATTATTCGTGAGTTTTCCCAGTACATTCGACCTGTGAATATAGACGGCCAGGGCAGGATCACTATTCCTTCCGATCTGATCGAAGTTTCCGGAATAACACATGAAGTTGTTTTCATAGGCTTTCTTGACTCAATCGAACTCTGGGCTGCCCGACGTTATGCCGGACGGAAAGAGGAACAGATATCCTCTCTGGAAGAAGCAATTGAGGAAATCGATATAGATATTTACTGAGTTGAAATCTCTCCCTTTTCAGGAGGCCTGGTTTCAATGGGTGCAGAAAGATCGGTGAAATGCAGGCGGGACAGTTCCCGGAATGAAATGAGTTTACTGCCTCATGTGCCTGTAATGGCTGATGAGGTAGTTGAATTTTTTGCAGGCGGCCCGAATGAAGGGCTTCTCGTGGATGGAACTGGCGGAGCAGGAGGGCACCTGGAAATGCTTTGTAAAGCACTGCCGGGAATGAGCTTTCTGGCTGTTGATCGCGATCCTGCAGCCGTATCGATCCTCAGAAGCAGGTTCATCGATAATCCCGAGGTTACCGTACGTCAAGGAAGTTATACAGAAATACCGGATATCATGAACGAAATGGGATTACTGAAGGCATCCGCTGCTTTTTTTGATCTGGGTCTTTCATCAATACAGCTTGATGAACCACTGAGGGGATTCTCATACAGGTTCGAAGGTCCCCTTGATATGAGATACGATGATTCCTCGGGCAAAACTGCGGCAGAACTGCTTAACAGAATGTCCGAAAAAGACATAGCCGATATCATCTATAAATACGGCGAAGAGGGCAGAAGCAGGAGGATAGCAAAAGCGATTGTAACAAACAGGCCTGTAAGAACAACCCTTGAGCTTGCTGCGATAATCAATGGCTCTGTAAAAGGAAGTTCCTTCAAAGTGCTTTCGAGAGTATTCCAGGCTCTCAGGATTGCCGTGAACGAAGAACTTGATCAGCTGAACATGCTTATAGACAACCTGGATAGCTGGACAGATGCTGGTGCCAGAATTGCATTTATCACGTTTCATTCAATCGAGGACAGAAGAATTAAACTGCTTTTCAGGGATGATCCTGCATACCGGCAGCATTCACCAAAATGGATTATTCCCTGTGAGGACGAGATAAAGGAAAACAGCAGAGCCAGGTCAGCAAGGTTACGCATGGGGATAAGGATATGAAAGCAGGAATACGCAGGATCCTTCTGGTTATCGCAGGGGGATTTTTACTTCTTATCGTGCTTGAAGCCGGTCTTTATAACTGGAGGCTACTGCTCTCGATGAGATATAAGAATCTTACTGAACTTGACCGTCAGCTAAGCTGGAAGCGGGACGAACTGCTGGTTGAAAGAGCAGCTCTCCTTAACCCGGAGCGGCTTCAGAGGGTAGGAGACGAACTGGGACTGGCACCTGTACCTCTTCAGCATTTTTCGGTTATCAGACTGGATTCTGATTTATCCGGGGGTGAGCAATTTGTTTGCATGGAACAGTGAGATTTCCCCGGAAAGGCGCTCCGCCAGACTGAAAATGATTATGGTTTCAACTATTATTGGTTTTCTGATAGTTATCGGGAAGCTTATCAATATCCAGATCGTACACCATCAGTACTATTCCGATGCAGCCCGCAATCAGCATACGACACTTATTGATGTGGAAGCACGAAGGGGAAGAATACTGGACAGAAACGGTTACCTTCTGGCCGGAAATAGAGCCGTTGCTACTTTTCAGATCTACTGGCCCGAAGTTCTTTCTGAAGGAACCGTTCAGATCGACAGCCTTATACGGGAGCTGGGTGAGTATTCATTGGTGGAATTTCCCGCTGAAAGACGTCCCGGCAATCAGATACTGGCAATCGATGTGCCCTATCAGGACGCGATTATCCTGATGAACTCAGGTTTGCCTGCGGGAGTAAGCGTGAATGTCAACCAGGAGCGCACTTATCCTATGGGGGATATGGCAGCCGGAATAGTCGGAAGGTTTACACCTGAAAATTCCGAAGGAATAGAAGAATGGTTCAACTCAGATCTGCAGGGAATTGACGGCAGACTGTTCATAGAGAAAAGTGCCACAGGCAGATATAACCTTACCGATCCCGATGCAGACAATACTCCAGCGGTTGATGGACAGGACATAATGCTTACCATAGATGCAAGGTTCCAGTGCATCATTATGGAAGAGCTGGAAAGAGCGACCGAGCGTTTCAACTGCGAGTGGGCTGCTGCTGTTCTGATTGATCCAACCAGCGGTGAGATTCTTGCCGCTGGCAGCGTACCGGTAAGGGCTGAAAACGGATCTCTCGCCATGAATCATTGCTTCCAGGGTTACCATGAACCGGGTTCGACATTCAAAATCGTTACGTACGCAGCCTGTATAGAAGAGGGTTTGATAGACAAAGATGACATATTCAACTGCAGCGACGGATTTATAGATGTTGCAGGTCACAGTATATCCGATGCGCACGAAATGGGGATCCTTATCCGTGATGAGATAATTATCAAATCCAGTAATGTAGGTATCGTAATGCTCTCCCGATTTCTTCCTGACACGACTCTCTGTCAGTACTGCAGCCGATTCGGATTCGGCCTGCAGACGATGGTCGAGTATCCTGATGAGTCAAGGGGAATACTGCCCTATCCCGGATCTTCGGCATGGTCTGGAGTGTCTTCTGCCCAGATTGCCATAGGGCAGGAGGTAACGGTTACTCCAATTCAGCTTGTACTGGCATACAGCGTAATTGCGAATGGAGGGATCCTGTACTATCCGAGGCTTCTGGAAGCCAGACTGGATGGAGACAGGTGGGTAAGGGAGGAGTCAATCGTGCGATCCCATCCTCTTTCATCCGAGACCGCAGAGACGGTACGGCATACGCTTAGAGCCGTTGTTGAGGAAGGTACGGGAGCCAGTGCAGCAGTTAATGGAATTGCTGTAGCTGGGAAGACAGGTACGGCGGAAAGGCTGAGCGGAAGCAGTGAATATCTGAGTGCATTTGTGGGAATGGTTCCCGCTGATAATCCAAGTTTTGTTCTCGCCGTGATAATAGATGGCCCCGATTACGAATACAGATGGGGAAGTGCTTCAGCGGCTCCTGTTTTTTCGGAAATGACCTCAAGAATTCTTGCCGTTGAACCTGAACTTGCTCTTGGCGGTGGAGTTTTGAACAGAAACCTCATTGCAGGGGTGATGGAATGATCCTGTCAGATCTTCTGCGGAAAACCGGAATTCAGGCTCCCCGGGAGTTTGCTTCAGTCGAGATAACTTCAATTGAGGAAGATTCGAGAAAGGTTGTGCCAGGTTCCCTGTTTGTGGCAATAAAGGGTTTCAGGACCGATGGGCATCTTTACATAAAGCAGGCTCTCAGCAATGGCGCGGCAGCTGTTCTAACGGAACGACAGGTTTTTAAAGATCCCAGGATTTGCGTTAATCCCGATCATGAAAACAGAAAAATCCTATCCATGATCTCCTCCAGATTCTACGATTATCCCTGGAATAATCTTGTTACCGTAGGCATAACAGGCACCAATGGAAAAACATCAACTGCCAGAATGCTTCATTGGATTTTTCAGAAGCATGACATGCAGTGCGGGATAATGGGAACAATCGGTCATCTCATTGGCGGGGAGAACGTTAAGGCGATAGTTACGACACCTGGCGCTTTGGATACTGCGAGAATGATGAGAGAGATGGTCCGGAAAGGTGACGAATGCTGCGTTATGGAAGTATCGAGTCATGCTCTTTCCCTCAGCAGGGTGGATAATGTGAGATTTGACGTGGCTCTGTTCACCAATATTACGCAGGATCATCTGGATTATCATCGGAGCATGGGGGATTATCTCAACTGCAAGAAGCATCTGTTTGATCTTATCAAGAAAAATGGCAGAGCGATCATAGGCACATACTCACCCGGATATCCCGAAATAAAGGGCGCGGTAACATTCGGAACACTGAAAAATGATACTTACCGTATCAGCGAGATGTCCGGTGAACCTGGCAGAATTTCATTCCTGTTTCATGCAGATGGTGCTGTAATCCCGGTGGAGATGGCTATCCCGGGCAAGTTCAATATTTACAATGCAGCAGGCGCTCTGTCAGCAGCGGTTGAACTTGGTATTGATCCAGGATCCGCATCGGAATCCCTCGGGGATTTTCCAGGTGTACCGGG
Organism: Candidatus Aegiribacteria sp.; assembly: GCA_030600545.1. Taxonomy (GTDB): domain Bacteria; phylum Fermentibacterota; class Fermentibacteria; order Fermentibacterales; family JCC-6; genus Aegiribacteria. The sequence goes on along the minus strand of JAUVLV010000022.1, from coordinate 25,679 downwards.
AAGGTTTCAATCGGTGAACCTGGGGCAGGATTTTCTGGTTGCAGTTGATTATGCCCATACGCCTGATGCTCTTAAACGAATACTGATGCAAGCGTCGGAGCTGTCTGAGAACAGAGTTATTGCGGTCTTTGGCGCAGGGGGCGACAGAGATTCGTCCAAGCGGCCTGTCATGGGGCGTATAGCAGAAAGCATTGCGGATATTCTGGTGATTACAAGCGATAATCCCAGAACTGAAAATCCCGATGTCATTATCAGCGAAATAGTCGCGGGGTTCAATTCGGAATCAACCCGCAGAATAATTGTAGAACCTGACCGACGGACTGCCATCAGATCAGCCATCCGGATCGCTGAACCCGGAGATGTAGTAATAGTAGCCGGCAAGGGACATGAAGACTATCAGATTCTTGGGAAGAAACGGATTCATTTTGATGATTCTGAAGAAGCCGCCGCAGCATTGAGAGAGGTGCTGGGATGATGCGTCTGGGGGATATTGCTCATGCTATGGGTGGCCGGGTTGCTTCAGAGAACGCTGACAGAAAAGTTGGCCCCGCAATAATCGATTCAAGGGATTCCTGCCGGGATTGCCTGTTTTTTGCACTTGGTGGAACCAGCACAGATGGCCATGTTTTCGTTGATGATGTTCTTGAAAACAACGGTGTTGCGGTAGTATCCCGGGGCCACATGCGTGAGGATATTATACTCGTTGATAGCGTTGAAAAGGCACTTCTTGATGCCGCAGAATGGAGAAGAAGCAGTATAGGGTCCAGAATTGTCGCAATTACCGGTTCAAGCGGCAAGACAACCACCAGAATGTTTCTTACTGCAGCGCTTGAATGTCAGTTCAGCGTATACAGCACCAGTGGTAACCTCAATAATCATCTTGGAATGCCGCTTACTATCCTCAACGCTCCAGAAGAGGATCCGGATATTATCGTCCTTGAACTGGGTATGAACCATACCGGTGAACTGCTGCTTCTGGGCAAAATCGCTTCTCCGACTGACTGTCTGATTACGAATATAGGACATGCTCATATGGAATTCTTCAATACCATTGATGATATAGCAAGAGCTAAGGCTGAATTGATACGGACAGTTGCTCCGAGCGGAACCTGCGTCATACCTGTAGATGAGGAAATTCTTAAAAGAACTGCTCACGATTGCACGTTGAATATCAGGTATTTTGGGAACGGTGGAGATGCGTGGTTCGAACGGGAAGAGGGTAAATGCATTGTTTACCCATGGAAAAAGGAGCTGAAACTCCAATTCCGGGGTGATCACAATATGATGAATGCGGTTTCCGCGGTATTGACGGCAGATGTATTGGATGTTCAGCCTGACAGGTCAATTGATGCTATTGCGAAAGTCACTCCCGCAAAGGGCAGGGGCAGGATTGTCAGAGCGGGAGGACTGACCATCCTTGATGAAAGCTACAATGCAAATCCTGATTCTACCAGGGTATGCCTTGATGTACTTGAAGGGATAAAGGGGAATAGAGGTGTAGTTCTTGGCGAAATGCGGGAACTGGGAGAAGATGCTCCCGCGTTTCACATTGAAATACTGAAAAAGGCAGACAGTATCGGGCTGGATTTCATTATTCTGACCGGAGAAGTGTACAATTCCGTAAAAAGTACCGCTGTTAAAACGAAGACACTCATGGCTGAAAACTGGATCGAAGCCCTGAGGATGCTGAGGAATACTGCTCCTCCCGAATGCACCGTACTTGTAAAGGGTTCAAATTCGCTGAAACTCAGTGAACTTGTTCGTTCCGTGGAAGAGGGTGTCTGATGCTTTATTGGATACTGTACCCATTGAGGGAATCTGCTTCTATTTTCAATCTATTCAGTTATATCACTTTTCGTGCTGCGGGAGCTACTTTCACAGCTTTGGTTATCATGTTCACAACTGGACCCTTCGTAATAAGGTTTCTGAAAAAACACCAGATTGGACAGACAGTACGTGATGATGGTCCTCAGAGTCATATGAAAAAAGAAGGTACCCCGACAATGGGAGGACTTCTCATTCTACTATCCGTGTTGATACCGGTCTTGCTATGGGGGAGACTTGGTAACCGTTATTTACTGGTTGTACTCTTTTCAACGGTATGGATGGGTCTTATCGGTCTGCTCGATGATTATCTGAAAGTAGTGAGACATTGTTCCAAAGGGCTTATAGGAAGATACAAGCTCGCAGGGCAGTTCGTCCTGGGTATCGCTCTCGGTGCATGGCTCTGTTTCAGCCCTGTTGTGCCGGGCGCAAATACCCCGGATCCCTCGCTGATACCGTCTGTGCGAACCATTGATCTGGAATCCGCAGAAGGCATAGATATTTCATCTACGGAGACAACCGTTCCATTTTTCAAGGATATCCGTATTGATCTTGGCCTGTTCTACATATTTTTTGTGGCTCTCGTGCTTGCAGGAAGTTCTAATGCAGTTAACCTTACCGATGGTCTGGATGGGCTGGCGACAGGTGTAAGCCTGATTTCAATAATAACATTCGGTGTTATGGCGTACCTTCTCGGACATGTGAAATTCGCTGATTATCTGCAATTCTCCTATCTCCCTGGAATGGGGGAAGTGTCAATTTTTGCCGGTTCCATGGCTGGTGCATGCCTGGGTTTCCTCTGGTTCAATACACCCCCAGCATCGGTTTTCATGGGAGATACCGGATCTCTGGCCCTGGGCGGCGCAATCGGTTCTATGGCAGTAGTAACGAAGAACGAACTCCTTCTATTCCTTGTGGGGGGAGTTTTTGTAATGGAAGTTCTCAGTGTAATTCTGCAGGTTGGCTGGTTCAAGAAAACCGGAAGACGGGTTTTTCGTATGGCGCCAATTCATCACCATTTCGAGCTTTGCGGATGGATGGAAAGCAAAGTAGTTGTCCGATTCTGGATAATAGCAGTGATTCTGGGACTCCTGGGATTGATAACACTGAAGATCAGGTGAGGTATGGGATACTGGACTGACGGAAAGAAGAATATCGGAGTATTCGGGCTTGGAAGGAGCGGAAGGGCTGCAGCCGCGCTTCTCAATCTGAGAGGTTTCTCTGTAACAGGTTTGGACAGCAGTAATGATGTCCCTGACTGCCCGGATTGCGACCGGCTGGTAACCGGCGATGATATGACAGACTGTCTGAACAGTCTAGATGGTATTGTAATAAGCCCGGGTATTGATCCTGTGTCATCTTTGCCCGCAGCCGCAAGGGAACTTGGTCTTCCGGTCATAGGAGAGATCGAGCTTGCCTTCCGAAATACCGATATCCCTGTGCTGGCAATTACAGGATCCAACGGAAAAACCACTACTGCGGAATGGCTTGGATATACTCTCAGAAAAGCTGGCCTGAACGCATGTGTTGCGGGCAACACCGGCTATCCATTCAGCACCGCAGTTATCGAAAATCCTTATGCGGATTTCATTGTACTTGAAGTAAGCAGCTATCAGCTGCAGACTACTAAAGCTTTCCGCCCCTGCGCTGCGGCAATTCTCAACATCACACCGGATCATCTTAAGCGTCATGGAGATATTAAGGGCTACATCAACGCAAAAGCCAGAATATTCATGAATCAGCATAACAGTGACCTGCTTGTAATTAACAGGGACGATCCCGGATCTGTCCCTCTTGCTCGTAGAACCGCTGGCCTTGAATGGTACTTCGGGATAGGAGAAAGCCTTGAAGCAGGTGCCTATGTCCAGGGGAATTCAATCTATTTTGCAGATTCCAGAAGCAGGAAATTCGTGATTGATAAACGGGACATATCTCTTCCAGGTCTCCATAATCTGTCAAATGCTCTTGCAGTCGTATGTCTTGCCGGTAAGGCGGGTCTTTCGCCTGAACAGATGGTTGAAGGACTTTCGTCCTTCCCGGGTGTTCCCCACAGGATTGAATGGATAGGGAAGTACCACGGTGTTTCATTCGTAAATGATTCCAAATCTACGAATCCTGATTCTCTTAACGCGGCGCTGAAGAGTTTTTCGGAACCTGTCATACTGATTGCCGGTGGACTGGCCAAGGAAGCTGATTACAAACAGCTCAAAGGCCTGATAGCCGATCGAGTAAAGGCACTCATACTGATTGGAGATGCTTCAGCCATGCTGGAAAATTGCTGGTCCGGCTCTGCACCGATTTTCCTGGAAGATGTAATGGAGAACGCTATAAATCAGGCATTGAACCTGTCACAGGATGGGGATATTGTGCTGTTGAGCCCCGGATGCGCGAGTTTTGACCAGTACAGCAATTTTGAAGAACGCGGAGACCATTTCCGGAAGATTGTGGGGGATCTGACTTGAGGAATCTTAAACCGTCCGGAGCCCGTAATGTCATGCTTGTATCAGCAGTTTTGTTGCTGATTCTGGGAACATTGGCCGTGTTTACCGCCAGCTCATTCAAATCTCTGTTGCTAACGGATTCTGAATCAAGTACGGTTTTTCTACTGCCTCATATCAAGAAGATAATTCTTGGAATACTTGCAGGACTGCTTGCATGGAGCATGCCACCGGCCACACTGAAGAAAGCAGCTCCGATATTTTATGCTCTGTCCCTGGCCATGTTGGTTCTCCTGTTTCCACTCAGGGGTTCTCACTGGGCACCGGTGATTAATGGATCGACGAGATGGCTGGTTCTATTCAGCGGGTTTCGAATAATGCCTTCAGAAGTAGCCAGGATTGCATATGTGATTCTTGCCGCCTCCCTTGTCTCCGATGGTATCATCCGTGCGAGGACAGGTGCCGGTGTTGTATGGCTTATAGTTCTAGCTCTTATTCCGGCGGCACTTGTGGCATTTCAGCCTGATTTTGCGGGAGGAATGTACATACTCTTCGTTATGGCCCTTGTTCTTTTCCTTGCTGAATCCAGATTCAGGGACATGGTGGTTCTCTTCCTGGTTATGCTTGCCCTGGCTTCCATTGTCGTCTTTTCGTCAGAGTACAGAAGGGAAAGACTGGTAAGCTGGTTTTCCCCCGGGGATGCAGCGGAGGCATCAACCTATCAGCCTGAGCAGGCCTGCATCGCATTGGGCAGCGGCGGAATAATGGGAAGGGGAATTGGGAGAGGCAGACAGCAGAGGGGCTTTCTGCCTGAAGCATTCTCTGATTACATACTTGCAGTCATTGGTGAGGAATCTGGATTTGCCGGTGTTCTACTGATACTGACTTTATTGCTTCTACTGCTGATGTCGGGGTGGATCATTGCTGATAATGCTGATCATCTGTTCGGCTACCTGGTTTCTGGAGGCCTGATAGCTTCAATTGCTCTGGGGGTGTTCATTCATATTGCCGTAGTTACCAGGATGTTTCCATCCACAGGTATGCCGCTCCCACTTGTTTCGTGGGGTGGTTCAAATCTCACGGTAACCATTGGAACTCTGGGAATAGTATCCAGAGTGGCAGGTGAGGGGATGAGGGGATGAGAATAGCAATAGCCGGAGGAGGTACCGGTGGACATATAAGTCCTGCAATTGCCGTAGCAGAAGCCATCTGGGAGAGGAAACCAGATACCATAATAGATTTTATAGCAACACCCCGGCCCGTTGATAAGAGAATGTACAGTGAGTTTGGCGATACTGTACATATACTCAACCCTCCACGGATTGATAGAGGTATCTCTGATATTGTATTGCTGCCATTCAGGGCAGTCAGGGCATTTATGAGGGCAAGAAAACTGCTTCAAAAACTGGAACCTTCAGTACTCTTCGCGACCGGAGGTTACCCCTGCTTTTTCCCTGTGGCCGCAGCACGCAGTCTTGGTATTCCCTCAATAATACATGAATCGAACAGTATAGCCGGAAGGGCGAACAGGCAGGCTTCCCGTTTCGCGGATAAAGTGCTGACAGGCTTCCACTCATCAGCTTCCGGTTTCAGAAAAACAACTGTTTACACCGGTAATCCTGTAAGGCTTTCCCTTGGGAGATACGATAGAGAATTCGCAAGGGAAAAATTGAATGTTCCCGATGGTGTTCCCGTAGTGCTTTTTCTTGGTGGCAGCCAGGGCGCCAGAGCGATTAATGATATAGCTTTGAAAGCTCCGGAGGGAATTCAGGTACTGCTTCAGTGCGGCAACAGAGATAAAGAGAGAATTAAGAGTGAATTACCCGGTCTTCAGAGGATTCAGGTTATTGATTTTACAAATGATCCGGCACTTCTCTATTCTGCAGCTGATATTGCAGTGGCACGTTCAGGCGCAATGACCGTCGCTGAACTGACATGGTTCAGAATTCCAGCGGTCTACATACCCTATCCATTTGCCGCAGACAACCATCAAGAATGGAATGCCAGAGAAATAGCTGACAAGCAAGGAGCTCTTATAGCTTTTCAGGACAGCACAGACGCAGATGCTCTTTGGGAAATAGTAAACAATCTGCTTGAAGATACCGATGAAATTGGAAGAATGAAAAACTGCCTGGAGGAAACAATGCCAGATAATCCAGCAGGGATCATCGCGGAGTTCGTGATGAGTGCTGCGTTGGAGGGTTCTTAAATGAATACCAGAGTGCATCTCATAGGAATTTGTGGCAGTGGTATGAGTTCCCTTGCTCTGTGGTACCAAAACCGCGGTTTTAAGGTTAGTGGCTGTGACAGAAGTCCCGGCGAGAATCTCGCCGAATTGAAGAATGCGGGAATCTTTGTTTCGAATGAACACAGTCCTTCTCATATTGAAGAAACCGACCTTGTTGTTTTCAGCGCTGCGATCCCTTCTGATCACCCTGAGATCATGAAAGCCAGGGCAAAAGGAATTACAGTCCTGCGAAGAAGCGAAGCCCTTGCTGAACTTGCGAACGCTTCTCAGTTGCTGGCGGTGGCGGGTGCTCACGGCAAGACGACCACAACCGCTATGACAGGCTGGATACTTCAGGAAACTGGTTTCGATCCGACAGTCATGGTCGGTGGTGAAGTCAAAGCATGGGGAGGAAATTTCAGGCCCGGATCCATGCTCACGGTGGTTGAAGCAGATGAATATGACAGAACATTTCTCAGATTAAGACCTGAATCTGCTGCCATTACCTCCTTTGCAATAGAACATCTGGAATGCTACGGAACCCCGGAAGCACTTTCAGTCGCATTCGGAGTGTTCCTTGAAATGACCAGGCCCGGAGGAACGGTAATTGTACCTTTAATAAACAGAGATCTTGCGAGATGGGCCGGGAGGATAAATAGAAATGTAATCACAACCGGACCGGATGGTTCGGTATTCTGCAGATTGATGGAAGCTGATCCATGGCAGCAGAAATATATGATAGATGGAATTGAAGGAAAACTGCCTCTTCCCGGTGAGCATAACCTCAGAAATGCCGAAACAGCAATTGCCCTCGCATCGACTGTCGGGGTTAAAACGGAAGAATCAGTAAGAGCTCTTGAATCATTCCCCGGTGTGTCAAGACGCCTTGAAATGATTGGTGCATATGGCTCTGCGGTTGTTCTTTCCGATTACGCGCATCATCCCGATGAGATTGATGCTGCCCTCCAGGGAGTATCCCAGCTTTCAGATGGAAAGATCGGTGTTGTATTTCAGCCGCATCTCTATTCAAGAACCGCATCCCAGTCTGAGGATATGGGCAGGGCACTCAGCAGGGCTGACTGGGCAATGGTACTGCCTATTTATCCAGCGAGGGAAAAGCCCTTGCCAGGTGTCAGCAGCCAGCTGGTTGTTGATGCATCAATAAGAGCAGGTTGCGATTGCAGGTTATGCCTGCCTGGTGAATTGAGGGAACTCCTAAATCAGAAAAAGGCTGAAATTATTGTATTTATGGGTGCCGGCAGTGTTGACAGTTATGCAAGAGAACTCGTGGAGGCGGTTGAATGAAGGATCGGCGCAGAACCGCGTTCTGGCTGCTGCTGATATCGGGGCTATCGGCCTTTGCCCTTGCCATGGGTTACAGATGGTTCGAAAGGGGAGGAGCATTCGACCTTGATACCATTCGGATCAGGGGAATACGACATGCGGACTCTGTCGCAATTTGTGAGGTTGTCAAATCTCTGTTCGGGACATCGATCTGGCAGCTGGATCCATCCGAAATTCAAACGATGCTATCAGTTGTACCAGGGATAGATTCAGTAAGTGTGAGCCGGATACCATTGAGCGGCCTGATACTTGATATCAGGATTTCGGAACCTGTTTTTGCAGTCAGTGATTCATCGGGAATAGTGGCTGTTTCATCGCTTGGTGAATTTCTTCCACCACGTTTTCTTAGCGACAGTATTCCAGTGATTGAATCAAGGGAAAAGATAGGAATTGCGATTTCGAGAAAGCTGGCGGCATGGTTCAGAGCGGAAGAGATGCAGTATGACGGTCTCCTTTTCAGATATACAGACAGGGGATTGTCGGTATTTGTGAGTAACGGATATGAAGTTCTTCTTGGAGTTGATCAGCTTTCTGATAGATGGGATAGTTATCGACAACTTGCATCTTCACTGTCCGGCTCTGACGACTGGCTTCAGGTGGATATGAGATATTCCAATCAAGCAATTCTGAGAGGATCAATGGAGAATACTTCATCTCAGGGGCACGAAATATGAACCCCGAAATTTATGCTGGAGTGGATATAGGTAGTGCAAACGTTATCTGTGTTGTGGCAGAGGCTGATGAACATGGGGTTCTGCACATAACCGGAGCAGGCCAGGCACCCACTTCGGGAAGCGTACTCGAGGGCGTGATCGTAGATCTTGAAGGAGCTGCTGAAGCAGTATCTCAAGCAGTCGAAGAAGCAGAATCGATATCATCATGGAAAATAATCGATACAGCAGTGTCGATAAGCGGATCCCATGTACGGGGATTTCCAGGCAGGGGAACGGTGAATGTTGAGCGAGAGGATGAATTCGTATCCGGAAAAGTAACCTGGATGGATATTGAGGATGCGATGGAAACCGCACAGCTGATAAAATTGCCCAGAGAATCCATGGTTCTCAGGACAGAAAAATGCGGATACACAATAGATGGTTCCAGCAGACTACTGCGGCCTCCTGTAGGACTCCGAGCAGAAAGGCTTACAGCAGATATTTATATGGTAACCGCAGACAGAACCGCTGTTCTGAATCTTGAGCAGGTTATCCTGGACGCAGGGAAGAATGTCTCGGCAATTTATCCTGCGGCTTCTGCAGCCGCCAGGTCTGTGCTGACTCCCGATGAAATGGAAATGGGTGTGGTTCTGGTAGATATTGGTGCTGATACTACCGATATAGCAGTATTTCATTCCGGTGTTCTGGCCCATCTCGCAGTGATTCCAGGTGGAGGAGAATCGATCACAAGGGCTTTGCAACAGATTCGTATTCCCAGACATGAAGCTGAAAGACTGAAAAGGGAGTACATTGATCTTGCAGGACGGTCGAAAACGGGTAACAGGGAAATAACGGTGAGCTCATTCGGTGGAAGGAGCACCATTCCAATTACGGATGAAGTTGTGAACGAAATCGCATATAGAAGCGCTGGCAATCTTATAGGAGACATTCTTTGTGAACTTAAGCAGGCGGGAATTCAGGAATCAGACTTGCCTGCGGGGATCGTTCTCTCTGGTGGGACTTCTTACTTGAGGGGCCTGAGCAGTGTAGCCTCCAGGATTATAGGAATTCCGGTTGAGGTGGGAAAACCTGGTGGGATAGAAATGTCGTCTTCAATGATAGAAAACGCTGAATTCGCTAATGCTGTAGGACTTGTACTGCTTTCGCATGAAGAGGAAAATGAATACGAGAAGAGGAAGGAATCAAATCCTTTGGGTAAAGTAGCATCACGAATAAAAGGAATGATAAGGAAACTCAGATAGTGAACAGAGGAGGGAAAATGATACCGCAGGAGGAAGGCCCCAGGCTGCAGATAGTGGATGTAACCGAGGAATTCCACGGCAAACCTAAAATAGTCGTGGTTGGTCTTGGCGGATGCGGATGCAACGCCATTGACAGGATGCTGAGCGCTGACATAGTGGGCGTCGAATATATCGGGATGAATACTGATCTTCAGGCTCTTCAGAACTGTGAACCTGATCTGAAGGTGCAACTCGGCCCCAAGCTTACCGGAGGATTGGGAGCTGGTGGAAATGTCGAAACGGGAGAGAGTTCCGCCGAGGAGAGCAGGGATGAAATCATCGAAAGCCTTCAGGGTTGCAGTATGGTTTTCATTACGGCGGGTATGGGTGGTGGAACGGGTACCGGAGCAGCTCCCGTTGTGGCACGAATTGCAAGGGATTTCAATGCGATTACGGTAGGCGTGGTTACAAGGCCGTTTGAGATTGAGGGTTCCGTTAAGAAGAACAGGGCTGAGCAGGGAATATCTGCTCTCAGGAAAGAAGTGGATACACTGATTGTTATTCCTAACGACAGTCTGCGCCGTGAAGCAGGAGATGAAGAAACACTTTTCAATGCACTCGAGAGAGGTAACAGGACACTGAAGGATGCTGTGGAAGGTATCGCGAATATAATCTCCTCCCCCGGGCTTATGAATCTTGATTTCCAGGATATCAAGAAGGTTATCACAACAGGTGGAGGGGCCATGATGGGCACAGGTTGCTGTAATGGTGAACATCGGGCATCCGAAGCCGCAAGCAGAGCCATATCAGATCCTCTTCTTGAGAATGTATCAATAGAGGGAGCGCAATCTCTTCTGGTTAGTATCCAGGCTTCTTCATCCATGAAATTCGCTGAATTCCATGAAGCAGTGGAAATTGTGACAAAGGCTGTAGGGCCCCAGGCTGATGTGTCTCTGGGAACAAGCATCGTTGAGAGCATGGATGATAAGCTAAAGGTTACGGTAATTGCTACTGGTTTTGGTGAGGTTGAAGATCCCGAAATCGATTTTGTAGATCTCAGACTGCCAGAGGGTTTGAAATCCAAAAATTCCTCAAGGGATATCGACAGGGAAAAAATACCATTTATTCTTGGAACCGCAAGATCCAGCGGAAAGGAAGAAAAGAAAAAACAGCCACTATTCTTCAGAAGATAGTATAGCAGGTTAGTAAAACTATAAATATCAGTCTAACATGTATATAGCAATATCATATAGCTATATTCGTTTCATTATCATATATTACTCGCATCTATGAATGGAGGGTAATAAGTATGAGCAGAAAACCTGCAGCCGAATACTATGACGAACGTCGACGCAGGCTAATTGATAATGAAACCTGTACCCATACCGTTTCTCGGCAGGGTATTTTCGAGATAGTCCTGGCTTCTCCAAAAGGATACAGTACTACGATGTCTTCTATCAGATACCAGAGCGTTTTCAAACAACTTGCTTCCTGGCCGGAAACCTGCTGTGAAAGGGCATTATATCCTGAAAAGGATGAATTACACTGGAGAAACAGATACGCATATCCAACGGTAACACTTGAAACAGGCAAATCGATCAAGCAGTGTGACCTGCTTGTTTTCACACCTTCCGGCGAGGACGATTATCTGAGAATCCTGGAGATGATGAAACTGTCTGATATAAAGCTCAGAGCTGAGGATAGAACCAGCAAATGGCCCCTGATTATTGCGGGAGGGACATCAGTTACTGCCAATCCTTTGCCCCTCTCACTTTTTATGGATGCCTTTATAATTGGTGAGACAGAACCTTCAATAGGGCCAGTATTGGACACTATTAAAAGCCTTGGAGCTCAGGGAGCTTCAAAGAGGAAACTGCTGCGCAGGCTTGCTACTCTTCCCGGCATGTACATACCTTCCGTGCATGATATCCCGGGTACCGTCAGCTCTATTATGCGTCAGTGGGCAGGTTCTGATGGCATGGGAATAACCTCTTTCATACATTCTCCGGATTGCATTAACAGTGACATAACAATACTCGAGATATCCCGTGGCTGTCCTTTTAACTGCAAGTTCTGTCAGACAGGATATGTAAGTCTTCCATATAGAGAATGTAAACTTGAAGAACTTGAAAGTGTTATAGAAAATCTGCCCGATATCAAGAAACTGGTACTACTTGGCAGTTCGCCAAGATCCCATCCCGATCTCCGAAATATCATTAAAGCGGCGAAGAAGCGAAATCTGGAGGTTATGCTCTGCTCACATAAATATGAGGATCAGAATCATTCAAAAGAGTTACTGCAGGATTTTAACGAGAAATCCATAGTTCTATCTCCGGAAACAGGAACGGATTCGCTAAGGAGAGTAATAGGGAAGAAACTTAAAAACGAACAGTTTTATAAATCAGTCGAGAAACATTCAGATGCTACATTAACCAGTATCAAAATATATTTCATGATAGGATTACCTTTTGAGACTGAAGCGGATAGGGAATCTATTATTGACTTTGTAAAAGAGGTTCGCAATAGAACTCCGTTGCCCATGCAAATTAGCATCAATCCATTTATACCGAAACCATGGACTGCTTTCCAATGGTCTGCGATGGCCAGTCCCACTGATCTGAGGGAATGGATAGACTGGTTCGAAGCCGAGTTCAGTAAGATGGATAAGGTTAATGTAAGATTCGGAGATCCACGTGAGGCACATATCAAGGCTCTTCTTGCAAGGGGAGACCATAGAACGAGTAAAGTTCTTGAAGAGAAACTTTCAGGTGTAGGCTGGAATACTGCTTTTAAGAAAGCCGGTTTGAATATAAGATGGGTTTTAGAAGATATCGATACTGAAACCTCTTTCGAATGGAGTTTCCTTAATATGGGTTTTGGTCATACAAGGCTTGCCCGTGAATATCACGCATCCTTTTCTCTTAATCAGAACAGATTGAAGGATCTGGAAAAGGAATCGGAAGAGGAAGACTCTGAATAATTATTGATAACTATACCAATAAGAAAAACGGGAATGATATTCATTCCCGTTTTTCTTAATATTAAGCTCTAATCTATACTTTGTTGACCCTACCGGATTTTATACAGCTTGTGCATACTTTGACTTTCTTTAGTTTGCCGTTAACGAGGATTCTTGCTTTTTGAAGATTCGGCTTCCAAACGTGCTTTGTATGTCTGGTTGAATGGCTGACTCGATTTCCAACAGAAGGTCCTTTACCACAGATATCACATTTCCAGGACATTTTATCTCCTAATTGTATTAACTGATTCAAATGAGAATCAATTAAATAACTCAATTCCGTGTGTTTGGCAAGTACCGGGGGTTGACAGGTTAGATATGTTATCCATAATTGGATTGTGTTATTCAGACTACGGGGGCGACAGGTATCGACGGGTTCAGAAGTGGTCTGACGGTTGCATGTCGAGGTTTCCGCTACCTCGTAAAACTGGCGGATAGAATAATTGCCGCATAAATAACGGCACGCTGTTCCCAAACAGGAACAGCCGTCCACCCTGGAAATGTCTTCCTACCGGGGATCGGGCGCAAGAAGGAAGGCTGGCTGTGAAGCCCCGCTTCCAGACGTAAGCAGCGAGATTAAATGGGAGCTAGTTCTGGCAAGGCCGACCGGAGCCGAAGCAGAATGACATTAATCCGGACTAAACATGTAGAGCCGACAGGTCCCTGTCCTCGGACGCGGGTTCGAATCCCGCCGCCTCCACCAAGGTCGGACTTACCTATCTTACTTATTCACCACAGTTTATATGCATTGATAAAATAAAGTAATATATCCACTTGCATTGTATCAAGAAAATATGTAAACTCTGAATATGAAAACTACATTCAGGATTGATGAACCGGGATCTTTCCATCATGTGATTTCGAGAGCTGTTGATGGCAGGGATATATTTTCCTTACCGGAAAATCAGAAAGATTTCATTTGCAGGTTAGAAAAACTAGTTGAAAAAGAGCATCTGAAAATTCATGCGTGGGTACTTATGAGTAATCACTTTCATCTCTTGGCAGAACCATGTAAAAGCAGTCTCTCAAAGTGTATGCAGATACTGCTTACCGGATTCGCAATGTATTTTAATAAAAGATCAGAGAGACGAGGACATGTTTTTCAGAGCAGGTTCAAATCTATTCTTGTTGAAAAAGATGCATACTTTCTGGAACTGGTTAGGTACATACATCTGAATCCATTGAGAGCAGGTATTGTTAAGAATTTAGTTAATCTGAATGAGTACATTTCAAGTGGGCACGTAAATATAACAGGTGTATGTAATTACCCATGGCAGTCAACAGAACTGCTTGAAGCGGAGTTTTCAGGTGGAAATCAATCATGGATATCAAACTATATGAATTTCCTTTCCGATAGAACTAACAATAGCAAATCAGCACTCAGTAATGGTACATACATTATAGATAGGAAGGGACTTACTGAAGTAAAGAATGATAGGGTTACTATCCCACCACGTTCTGCAAGAATTGCTGGTTCAAAAGAGTATGCAAAAACAATTTACAGAGCACTATATGGAGTAAGAAAGATAAAAATCAGAAATAGGAGTGATGAGCATAAGGAAATCGAGAGTGTTATTCTTACTGCATCAGAAATATCTGGTGTTTCAATAGATATTCTTAGAAAATCTGGCGGGACAAAAACTGCCACAAGAGTCAGGCGCATACTCACTAAGATACTGATTAATGTATATGGACTTCGGCAAGCCGATGCAGCGAGATATTTGGGGATATCAGAACCATCTGTAAATCGGTTTCTTAATGAGCGATTAGACCCTTCATCCATTATTTTGATGAAAAGTATTAAACGGTCAAAATAAGTAAGATACGTAAGTCCGACCTTGGAAGCTGCAAGCGTTCCAAGGCTTGGGTTATTTCAGGTATCTCAGTTTACTATTTCCAGCTCATTTCAGCCATCTGCTTGTAGATATTCCATCTACGTGTAACCTCTTTCTGCGCTTTTTTCAGAAGCATTGCAGCATGTTCAGGCTTGGTTTTTGTCAGGCTCTTGAAACGGGCTTCATTGTATGCGAAGTCCTTGAAAGTGATCGAGGGATCCTTGCTGTCAAGCATCAGAGGTTTTCCATCGATATCAATCTTCCTGGGATCGAACCTGAGAAGAGGCCAGAAACCTGAATTAACAGCGTTCTTCTGTTCATCAAGGCCGCAGGTCATATTGATACCATGAGCGATACAGTGAGTATAAGCTATTATGATACTTGATCCCTTATAACTTTCCGCTTCCGTAAAGGCTTTAACAGTCTGATTGTAGTTTGATCCCAGTGCCACCTGGGCAACGTAGATATTTCCGTATCCGATGCAAAGCATGGCCAGGTCTTTCTTGGGCTGTGGCTTGCCTGAATCAGCGAATTTAGCGACTGCCGCCAGAGGTGTAGCCTTGGAGCACTGTCCTCCTGTATTCGAGTAAACACCGGTATCCAGAACCAGAATGTTCATATCCCTGCCCTGAGCGAGAACGTGATCAAGACCACCGTAACCGATATCGTACGCCCAGCCGTCTCCTCCAATTGTCCAGACACTTCTGTGTACGAAGTAATCGGCTACGCTTTCCAGCATCCTTGCATCTGTTGAATCAATCTTTGACAGAGCTTTCCGAAGCTCAGAAATCCTCTCCCTCTGTTCGGAAATATCTTTCTCAGTATTCTGTTCAGCATTCAGGATAGCTTCCGCAAGGTTTTCACCCACCTGTGAAGCCAGTATTTCGAGGAGTTCCCTGGCTATCTGAGTATGCTTATCGGCTGTCAGCCTGAATCCGTAACCGAATTCCGCTGCATCCTCAAACAGGCTATTGTTCCAGGCGGGACCTCTGCCGTCATGGTTTTTGGAGTAAGGTGTGGTAGGCAGGTTTCCGCCATAAATGGAGCTGCATCCGGTGGCATTGGCGATTACCGCCCTGTCTCCATACAGCTGAGTAAGAAGCTTCACGTATGCGGTTTCACCGCACCCAGCGCAGGCACCGGAGTACTCAAACAAAGGCTGAAGAAGCTGTGATTCCTTGACTAATGAAGGATTCAGTTCATTACGGTCGAAGTCTGGAAGATCCAGGAAGAATTTGTAGTTTTCCCGTTCCGGCATTCTAAGCGGTAGCTGATTCGTCATGTTGATGGCTTTCTCGTCCGGATTCGTCTTACTCTTTGCGGGACATATATGAACGCATGTTCCGCATCCAGTACAATCCTCAGGGGCTACCTGAATTGTGAATTTCAGTCCTTCGAACTTACGACCTTTTGCGTCAGTGGACTTGAAAGTCTCAGGCGCATTTTCAAGAAGACCGCTATCGTATACTTTCATTCTGATGGCAGCATGGGGGCAGACAAGACTGCAGAATCCACACTGAATACAGGTATCAGGATCCCATACTGGGATTTCAAGAGCAACGTTCCGCTTTTCCCATTGAGTTGTTCCCGTTGGCCAGCTTCCGTCTGCAGGCATATCGGAAACGGGAACATCGTCACCATCCATTCTGATTATCTTTGCGGTTACCCGTTTTACGAACTCCGGAGCTTCTTCCGGTACGGTAGGCGGCATTATTATGCTGCTCGTGACCTTATCCGGATAGTCCACTTTAAAGAGATTGGCCAGCGTCTGATCAACAGCATTGTAATTTTTCTGGACAATTTCATCACCTTTTCTGCCGTATGTTTTCTTTATGGCGTCTTTAATCTTCTGAATTGCTTCGTCCCTTGGAAGCACACCCGAAATGGCAAAGAAACATGTCTGCATGATAGTGTTTATCCTTGCGCCCATGCCAGTTTCCTTTGCGACATCGTAGGCGTTGATGACATAGAATTTGATTTCTTTCTCAATCATTGATTTCTGTACGGATCTTGGAAGCATGTTCCATGTCTCGTCTTTGCTGTATGGAGAATTCAGAAGGAAAGTAGCTCCCTTTGCAGCGTATCCAAGAACATCGTATTTTTCAAGGAAGATCATCTGGTGGCAACCTACAAAATTGGCTGCCGAAATCAGACATGTTTGTCTGATGGGTTCGGGGCCAAATCTGAGGTGACTGACAGTTCTGGAGCCCGCTTTTTTAGAATCGTAAACGAAGTAACCCTGTGCGTAATTGTCCGTTTCTTCTCCGATTATCTTGATGCTGTTTTTATTGGCTCCCACTGTTCCATCTGAGCCCAGACCGATGAACACAGCCTGGATAGTATTGGGAAGCTCAAGCTCGAATTTAGGGTCAATGTCAATCGATGTGTTTGTGACATCATCGTTGATACCGACTGTGAAATGATTCTTGGGCTGTGGCTTCCTGGCCTCGTCAAGCACAGCTTTCACTCTGGATGGACAGTACTCCTTGCTGGACAATCCGTATCGGCCTCCGATGACCCTGATATCGTTTCTGCCGTTCTCCGCAAGCGTTGTAACTACATCGAGGTACAGAGGTTCTCCAGTTGCGCCGGATTCCTTGGTTCTGTCCAGAACCGCGATGTTCTTGACCGTATCAGGAATGGCATTGAGAAGGGCTTCCTTATGGAATGGTCTATACAGGCGAACCTTGATAAGTCCGACCTTTTCACCCTTGCTGCACAGATATTCAACGGTTTCATGTGCTGTCTCGCAGCCTGAAGCCATCTGCATTACTATTGTATCTGCGTCCGGTGCGCCCACATAATCGAAAAGATGATAGTGCCTTCCGGTAAGTTCAGCGTACCTGTCCATGTAATCCTGTACTATTCCGGGAGTAGCAAGGTAATATGGATTGACAGTTTCCCTGCCCTGGAAGTAAACGTCCGGGTTCTGGCTGGTACCCCTTAAAACTGGATTGTTCGGATCGAGGCACCTGTTCCTCGTTGCAATAACAAGCTCTTTATCGATCATGCTTTTTAAAACCTCGTCCTGCACCAGTTCTATCTTTTGGATCTCATGGCTTGTTCTGAAGCCGTCGAAGAAATGAACAAAGGGTATTCTTGATTTTAGTGTTGATGCATGGGCTATTACCGCCAGATCCATTGCCTCCTGAACTGAGGCGCTTGCGAGAAGGGCAAAGCCCGTCTGCCTTACTCCCATGGTGTCACTGTGGTCTCCGAATATTGACAATGCCTGGCACGCAAGACTTCTGGCAGATACGTGAAATACGGCAGGAGTAAGCTCGGCCGCTATCTTGTACATCGAAGGTATCATCAGCAGAAGGCCCTGGGACGCGGTAAAGGTTGTTGTAAGCGCGCCGGTCTGAAGTGCCCCGTGTACAGCTGCGGAAGCACCACCTTCGCTCTGCATCTCCTGAACCAGGGGAATCGTTCCCAGGATATTCGTTTTCCCCTGGGATGACCACGCGTCTGCATATTCACCCATGCCACTTGAGGGCGTGATCGGATAAATGGCTATTACCTCACTAAGCTTGTGCCCCATTCGGGCAGTCGCTTCGTTGCCATCAATAGTGATCATTATCTTGTCCATTTTGCTCCGTCCTGTTCTATATAGATAAAAAATATTCCGATTATTATATCATCTTTCCTTTTGATCTCGGGAATGGAATCACGTCACGTATGTTCTCCATCCCTGTGAGATACATCAGCAGCCTTTCAAACCCCAGGCCGAATCCCGAATGGGGTGCAGACCCCCACTTCCTCAAATCGAAGTACCATGAATAATCATCCAGGTTAATACCGCACTCCCTGGCGCGTATGGTTAACACATCAAGCCTTTCCTCTCTCTGGCTGCCACCGACAGTTTCACCGACCTGTGGGAACAGAAGATCAGTACAGGCCACTGTTTTACCGTCATCGTTAAGCCGCATGTAGAAAGGTTTTATCATTGCTGGATAATCGGTTACGAAAACAGGGCATCCGAAGTGCTCATCGGCAAGGAACCTTTCGTATTCAGTGGAAATATCGCTTCCCCATTCGGGTGCAACTTCGAAACTGCTTCTGTTCTTCTTAAGGAGCTCGATTGCATCAGTATATGTAATCCGCGCGAAGTCACTTTCCATAAGCATTTGGTATCGTTCCTTGAGATCCTTTTCGTAGAATTTATTGAAGAAAGAAATATCTTCGGAACATTTTTCGTGAAGATAACGGGCTGTATACTTGATGAAATCCTCTATCAGTAAGATATCATCATCAAGGTCGAAGAACGCCATCTCCGGTTCTATCATCCAGAATTCAGCCGTATGAAACCGCGTATCGGATGGATCAGCTCTGAAAGTGGGACCGAAGGTGTATACTTTTCCCATAGCCAGGGCAAGAGGTTCAGCCTCAAGCTGTGCGCTTACAGTAAGAAAAGCCTGTCTCTTGAAATAATCAGTTGAATAATTAACATTACCGTTTTTCAGTGTAATGCTGTCAAGCGGCATAGAGGTAACCTGGAAGGCTTCTCCGGCCCCTTCGGCATCGCTTGTGGTAATAAGCGGCGCATGGATGAAGAAGAAACCGTTCTCATCGAAGAACCTGTGAATCGCGAGGCTGAGGTGGTGGCTCATTCGGAATACCGCGCCAAAGGTGTTTGTTCTGGCCCTCAAGTGTGGCAATGATCTGAGAAATTCGATGGAATGCCTTTTCTTCTGAAGAGGATAATCGTCTCCTGTAGGGCCGACTATTTCCAGTTCATCCGCACTGATTTCCCGGGATTGTTCAGTACCCTGTGATTCAACGATTCTGCCGGAAACTCTTATGCAGGCTCCGGTGGTTAGTCCTGAGATATCGTTGAATTTATCCCTGTCGAACACGATCTGCAGGGGGGAAATGACCGAACCGTCTGTAATGGACGCGAACGCAACATTCTTGCCTGATCTTGCGGTTCGGACCCAGCCATATACGGTTACTTTTTCCTCTTTACAATCTCCTTCGAGAATGGACTTAATAGATGTGCGTTCAATCATCAGGACTCCCAGTTAACGGGTAGTTCCGGAATAAATATCCGGTTAGGTCAAATCTTTAGGATTCGGAGAGTTTAATCTATGAAAGGGAAGGTGATCCTGCAATACTTCAGTCCGGTCTTCAGATGTCACGGATATTATCCGGTGGACTGTTAAGAGATGATCTATTGAATCCAAGAGCTTTTCCCTGCCATGTGTCCCTTCGTTGCATCTCTCCGTGGATCCTGTTCAGGACGATCATTTTATGAAGAGACCATTCGGGGGCCACTGTCAGCTCTTCCGGAGCTTCTCCGGTGAGTCTGAGTATTACCACACGTGGTTCAGTGTGTTCAAGGAAAAGAATAACCATGTCAGCGTAGTCCTCCATGGTCATCAGTTCGAATTCACCTGCCGCGAACCTGTTTGCGATGACTGTATTCTTAACTACATGGAGATTCTGAAGTTTTACTCCATTTGTGCCTGTCTTTCTTACGAACTCGGCATCAGCCAGTACGGTTTCTACGCTGGAACCGGGATAACCTATTATCATATGAGCAGCAGAGAAGATCCTTCTTGCGTGCAGGGCTTTAAAAGCATTCATAGTATCAAGGGAAGTATGACGTCTGTTCATATCTTTCAGAATTCTGTCATCTGAGGTCTGTACGCCGATCTCTACCCAGAGGAAAGTTTCTCCGGACAGCTTTTCAAGATAATCAAGCATGGATTCCTCAAGGCAGTCCGGGCGTGTGCACAATGAAAGACCGACTGTTCCCGGATATGAAAGAGCTTCAGTACAAAGGGAATCCAGTTCATTCGGGTCTCCGTAGGTTGTCGTGTAATCCTGAAAATAGGGAAGAAAGCTGTTTACATTGTATCTCCTGGAAATGTATCTGCAGCCATTCTCCATCTGCTGTACGATTGACTTGCCCTCTTCATAGGTTTTTGGACGGCTTGAAAGGGGATTACAGAAAGTGCATCCCCTGCTGCTGAAAGTACCATCCCGGTTGGGGCATGTAAAGCCTCCCCACAGGCAGACCTTTTTGACTTTCCTTCCGAAGATATGCCTGAAGAAACTGTTAAGGTTGCGGATGCGCTTGTCTTCCATTAAACTTTCATACCTCTCCCGACGGGAAACGCAATGGTTCAGACATACTGAAGGATAAGAAGAAGGGAAACGGTCTGATGAACGATAAACAGAGGACGAAGCAGGTCGCATCCGTATTTTTCGATCATTTTGGTATATCGCCTGTTAAACCGGACATGGATTCCCTCAGTATAATCATATCACAATTCTCACGTATTCCCTGGGAAAACCTAACCAAGTTCCTTGTAAAAACACAGCGGCTTCCCGAGGAGAGCAGGCTGAGACTGGCTGATATTGTAATAAGCGAGCACATAGAGAATGGAGCCGGAGGCACCTGCTTTTCCCTTACTGAGGCTCTGGGAACGATTTTATCTTTTGCCGGCTTCTACTGCCATCCTGTCATGGCTGACATGAACCACGGAAAGAACATACACTGTGCCCTTTCAGTGAAAACGGGTGATGGATCACGCTATCTTGCGGATCCAGGCTATCTGGTTCCAGTTCCTGTACCCCTGGAACCCGGACAGTTCCCGGAGGTTAAAGCATACGGTGACAGGCTTATCTGGGAACCGGTTGATAACGGTAGAATGTACGATCTCTACTCTGTTAATGATGATATCAGACGCTGGAAATATCGTATCAGGATGAACCCGGTAAGCTCTGATGAATTCAGGTATCACTGGCAGAGATCGTTCGATGCAACAGGCATGAACAGCCTTCATCTTAACTGTAGAAATGGCGAAGGAAGATTATCCGCCCATAATCTGAACCTTCGCACAGTGAATGCCGATGGAAAGAAAAATGAAAAACTAAGGGATGATTACTCAGATAAAATCGAAGCGTATTTCGGTCTGAACAGAGATATAGCACAGGCGGCGGAAAAGGAATGGAAAAAATCATGTCGGGACCGATAAATGTACAACCGGTTATGCCTGTGATAAGCGTAATCACGGCAGACGAAAAACTGAAAGAGGAAACGCAATCCATCCTTGAATCGCACTTCGGTAAAGTAGACCTTGTCAGCGAATTGTACCCCTTCGACCTTTCGGATTATTACGAAGAGGAAATGGGTACTGAGCTCTCCAGGCGGTGGTACAGTTTCAGGGGACTCCTTGATGCATCACATCTTGCAGACTGGAAGTACTGCTGCGTAGATATCGAGAACGAATTTCTTGATAATAATGGTGATCGCAATGTGAATATCGATCCAGGCTATCTGGATTACGGAAAGCTTGTCCTGGCTTCTTTCAAAAGCGCTCCCGATAAGATATACATGGGGCGGGGGCTATGGGCACACACCTGTCTCAGGTACGGTCATGGTCGGTTTACCGCGCCAAGTCACAGTTTTCCCGATTTCATTGACGGGAGATTCAACGATTTCATGTTACAGGTCAGAAGGAGCTACCGAATAATTCTGCGGTCATCAGGAAAATGATACCTCCATACTCCAAAGACTTCTGTTTTTCGTCGGTGTACTGACCGCACCGGCTGGATAAAGGTTTTCATTTCACCTTAAAGTGAAATAACAGAATGTGTAATAACGGGATAATACATTCCAACATGAAACGATCCGTACATTTTCTACTTTCTATATACGAATAAAAACCCTGCCTGTCAAATCTTGACAATGTTGCTATCTACTTGTTACATTAGTACTTACAGATACGCGGAAATAAGGAGGAATTTCTATGCAAAGTTCAGCTCTTGAATATCTCAGATGTCCCGAATGCAGGGGACATCTTTCAATTTACCACACGACAAAGCGAAACGGTGACATCAGATCAGGTAAAATGAAGTGCGCGAAATGTGATAATCAGTATCCGATAATACTGGGCAGGCCGGCCCTGCTGCCGAATACTGCAGTCAATACCTGGCAGGCTCCAGTGGACGAAGTTCTGGGAATGCTGCCGGGCACTCCTGTTAATGGACTGCTTTCTTTAAACAGACTGAAGGAGACCGGGGTTGAAGGAGCAATCGAACAATTGCGCAATCGGAGTATGAATACAGAAACGATTGAATCAGATCCGAACGCGGTTACAAAAGAACTGCTTAGCAAGGCAAGGTATCTGAATTCGGGAGAGTGGTTCAAACACAACGGAAGGGCGGAACGATTACTCACGTTTCCGGCTGAGGGCGGAATCAACTTGGATATTTTCAATGAGTTTATGATTACGGTACAGAGAACAAAGCCGAAGGACCTTATCGATCTTCTTTCAGGAGGGGGATACGGAGTAACTCATCAGGCGTTTCAGAACAGGGGACTGAGACGGATTGCCGCGGTTGAACGGGATCTGAAGTGCCTGTGGAACATCCAGTACCGTTTCAAACATATCGGGCGAAGTTGGATCAGCGAAGCAATCGGAGGGGATGTACGCAGGCTTCCTATAGCACCGGATAGTTTTGATACCGCAATGACACTGCAGGGACTTGTTGAACTGTATGGAATCAGCGGATTCCTGAAGGAAGCATACAGAGTTCTCAAAAAGGGTGGTTACTACATTGCACTCTATTCGGAAGATCCAGTCACCTTCGATATCCTGCCTGTTTCCGATCTCAGACGATTTGCCATGGCAGCGGATCTTTATGCCGGACATGAGCAGTTCATCAGCGCAGCGGAGAAAGTCGGTTTCGGAATTATCAGTACGAAAGCTTTCGAAGGTACGAAGGCAAGAAAACGAATCACTGTATTCAGGAAAATGTGATGGATAGTTACGGCAAAATACGATGGAAATACCAGCGCTTGATACAACCGCTTGTTTCTGTTCACTCGTCAGTTACTATCGGGTAAGCCAGCTCTCCACACTCTCCGAAGGTACCCTGACCACATCGAACAGAGTGGCAATAAGCTCATTGTTATCTCCAGCTCGATGGGGATTGTAGAATTCCCAGACTATCTCTCCCTCAGCAGTTACCTCGAAAGCTCTGCCCATCGTGGATTCGATAATTAGAGTGTTACCGTTGGGAAGCCTCTGGCAGGAGCCAAGAACATGTGAATAAAACGGGTGTTCCTCATCACCTGTATAGCTCCACAGAACCTCTCTTGTGGATGGATCAAACTGGAGAACTGTGGATTTATCCTGCTTTCCCCGATTGTCAAAGACGAGCAATGTACCGTCGGGAAGGACGGTTGGTTTATGCTGCGCATGCCAGAACTCGGATTCCGCCCAATAAACCGTTTCTTCTTCAAGGTCAACTGCGCATACAAGATTGATGGCCCTGTGTGAAAGTAGCACGGTTCCGGGGCGAAGGGGACCTGTGTAATCCTCTGGCAGCATCTCTGGCCTGATATACTCGATGGTGTTGCAATGAAGTATATCACCGTCTTGCTGCCTTTCGCAAAGAACAGGAGCATAGCTGGAATTAGCAAGAACATCATACGTTGATATCCTGCGGATCATATTCCCCAGAGAGTCAAAAATGCAGATGTAATCTTCTGCAATGAATTCATCGGGGGAATACCTTTCATTGATGTGTATGTCTCTCCCGAGAGCATACACATTGCCGTTTTCATCAATATCAAGATCGTGATGAGCGCAAATGAATTCACTCGACCAGAGAAGATTCGAGTCTTTGTCCAGTTTCACAATGCCTCCACCGATTATAATCGCAGTCAGATCTCCATTATCAGCAAGGTAGGTTCTTCGCCAACTATCTATGGCATCCTCCTCATCTTGAGCATCTGACCAGAGATTGGACAGGTTAACCTCACTGTTGAACCAGCTGTGTACTATTTCTCCGTTCATATCCATGAGAAAGACATCCGGGGTGTGACCTGACATTAGAATATTATAACCCGGACATGTCCTCACCGTGTCGTAAACGGTAACGCCCATCTCGACAGGAACTTCCGTGTAACCGGATAAATAGCCAAGTGATCGGAGCAGCTCGAGCTGTTCACATTCGATGTCAGTCATATCATCGTCTATGGGGGCATTTGTCCTTGCCAGCCCCCATGCACCGGGTGGCATATAATCTGGTTTTCCTGAAGCAATAGTATCAGGAAGATCATCGAAGGAATGTAAAATATTGAGCATCTTGAGCCTGATAAATCCCCGGTACCTGTAACCCGCAAATGCCAGAACAATCAGTACAATGATCCCGGAGATGACAAATATTCTTAATCTTCTGCCTTCACTCTTCATTTATGCCTTTCTCCTTCATAAACAGTGTACAAATCAGGTATGTGAACGAATGCATAAAATATATATCAAGCTGACTATCAAACAAAGCTGATGATTCGTAATGGAAAGCGGATCACCCGGTATTTCACACTTATTTACCAGGCAGGTTTAACATTACCAATTCCTTCCAGCAAATACACTGAGCTTGTCTTGAATGATGAGTGAAGTATATTGATTTCAAGCAAGGGAGTATGACGGAAAAGACATTCAGAGGATGATCTGATCGCTGCGGGTGAAAATACTTGATGTTCAGTATCGCATATTGGTTAAGTATATTGGAGATTCATTTTTATGTTCAATACACGCTTGAAGAGCACACGAACTGAACTGCTAATCTGCATTGTACTTTTCCTTTCTACACTTTTTCTATATGGTCCGATTCTGGGACACTCTCTACTGGCAAATGACTTCCTCGATCTTGACCATACTTTCAGTATGCACTCATTTTCCCGATTGGCAATCGCCGGATACAGGCCACTGAATGAAGCAGTCTACGCGCTGGATACTGTTGTATATGGATCTGAAAGAGCCTGGGGCTGGTATCTTACCAACATTTTATTTCACTTAGCTTGCATTGTAGCGATGGGAATTTTACTGTCCAGGCTTGGTTTTTCCAGGATATCATGCCTGATTGGAGCCACCATCTTCGCCCTGTCCTCGGCAGGTCCAAGTACCGTGGCTATAGTTTCAGGTAGAACAACAATGGTTGCAATGCTGCCGCTGCTGGTTGCATTTATTCTGCATATATTATGGATACGAAATGGGCGAAAACTGAATCTGATACTGGCAATGTTCCTGTTCCTTGTATCTCTTCTTTCCAAGGAGACCGCTCTTGCCTGCCCGTTAGC
>JAUVLV010000041.1 GCA_030600545.1 Candidatus Aegiribacteria sp. | reverse complement strand
TGCAATGCTGCCGCTGCTGGTTGCATTTATTCTGCATATATTATGGATACGAAATGGGCGAAAACTGAATCTGATACTGGCAATGTTCCTGTTCCTTGTATCTCTTCTTTCCAAGGAGACCGCTCTTGCCTGCCCGTTAGCTTTCGGGGTTATTTCAGCATCACTTGCATCGCACTCTAGAGTAAAATCTTTTCTGAAGACTTTTCTGCTTTATCTGATTCCGCTGGCAGTGTATGCTATTATCAGGATATCAAATGTTGGTCTTACTGTTTCATATGCGCAAAGCACAACGTTCGGCTTTTTCATGATTAATAACATGCTGCTCCTTCTCAGAATTCCCATAGCCCCGTTCATGGGCAGCTTGCCCTTGCGTTTGCTTTTGCCGGTATTTGTTATCGGGATCTGGTTCATTCCGATTAAGAGAAACTTTAAATTCATGATACCAGCAATTGGAGTAATACTGCTGCTGACCGTATCCAATATAGGTCCCAGATCGTACTACGCTTATGCCTGCCTTCCGGCATGGGCGATCCTTTTTGCATCAATTTACGATAGTATGAAGCCGAAGTTCTCAGTTCCAATCTTCTTAGTAGTGTTTGGCGGAATATTTCTGAATTCATTCGACCAGGTGAGATTACTTGGTGATGCAAGTTCCTACGTTGAGAATACAATGGATAGAATGATTACGTTGGACAGGAGTCTACCAGATTCCGGACCCATCTTCATATCCGGAATTGATTTCTCAATTGGGGATTTCAGTACCTTCTGGCCTGGAGCATATACTGAGGCACTATCAACATGCGGATACGACCCGAATCATACAATACTTGATGCTGAAGTATTCTGGGAGGCTCTTTATCCAGCATTCCTGTCCGATTCCACCGTTAAAGTGCATTTCGCTTGCCTTGGTCAGGAAAACTTAATTATATCTGAATTTCAACCATCCAGCAGGTTATGGAACTTAATTCAACCAGAGAAGAGAATCGGAATATCTGACAACGGGAGAATACTTATCTCAGATTCTTTATCGTTGTACAACAGCTGCTGGACAGCGGGAGAAGATATTGATGATATCAGGTTATCCCTGCACTATCCATTTGATCCCTGTTCTCTTATTGTTATTGAGCCATTTGAAATAAGGCGGGACACATGCTGGTTTGATCTGGAAAACCAGTATGCATGGATACTGGCATCAGAACCTTTTTCAATCGGATTAAATTGTGCGGCAAACCATAACATCGCTTTCGTTACATTCTCTTCGGAAAGACTGTGGGTTGAACCTCTTGAGCGAAGATACGTGGAAAAGTTAAGAGTTATGAACAATTCGGACCAATAGGATGTTGGATTTCTGACAATTCTGAGATCAATCGGGGAATGAGATTTCCTCAAGCAGTTTCATAGCAGGGGCAATATCTTCGTCCGAAAGACATCCGAAACTGATTCGCAGATGGTTTTCTCCAGCTTCTCCGAAAGCGGATCCGGGTATTGTTCCAAGTCCAAATTCATCAAGCAGATAAAGAGATGCTTCTTGCGATGACATGCTGCTCTTGAAGGCTGCCAGAGTGAAAAAGGCTCCGCCTGCATCACGCCATTCGAGTGCGCTGCTGCGATCAAGAGCTTTCCTGCATAAACCAAGACGGTATTCCACTCCGTTTGACATATCCATGATCCAGTCTGCTTCCAGGAGTGCTTTTTCCAGTATAAACTGGGAGGGAGAAGGAGGACAGATAACAACTGAATCCTGTACTTTCAGTGCCTGTTCCAGCAGATCCGCTGAGCCGAAGAGATAACCCAGTCTCCAGCCGGGCATACCAAGGCTTTTTGAAAAACTTCCCAGAGTCAGCACATGCCTGCGATGTTCATCCTGCCATGGATGCCATGAGTCTTCGGTGAATACGAACCTTTCATAGGTTTCATCGATGATAAGAAAAGTACCTGTATCCGCAGTCATATCAGTTATCTTCCTCATCACTGCATCGGGAATGACTTTCCCCGTGGGATTCCCCGGATTAACTATAACCAGCACCGATACTTCCGGAAGCACTCTGTTCAGTTCATCCAGGGGTACTGTCCACCCTCCGTTGTCTTCGATCAAAGGTATTGAGCGTAAACCAAGATCACTGAACTTTACAGCAAACACGTGATCGAAATAGTAGGGTTCTATAACCGCTACGCTGTCACCGGGCATCGACGCGGTAAGAAGAGCGCTGAGGAACGCCTGGCTTGCTCCGCATGTAAGATGAATCTCGCTGTCGGGATCCAGATCAATTTCCCTCCTTCTTCTGAAATCCTCTGTCACAGCCTTCCTGGCCCACGGAAACCCCGGATCAGGGCAGTACCTGTGAATGGAGGGTTCCTTAAACATGCATGCAAGATCATCAAGAACACTGGATGGAGGCGAATACCAGGGAGCCGCTTGAGCCATGCTGTAAATTCTTCTTCCCGATGACTTAAGCTCAGTAATCCTGGCCATGATTTTCGCAATGGGAGGCATATTTATTGTCCTCATTCTCTCCGACGGGGAGAAGCTGTTCATATGCACCCCTTTCCTTTGATATATTGCAGCTATGATTAAAGAACTATAAATTAGAAACACTTAAGAGAAAAGCATTGGAGTTCAATTGAGAGTTCTTGTCACCATTAACTGCATAGGTGTTGACGCTTCGGCTGCAGGTGGAATCGCCCTTGCCAGGATGATGGCTGAGACGGGACATACAGTTATCGTTCAGGCCGCTCCCGATGGTCCAGTCACGAGGGCGGCAGCCGAGCAAAGTCTTGAATGTACCAGTTTGAACCTTCAGAAATCAGCCTTCATAACCGGGCTTTTGCCCTTCAGGAAACTGATCAGGAGTTTTGCGCCTGATGTAATATGTACAACACGTGCCGACGGTCAGACAGCTTCCGTCATGGTTGCTGGTGACGTTCCAATAGTCAGGATAAGGTGCGATATCAGAAAACCCCGTTCAGGCAGATTCTGGAAACTGGTGGACAGAAGGACAGACCTTGTTGTTTTTCCCTCTTCTTTCATGATGAAGAGAGACTATATAGGTGACAGGGAAGGACCCGTTACAGTAATACCTCATCCTGTGGATACTGATTTATACTCCTTCAGTAAAGACAGGGAGATATCCGAACCTCTTCTTGTTTCAATCGGCAGACTCAGCCCCATGAAGGGGCATAGAACGCTGATCAGAGCCCTTGCACTTCTGCCGGAGGATGTTAAAGCGGTAATCGCGGGACCTTCAAGCCAGCAGTCGATGGAAGAGCTTAAGACATTCGCGCGAAGTCTTGAAGTGGAAAAGAGGCTTATCCTCGCGGGAAAGGTTGAGAATGTAAGGGATATCATTGCAAGGGGAACAATCGGGGTTATTACGAGCCTTGGGAGTGAAGTTGTCTCAAGGGCAGGGATGGAAATGATGAGTTCAGGACTCCCCATTCTTGCATCAGCCACAAATGGACTTCTGGACCTTGTGAAGGACGGCAGAACAGGCCTTTTTCATTCTCCGGGGAACTCCAGACAGCTTGCTTCCCAGGCGGAATATCTGATAAGGAATCCTTCTCTTGCCATGAGAATGGGCAGAAAAGCCAGGAAAATGTGTATTGACAGACTCAGCTATCCCGTAACAGCGGAAAAATGGAACCATACGCTCAATGAAATAACTGAAAGGAACAAGATCCCTTCTCGCAGGTATCATCAATAGAATAGAAAGCAGGTTGATATGACAGCTGTTCTTATTGTAATGAGTATTTTTCTGACGGATTCACTTGAGGCCGATACCTCCTTCGAGGAATTCCTACCAAGATATGTTGAAAACAACGCATTCGGACCGGGAGAGAGGCTGGAGTTCAGCGTTGAATACGGTATTATCAAAGCGGGAACAGCGGTTCTGGCTGTAACCGGGCCGGAGCAGTACGAGGGGCTTATGGCATACAGAATATCAGCAACTGCCAGATCTAATCCGGCATTCAGTACCTTCTTCGAAGTTATCGATGTCAATGAAGCTCTCCTGGACGTAGTCCAGTTTCATACTCTTTATTTTTCAAAGAATCTGAGCGAGGGTGATTTTAAATACCAGGAGAAAGTGTTTTTTGATCAGGATGCCGGGATGGTCTATTATCCTGCAGAGACCGATTCTTCACTCATGGAGATGGAGATACCTCCCCACGCTCTGGATGTTTTGAGCTGCCTTTATTTCGCAAGGACACTTCCACTCGAGGTTGGAAATACTTACTACATAGACAGTCACATAGATAACGAGAATTACCTCCTCGAGGTTATCGTCCGCGAAAGGGATCATATAAGGGTACCGGCCGGAGAGTTCGACTGCATCATGGTTCAGCCTGCTCTGCAGTCCCAGGGCATTTTCGACCAACAGGGGGAAATATGGGTCTGGCTTACAGACGATGAGCGACATATGCCTGTCCTTATGCGCAGCGCTATTGTAATTGGAGAAATAGTATGTGTTCTTAAAGATTACACGGTCGGTACTCCGATTGAAGTCGAAAACCCGGGGTTCGAGACCTATTTCGTGGAAGCCCAGTGATTCCCGGCGGAGAACTCGATCGCAGGGTTGATGAAGCAGCCGGAATACTTGAGAAATCAGGAATTATCGCGGCGAGCAGAAGAGTGCTGTCCAACGGTATTCAGATAACCTTCAACGATAAAAGCAGAATCTGCGGAATCAATTTCTATTACTCGAAAAAAAAGGGATTCTCGGTAGTACCTGGCGGAGGTGACAGTCAGTTCTCTCAAGAGATTATAGGAATCCTGTTATCTGATGATACAGAAATGCCTGATGGTACCTGGACAGGTTCTGATGAAGCTGGAAAAGGTGACTACATGGGGCCGCTGACAGTAGCCGCAGTCTATGTAAATCGCCAGCGTGCTGAGACATATCGAAACATAGGAATTACTGATTCCAAAGTGCTGAGTAATGATACCGTAAGGGAATATGCCAGGACAATAAAAGATACTTCGAATGGTTTTTTCTCAATTGTATCTCTTTCTCCACTGAATTACAATACCAGGTTCAATAAGCTTTCGAAAAAAGGAAAAAACAGCCTTGATCTGCTGGCCGAATGTCATGCAGAGGCTATCAGAGAGCTTTTTAAAAAGAATCCAGAACCTCAATATGTTATCATAGACAAATTCTGTAATGAAAAGCGCATTTCGCATCTTCTTCCTGAGGGGAAGTACAGGCTTGATCTCCGGATCAGGGGGGAGTCGGACCCCGCGGTAGCGGCGGCTTCCGTACTTGCCAGGGACGCATACCTGAATGGCCTGGATAAAATTTCCCGAAAATTCGGGATCAAAGCCACTTCCGGCTCCGGACGTGAGACCGACAAAGTTGCCAGGATGTTTGTCAATGAGTTCGGAGCGGATATTCTGGACGAAGTTGCCAAGGTTCATTTCAGGAATACATTGAAGGTTCTTTCACTGTTCGGCTGAACTAGAAGAAGCTGTTGCAGAATCTAAATCGCATTATCACAATTTATTTCGATACGTGCTCGGAGCAGCAGGAAAACATACCCATAACAGTGACAATGAACCTGGTTCCCGCTGAATAGATCAATGCAGTTACATTAAGGGCTGTTCTAAAAGGATGTCTATTCTTGACATGCATAACAGGTTTTCTTATTTATTGCGCTTGTATATGGAGGGACTAAACCATTAGATTTGATAATGTGCTAGTTAGAAATCCCGAAAGGAGCTAAAATGAAGTATTTGATAACCGGAATTCTTACGGCTTTCCTTATTGTGCTTGCTGCCGGCTGCGGAGAAAAGGCTGAAGAGACAGTCGATGTTCCTGAGAATGCCGAAGAGGCTGCCGAAGAAGCCATGGAACAAGCTGAAGAGATTATGGAAGAAGCTGAAGAAGCTTTAGAAGAAGTAGTTGAAGAGGTACCTGCTGAAGAAGCACCTGCTGAAGAAGCACCTGCTGAAGAAGCACCTGCTGAAGAAGCACCTGCTGAGGATGCACCAGTTGAAGTAGTACCTCAGTAAATTTCGATTACATCGGTGATAAATCAGGGCGGCGCATGCGCGTCGCCCATTTCGTTTCTCAGAAAATCCGCAATTTTACTGACACCGCCTGAGATAAGCTGTATCGACCCATCTACGAACCAGTGTTCGGGCATAAGACCTAAATAAGGATATTTCGTGAACCTTCTGCCGATAAGCACCAGGGCTTTTCGTTCACTTCTGTTTCTGATAAGCCTTCCAGCCGCCTGGATTACACGGACCATTCCCGGAATTGCCCAGGTATGAATAAAGGCATCTCGCCCGAGGCTGGAGTAACTGTCCGAAAGAAGTTTCATGCGGAGGTTCATGCCGGGTAGCGATGGTCCTACAATGATTGCTCCGAGAAGGTTTTCTGAACGGAGGTCGATACCTTCGGAGAAAATACCTCCCGAAACGGTCATAACAAGCTGGTTTCCCGACTCTATACGTTCGATGAATATTTTTCTTTCTTCGCGGCTCATCCCGGGGGTCTGGATGAGAAGCGGAATATCATCATCCTCAAAATAACTGGAGATCTGTTCAAGGTAGGCGTAAGAGGGGAAGAACACAAGCCATGTACCAGGCATTGCGAGGTATATATTCCTGATTCTGTCCTTTAGCAGTGCTGCTGATTCTCTTCTTGTTTTGTACCTTGTATCTATTTCAGGGCTGATCCATACTCCAAGATTCTCTCTGGGGAACGGCCAGACGATGCTCTTTGAAACGGTCTTGTCTCCATCGGGAAATCCCAGCAGATATTTAAAATGATCGAAGGGGGTTAATGTAGCAGAAAAGGCTATTGCGCTGAGGCAGCTTTCAAGCCTCTCCCATAGAAATTCCGACGGATCGGTACAGAACCACTGAATTATGTAATCGACATTCTGGCGGCGGAAAAGAAGGTGATACCTGTTGTCTGAGACCCCTGATATTTTCGAGAAATCGATGACTGCATTGAACAGCTCCCGCAGTGCTTCGGGAGGATCACGCAGTTCATACATGTGAGTGATCAGCTTATCTGTATTCAGGGGAGTATTCGTATCCGGAGGAATTTCGATTTCATCATTTCCCGAATTTACCAGAAGAGCAGTCCATTCCCGGAATGCATCAATCCATGGATCAAGCAGCTTTGTTCTGGCAGGGGGGCAGCCGGAATCCTCAAGCAGCTCCGTTATCCAGGAAAGCTTTATTTCAGGGGAATAATAATCCCTGGCCCTTGATGGAAGATTCGCTGCCTCGTCGATAAGAAGGCAACACATCTTCGCTGTGCTTCTTTCAAGGAAGAACCGCTTCAAAAACACGTGTGGATCGAATACATAATTGTAATCGCAGACAACAATATCGCACTGCATAGCCAGGCAAAGCCCCAGTTCGAAAGCGCAGACCTTTGCACCGCGGGCTTCATCCTTAAGTACATCAGGACCGATCAGTTGAAGATTTAGCAGCTTCTTCATTACTCCTGAGTTGCGGATTTTTTCTCCGAAATCCGCAGCGTAAGGACAGTCATCAGGAAAACAGCGTGACCTACCCCTGTGGCAGATCTTTGACTTCGCGGTAATGAATATCCCCCGCAGGGGTACTCCTTTATCGATTATAAGTCTGAGTGTATCCTCGACTATCTGCTTATGTGTATTCTTGGCTGTAAGGAAAAAGAGAGCAGCTCTTTCCGGGATGGTTCTTCTTATTGCACCAGTTATTACAGCTGCTGTCTTCCCGGTTCCAGTAGGTGCCTGCAGCATGAGGTAACCCTTATTGTCAATGCATCTGCCAATTTCGTTAAGCATTTTCTGCTGGCCGGGTATCAGTGAATTATAGGGGAATCTGAAAGTACCCAGAGCGGAAATCTGTGCTTCTTTACGGATATCTTCACTTACAATGTATTCTGAAACATCTGTGAGTAAGTTCAGCCAGAGTCTTTCCAGTCTGCCATCTGTTAAATTTACCGTAAAGGGACATACGGCTTGATTTTTCATGTTCATGGACAAATAGAAAAGGCTTGATTCGATCTTTTCGATCGGAATATTTCTCTCAATGGAGAAGGCTTTCGCATAGAAATACAGCTGGAGGGCATTTTCTGTTCTGCTATGCACAGGATCTGTAAATTCAGGTATATCTCGGATAGTTTTGACTTCAATAATTTTCGTTGAGTCATCCGATTCCAGAATAAGGTCCAGCCTCCCCCTGATGTTGAATCGGATACCGCCGAAACTGAAGTCAAGACTGACTGTTACTTCTTTCTTCCAGCCTTCCTTTACTTTTTTTCTCTGAAATGCGGAGTGTAGCCTTTGTCTTTCATGAATACTCAATGGGTTTTCCGAAGGAACAAGAGTGTCGGGAAGCCTTCCGAAATCGATAAGGTTTCCGATGCCCGTTGTAAGTACTTTTGAGGAAGGATCGTATCCGGTAATCATATGTTTACTATAGATGTTTCTTGAAGCATTGTCATCGCATATAAACCCGCTCCGCGGAAAACGGAGCGGGAGATACTGTCGCTATCAGTGAATTCAGTTCAGAAGTACGACCTTACGGATACATTCAGTTCCGTCAACCGTGAAGTACTTTGCCATATATATTCCGGCGGGTGCAGGGGAGCCACTGCACGTGCCGTTCCAGAGAAATTCGTGGGAACCCTCGGCAAGTTCACCTGAATGGAGGGTTTCAATAGCTCTTCCTGAAAGGTCATAAATTGTCAGATCGAAATTGCCTGTTCCCGATACGGTCACAGGGAAAATCACAAAACTTCCCGGGTTGGGGAATGGAGATCCGATACTGAATACGGCATCACCTGATTCCCCCGCTATTCCGGTACCGTTAATAGTACCCTTTTCGGGATATCCGTTATGGGCCGTGACTGTCCAGTCAAGCTGGGTTGCGGAAACCAGAGGATCAAAAGTCAGTGTAACCGACCCGCTCGCGTCTGTGAGTCCTGTAGAGTAGAGTTCTTCATTATCCTTGATCAGGCATACGAGGGCTCCTTCTATTATACCCTTGTCAGGTGTTGATACTGTAAATACAGCTTCGTAAGCACCTGCATCAAGTGTCAAAGGAGCAAAAACATCGAGTTCGAATGGAATTTCGGTTCTCATATCCATTGTTGGATCACCGAAGACCAGAAAGAGGTCCCATTCATCCTCCGCGTAACTTTCCCAGCCGCTGCTTGTATAAGGGTTGAAGGGAGCAGACGCCTGCATCTCCAGCTTGCCGTTCATCATCATCTGTCCCGCGAGGTATCCACCCGAAGGATTCGTGTAGCTGAATGGAGGTGAGACGAAATCATCGTTGAAGCTCATGTAACAGCCGAAAATCATATAATCGTTGAAGTAACTGTAAGACGAGGCGCATGCGGCCACTACTGCCGTAGCGCCACCTTCCATTCTCTGCAGGTACTCCGCGAAACAGAGATTCTGGTAGAACTGCCCCGTAAGGCAGTTGAAACTGAATACCACGGGAGCTTCCAGACCGTTAGTAAGGCTTAAAAGGTTCGATATATGGAACGATGGATCGCCCCATCCGCTTACGCTTCCATGGTCTCTGTGCTGAACAAGAAACACACCATCGTTGAACGAGTCAATTATGTCCTGCGTTGTCCCGTCGAAAGTAATTTCGCTGGGAACCTCTTCTCCATCAGAGGGGAGGTGGGCATTGTAGTAATAGGGGGGTGGGCCTGATGCGTCGGTAATATAAACCCTTGTGGCAGTTTTATCGTAGATGTCCTCGTACGTATCGTGAACGGTTTCGCAGGTATAGAGGAACCATCTTGTGGAAGTATTCCCACCGTAAGTTTCTAGCATACCTGCACAAAGAAGGTTGTTCCAGAAGTCGGCGTCCATGATCGGATCGAACTGCCATTTCAGCTGTTTAGCCTCGATATTCGGATAAAAATCCGTTGGCGTGGCGAATCTTCCATGGTAAATGTCGGCCATATAATCGCTTCCGTCCACGCAGACGTATCTGTTATCGCTCCAGATTCCGGTGGGCGAATTGTATGCAGTCAGTTCCGGCCCGTCTCCCACCATAAGCACGAACGACGGGGGGATGGTCCAGGTATCGTAGGCAAGCTGTATGTAATCCTTTATCTCAGTGTATGTCCAGGTTCCCGCGGCAACTACCGCAGGAAGGTACCCCTGTTCGTATTTGGCGGTTACGAAATCATCCATCATTGTGTCTACGAAATCGTCTCCCGCAATGATCAGAAGGTTGGCGGCATCGATATCCATTGCTTCCCTCATATTACGGGCATATACAGGTCCGGATGTACTTGTATAAGATGTCCTCTGAGGTTCTCCCAGTATACCGGCGTTAAGCAGAACCTGATTGTACGTCGGTTGGAAATACCTGGAGTAGAGTCTCTCATCAACGGTGACGGTTCCCCCGAATTCTACCCTCAATCTGATATAACAGCATACCGAAAGCTCATTGGTTGACGCGTCCCATATGACAGGATTGATCGCGAAACGCCCCACTGTAACTCCGCGGAGGATACCGTCTACTTTGCAATGGGCTGTTTCCAATGGATAGGTTTCAGACCGATATGCTGACGGTACGTATGTGAAGGGAGGAGGTTCGGTAGCGTTATCGAACTGTATGGGTTGCATCGGGTAGGGTGTAAATTGCCCAATCTCAATTGTCTTCATCGATTCAACTGTAAAGGTTACAGAAGGATTTGCAGGCAGCGCCGCAAGGAATGATACTTTCGGAAGCTGCGGGTAACCGGGTTCGAGAGCGGACATGGTTGCGCCCGGTATGTTGAGAATAGTGAAATCCAGGCCGTTTTCGGAGGTTTCAGTCAGGCCTATACCCGGAATAGCCACATCAATAACCATTCCGGTGGGTGAGGATTCAATAACTGAGATCGATGCGTGATCTACAGCATCGTTCCCGAAATCGATCCATCTGGCGAAAGTGAGTGCAGTAAGGGAAAAAAGAACAAGAAAGGTAAGTTTCATGTTTCACCCGTTTCCTATTATTATGATATGGCTATATGTAAAACTGACAATAGTATGTAAACATTCACAAGTTATTCTGATTTATATGCTATGACGGTATATTTGTCCATACATGAAATTCTCGCAGAAGCTGTATATTGCTTTTTGTATTGAACATGATAGGAGAAAAATGAGATACGGTATCGGTAGAGTAACCATGGGATTTATATTCGCAGCGGCAATAACACTTCTCGGTGCGGATGGATTCGCATCGTCCTGTTATATGGAACCTGACCAGGCACTCGTAGACATAGTTGATGTACAATGGGCTCCATGGGCCAGCGTTTCTCCTGATTTCCGGAACTGGCTTCTTCGATTTCCACAGGCGAATCCCTCAATTGCCGAGCTCGCGCAGGACGAACTGAAACTGGCCGGAATGCGGTTCAGCCCTCAGACGTTTGCCCCGAGCAGGAATAGACGGTTCGTTAACCTCTCGCTTATGAGATATCCTGAACTTGCAGCCGCGGAAATAGAGCACCTGCCTGAGAACCCGCGGTTACTAAGCACAAGTTGGTCACCGGACGGATCGAGTATTGCGTTTACAAACGAAACCCCCGAAGGGGTGGAGTTGTGGATAATCGATTCGGGATCAGCTGAAGCAAGCAGGCTTACCGGGCCCGTGATAAGTCTCACCGCAAACGAATGGCCGGAGTGGCTTTCAGACGGTTCCGGCATAATATGCTGCATAATTCCCGATGATCATGGAGAACCCCCCGTCGAGAATCCTGTTCCTTCGGGTCCGATCATTCAGGAGGCAACCGGGACAGAAGCGGCGACGAGAACCTATCAGGACCTTCTGAAAAATCCTTACGATGAGGATCTATTTGAATACTACCTTACTTCGCAATTATCGGTTGTCCGGATGGATGGCAGTATCGATGAAGTCGGAGATCCCGGCATTATCTGGTACTATTCCCCTTCGCCCGATGCTGAGTATATCCTTGTTTCACAGCTGATGAGACCCTTTTCCTATACGGTTACCGCTGGAAGATTTTCTGAGCTTATCGAAATCTGGGATATTGAGGGAAACACCGTTTACGAAGTTGCTGATTTCCCGGTAAGGGATGCCATTCCAATGGCAACAGGAAGTACATTCGAAGGACCAAGAAGCGTTAGCTGGAGGAGCGACACCGATGCCACCCTCAGCTGGGTTGAAGCGCTTGACGGAGGAAATGCTGGAGCCGAAGCAGAACTCAGGGACAGGATTTTCACACATAACGACCCCTTTGATTCTGAACCTGTAGAGCTTCTCAGTCTCCGGAGCAGATTCGGTGGTATTAAATGGGGTAACGATTCACTTGCCATTGTTTCAGAATGGTGGTGGCCCACAAGGAACCAGAAGGCCTGGAGGATAAGGCCAGGGCAGCCGGATTCCGAAGCTGATCTGCTTGTTGATCGCTCATGGGAAGACAGGTACAATGATCCTGGAGCTCCTATGACCCACCTCAACAGCAGGGGAAAAAGCGTACTTGTGATATCCTCTGATGGTGGTTGCATATATCTTGAGGGTGATGGTGCTTCACCGGAGGGTGACAGGCCGTTTATCGACAGACTGGATCTTAATACACTGGAGACCGAAAGGCTATTTCATTCGCAGCCGCCGTACTTTGAACGTCCATCCAGATTCATAAACGATGAATGCACCAGATTTATTTTCAGACGGGAGGCAGTTGATCAGTACCCCAATTATTATGTGAGAGATCTGGAGAATGATTCCGAGGTACAGGTAACGTTCTACACCAATCCGGTGAAGGTCCTCGATGGTATGCGTAAGGAACTCATTACATACAAACGTGAGGACGGACTTGATCTCTCAGCTACATTGTATCTGCCACCGGGTTACAATGTGGAAGACGGTCCTCTTCCGATGGTAATGTGGGCCTATCCTCAGGAGTACCGTTCGGCCTCTGCAGCAGGCCAGATTTCAGGTTCACCTTATAAGTTCGATTACGTTGGATGGTGGTCACCTTTAATATGGCTTACCCAGGGTTACGCGGTGCTCGACGACCCGGCAATGCCAATCGTAGGTGAAGGAGACGAGCAGCCAAACGATACCTTTGTAGAGCAGCTTGTCATGAGCGCTCAGGCGGCCGTTGATAAGGTAGTTGGAATGGGAGTAGCGGATCCTGACAGGATAGCTATCGGGGGGCATTCATACGGCGCTTTCATGACTGCGAATCTCCTTGCCCATTCGGATCTTTTCGCGGCGGGGCTGGCACGGACCGGAGCCTACAACAGAACTCTGACTCCCTTCGGCTTCCAGTCGGAGGACAGGTCACTATGGGAAGCAAAGGATGTATACATCGAGATTTCACCCTTCATGAGCGCGGATTTGATCAACGAACCAATACTTCTCATTCACGGAGACGTGGATAGCAATCCAGGGACATTCCCGATGCAGAGCGAGCGATTCTTTGCGGCTCTTAAAGGGCTTGGAGGGATTGCCAGGCTTGTCATGCTTCCCCTTGAAAGCCACAGCTACAGGGCGCGTGAATCCATTCTTCATGTACTCTGGGAAACCCAGGAATGGTTGAAGACTTATGTGAAGGGTTAGAATATCATATTATCCCCTGTTTAGTCAGATGTTTACCTGAACCTGACTTTTCTTTATTCTAACCGCTAATGCTATTTGCGGATTCAACAGATGAACCTGCTATTTCTTAATTGAGGGCTGAACAAGCGAGGGTACTGATTTTAAAAGAAAAAGAATCTGTCAATCTGCCTTTTGCCAATCTCACGGGACGTAACCTGTTACTGTTCCGGATCGCTGTTTTCGGAATACTTCCGTTGGCTATGCTTATTACGGGCACATACAGAATAGCCTTTACTCCCTGTGACGCTGAAACGCTCGGCAGATTTATTAAACCATTTATGTTTATGGACGTCAGCAATTTCAGCTGGGCTGCCTCTGAGAGCTATTCCTACGGAATCATACGTCCGCTTTACGGTATTTCGTTCTTTAATGATTTCTCTTTATGGGGAACATCCTTCTTCCATTATCATGTTACTGATCTGATCCTGTCATGGATTGTCTTCCTTATGACCTACCTTCTCTTCAGGAAGCGATTCAGCCGGTTCGTTTCGGTGCTGGCGGTAACGATCTGGGCTGTTCTTCCGTTGCAGAGCTATTCGCTTGTTACATTTGTCGGTAGAAACGACAGGATAATGACCATTTTCATACTGGGAGCACTGCTGGCATACGACAGGACGATGAAAGTATCCAAAGGGAGAAGGAAATGGCTTCTGGTCTCACTTCTGGTCTTTTCAGCCGGTGTATTCAGTAAGGAATCCATCTTTTACTATTCGATTTTTCTGTTTTCCTGGAGTGTGATTGTCGCAGGTAGAAAAATCATTGATACGCTGAAGCAGGATATCATCCTTTGGGGAGGAATGGCTGCTGTAGCGTTAATGTACTTTTCGTTAAGACTGCTGCTGGGGATTCCCATGGGTAATCCAACGGTTTACAATACCGGTGTTGATTACCTTAGTCTGCTTGGCCAGATGTTTTTCTGGAGTTTTCCTTTGACCGTACCGTCACCGCTGCTTCCTGCTGCCGGGGGGTTATGCATTATGGCAGCTGGTGTGGCAGCCTTTACCAGGAGAATTCCGGCGAATATCAGATACGGTTCTTTCTGCCTGTTCGTGGGATTTCTTCATATTCCCGTATTCTGGATACAGAAATGTTTTCTCTGGCTTCCCTGGCTCTGGGGAAGTCTTGCCGCAGCAGGCGTAATGTCCCTTTTTGTTCGGTGGGCCGGAAAAAGATTCGGCAGAGCGGGAAGTTCAACCGGGTACGTTCTAATAGTGATGATTCTGGGATTCTCAGTTTTCTGGAGCAGAAAGACTATCGATGAAGTTGTTCATCCTTTCATGGTATTTGATGCAGCGGTGACATTCATAATCGAGAATTCGGAAGAAGGATATTATTCACTGGATATCCTGTACGCAAGACCTGAAATGTTCGGAATCATATTACCTGATGAAGATACACGGGTTTATATTCAACAGAAGTATCATGAATACATTGAGAATCTGATGCAGCTCAGGCTGAACAATTCCGAAGTAGAGCTTGAGCCTTTCAGCAGATAGTTAATTACTTTATCTGAACTCCAGGGTCAATCCACAACAACGTGTTTTTCGAACTCAGCTCTGCGGGAGGACCATTTGTTTCTGTCAAGACCGGTCTCAGGACTGAAGCAGTCTGCCGCAGCAACGCCCATTTCAATTGTATGATGAGTATTGTCGTGGGCAAAAAGTCCCTGTCTTCCCAGAGTAACAAAATTACCGATGTTTTTAAGATAATCATCCACTTTATCGAAGGCGATGCGATATCCAAGCGAATATGAGGGATATGCATGCGAAATACGTTTTACAAAACTGCTTATTACAGGGATTGTAGGAAGTCCCGTAAGCTCAAGATTCTTTATTACGATTTCTGCGATCTCTTCATCGCTCATTCCCCAGATTGTATCGGTGCTCCAGCATGGAATTTCGAAACAGAGCCCTGTTCTGTCAGGTGGTTTTGAGGAATTGGAGTAGTTCTTCGGTTCCGACATCCGTGAAAAAATTATATCCTTTCCCGGAAAATAGTGAGCGTCATATTCAGTGTAATGCGGGATATCGAGTTCCAGAAAGCAGAGAATCATGGAGCGGTAGGAGAGCTCGCCAAGCGACTTGATTATTCTCTCCGGAGGCCTTGGAGAAAGAACTTTGCACAATTCAGTAACAGGGATGGTTGAGAAGATGAAATCCTCTTCGATTTCCTCTGAATGACCGTCGTCAGCTTCTGAAGTAATCATCATTCCCCGGTCGCGAATATCAATTGCAGCAATTATGCTGCCCTTAATAATTCTACCACCGAGACTTTCAATCCTGTCGGCAGTCTTCTCGCAGATGCGTCCGAATCCCCCGGCGGGATAGTAGAAGGTGTTCGAAAGCTGTCCGGATCCCGTGACTGCCTTCAGAGCCTTGAGCAGTATTTTACCGATGCTTCCTGAAGAGATCCGTTTTCTGGCTTGCACACCATGAAGAAGTTCGGGAGGAAGCCCCCACAATTTTTCAGCATAGGGGAAATAGAACTTTTCACTGATGGTGGGTCCCAGTCCCGAGATCAGTACTTTTCTGAAGGTTGCGCTATCGCATGCCTTTTTTCTGAAAGGGCCTGAAATAAGATCCCATGCTGTCCCCAGCGAAAAAGATGGCGGTAGATTGAGCATGAGATCCACTGGTTTCAGAGGGAACTTAACGAATCTGCCGTCGAGGAATATCCTTCCGTTTCTTGGTCTTTCCAGAAGTTCACTTCCCATCAGATGCTGGATTTCCTTCAGCAACTCATGTGAAGCGGCCGGGTGAAGGCGGTGGCTGCCGAAATCAAAGACAAGGCCCCTGTAGCTGAAGCTGGCTGTCATGCCGCCGGAAGTGATATTCCTGTCTATAACCGTTACATGCAGATCCGGATAGGTTTCAAGCAGTGTTTTTGCCAGCCAGAGCCCGGCCGGGCCGGCACCGAGAACAGCTGCTTTGCGTATCAATCCGGTTGCCTTCTTTCAGGTCTGTTTATATATGAAATGTAATCATCGGAAGATATGTACATATCGTACCATAGCATATAGTTGAGAAGTCCCCAGAGTGCGCGGCCATGATCATGCTTCATTTTCTGGTGTTCGTTCCATAGCGTTTCTATTCCATCTGTGCTGAGAAGCCCTGAATCAAGAGTTGAAGAGCCTGATAAGATATCTCTGGATAATTCCATAAGGTCGTTTCTGAACCAGCTGGAGTAAGGCATCTCCAGACCGATTTTCTTTTTTTTCAGGATTCTATCAGGTAGAAGCCCTTTCATGGCTTTCCGAAGAATCTGTTTTTTTCTGAGTCCCGGAAGCTTGCAGTTGACCGGAACCTTTGCCATGAATCTGAAAAGCTCCATATCGGTGAAAGGAACCCTGGCTTCAACTGAGTGTGCCATGGTCATTCTATCGTTCTTTATCATCAGATCGTGCGGCAGATGGCAGGATGAATCAATACAGAGAATGCGGTTCAAATCTTCATCAGCACGGCATCTGCTGTAAATTTGCCTGAAATAACTGTCAGAAGGAGGAAAATCATCTGCGGGAAAACCCTTTGACAGAACTTCAGCTTTTGCGTCATCTGAGAGAACTGCTCTCCAGAAGAAGTGAGATTCCGGTACATCAAGTTCGGCGCCTTCAGTAAATCTCTTCGCCTTGAACTCAAAACTGAGTTTTTTATGGGAAACCGGAAGCATGTGTACAATGGGCTTAATCACTGAGTTCCTCAGAAATCCGGGGACAGTATTTCTGTACCAGTTCCGTACTTTCAGGGCTGTGTGGGTATCGTATCCGGCAAACACCTCGTCACCGCCTTCGCCGGACAGCAACACTGTGACGAAATTCGAAGCCTCACCTGCAAGCAGCCATGTTGGTATTGCGGAACCATCGGCATAGGGTTCATCAATGTGAGCAAGATAACCCGGAAGCAGGGAAGCGACTTTCTCCGGAGTCACTCTGATACAGTGGTGATCAGATCCTATTGAACGCGCCACAATTTCAGCAGCCCATGATTCGTCATACGAGGCATCTTCAAAAGCTAGTGAAAATGTGTGAAATTCGCCGTTTCCTCTTATCCGGGCCATCAGTACCGAAAGAGCGCTGGAATCCAATCCTCCCGATAGCATTACCCCAACGGGAACGTCGGAAATCAATTGTCTTTCAACAGCTGCCCTGAGAAGACGTGCGGATTCCTCAACAGCAACGTTTTCATCTATTGATGGATCAATAACATACTCCATCTCAAAGATACTCTTCTCGCTGATTATCCCTCGTCCCGGTCTGACTTCAATTGTTTTTCCGGGTGCAAGTTCGTGGATTCCTTTGAAAGGGGTGAGTGTATCGGGAATGTAATCGCAGGAGAGGTAATGGTAGAGGGCTTCGGGGGACGGTTCTCTATTGAAGCCTGGCGCCTGCAGAAGTGATTTGATCTCAGAGGCGAACCAGAAATTACCGTCATGCTCCATGTAAAAAAGCGGTTTGATCCCAAATGGATCCCTCGCGAGGATAAGCCTGTTTTCTTTCATGTCCCAGATTGCAAGGGCGTACATGCCGTTCAGATGATCAAGAAACCCGTTGCCAAGTTCTTCGTACAGATGGAGGAGCACTTCGGTATCCGTTAAGGATCTGAAGGTATATTTATCGTCAAGCCCGAAATCTTTCCTGAGTTCCCGGAAATTGTACACTTCACCGTTGTACGCAATCCATACAGTTGAATCTTCGTTGTGCATGGGCTGATGCCCCGCAGAGGAGAGGTCGATTACACTGAGCCGCCTGTGGGCAAGGCCGCAGGGGCCAAGCCATTCATGCCCCCTGTCATCAGGCCCTCTATAGGCAATAACCGAAGACATGGATTCAAGAATGTCTCCGTATTCATGAGTGGTTCCGTTTCCCAGCAGGAGTCCGGCGAATCCGCACATAACGGTTTACTCGCTGGTCAATCTGTACCGGTGTATATACCGGGCAATGGTTTTGCTCTTCTTGCCATTGCTTCAGCCACCATTCCGAAAAGAAGAATCTGAAGGGCGGACACGAACAATATGACCGATGTGGTGGAAACCACCGGGAGACTGGTCAGAATTGCTCCTAAGCTTCCTGCCTGGTTTGCTGCGGCAACGATATCAAGAGTTAATTTCAGGAGACCCATTGCGAAACATAAAAGTGAGATCGGCACAAACACTTTTAGAGGTCTGAACAGGACAGCCAGTCGGAGAACCAGCATAATGAAATTTGGGAAATGGGCAGGATTTATTTTCGATTCACCCTCTCGCTGATGATAGTTAATTGGAAGATAAATAACTTCCAGGTCATCACATAAAGAGGCAACAGTAATGGTTGTAGTGAAAGAAAATCCGCTGGGCAGGAGGTTAAAATACTGCAGAGCCAGGGATTTTCTGAATACCCTCAATCCCGAATTGAGATCGGGGATATCCCTACCGGTTATATGCACTGCCAGCTTTCTCAGAAACCATTTGGCCGGCTTACGGTTCCATGGAACGTAGACAGTATCTCCGGTTCTGGCACCGATAGCCATGTCGCAGTTCTCCAGCTGTGATACAAGATCCGGAATCCGTT
This sequence comes from Candidatus Aegiribacteria sp., assembly GCA_030600545.1. Lineage (GTDB taxonomy): Bacteria > Fermentibacterota > Fermentibacteria > Fermentibacterales > JCC-6 > Aegiribacteria. Next base: position 3,294 of record JAUVLV010000041.1, on the reverse strand, counting down.
CTATGGGATAGGTTCTATCAGCGTCGCATATGGCGATAATTCCGTTCAGGGCAGTCCTGATGCCAGTTTTGAGAGAGGCTCCATAGCCACGGTTGCAGCTGTGTTTTACTACTTTTGCAGCTGTGCTTTGGGCAAGTGCGAAAGTTGAATCGGATGAACCATCATCCACCACAATTATTTCACTCCCGGAACCGCAGGATAGAAGAGCATCCATCACTGATTCAACAGTTGCTACAATTGACTGTTCTTCATTGTATGCTGGGATAATTACGGATATATTCTTCAATACTCACTCCTTATGTAAGGTATTCATACTTTTTCGATATATAGAGATCAAATATCAACTTTGCAATGAGACTTTCTTCCAGGGATTTAAATAAGCGGGAAGCAGGATGTCCCGAATCATCCGGCACTCCTGCTGCGAATCATTATTTTGTCTTGAAATCAGTCTTAATGTATATTTCATCGCTTCGTTCACATACTATTTTGAACACTGTTTCATGGAGGAGAAAGCCACAGATGAAAAGTGATAGCGGAAGACTAATAAAATTTGTAACTATTCAGCCATACAATCTTGAATCGAGATCGGTTTAAGATCCCACGAGCCTGATATGACAATACAGCCTTTCTCAGTTTAGCACTGGACTCACATTCTGATGCATAGTATGTTTTGTTTCATGGAAAAGACAATGGTCATTCAGGGCAGGAAAACAACCCTTTCGGATATAGAATTTGTACGAAATCTGATTGAATCAAATCCGTCGTGGCACCGCACGCGGATATCAAGGGAACTTTGCAAGCTTTGGGACTGGTATGACCCTACCGGTCAGATGAAAGACATGGCTTGCAGGTCCTTCCTGGTGAAGCTGGAGAAAAGGGAACTGATAACCTTGCCACTCAGGCGGCGGAGTCGTTCGAGTGGTTCCCAGACATTTGATGTTCCCCTGGTTCTGCACAATACCGATCCCATAGCCTCAAACCTCAAGAGTCTCCAGCCGGTCAGGGTGGAGCTGGTTGACGCTGGTAACCTGGCCCTGTTCAAGTCTTTCATCTCCCAGTACCACTACCTCTCATTCCACCTGGTGGGAAAGAACATGAAGTATATGGTGTTCGATAGGGAAGAAAGACCCCTGTCCTGCCTTCTTTTCGGCTCCGCAGCCTGGAAGAGCGCCGCCCGCGACGAGTTCATAGGTTGGGACGCAGGTACAAGAGAGGCGAACGTCAACATGATCACGAACAACACCCGGTTCCTTATCCTCCCCTGGGTAGAAGTTCCTCATCTGGCGAGCCACATCCTGGGAAAGGTGGCAAGACGTATCAGTGGTGACTGGCAAAATAAGTACGGTCATTCCGTACATCTGCTGGAGACGTTTGTGGAGAGGGACCGCTTCAGGGGAACCTGTTATCGAGCGGCAAACTGGACCTGTGTTGGTAAGACCATGGGGAGGAGCAGGCAGGACAGGTACACCACCATGAAGGTGCCGGTAAAGGACATCTACGTCTACCCGCTCTCGAAGAGGTTCAGGAGGGCTTTATGCAGCTGAGCCGAGAGGACATTCTCTCCGTCTACGATGCTGGCCCTGATGCGGTGGTTCAGCTTGTGGAAACCCTTCTTGATGCGATTGACAAGCTCTCTGAACAGGTCGCTTATCTCCAGGAAGAGAACAAAAAGCTCAAAGAGCGTGTGAAGACCCTGGAAGACCAGCTCAAACTGAACAGCCGCAACTCCAGCAAGCCGCCCTCCTCCGACGGCTTCAGGAAACTTCCCGTAAAGAGGAAGAAGACAGGCAAGTCCCCCGGAGGTCAAAAGGGTCACAAGGGGCATACCCTCTTAATGGTTGAAGCCCCCGACCGGGAGATCAACTATCCCGTCACGGAGTGCGAGTACTGCGGCTGCTCGCTTGAAGACGTGCAATCTGCAGGACACGAAAGACGCCAGGTGTTTGAACTTCCACTCATAAGAGCGGAGGTGACCGAGCACCGCTGTGAGAAGAAGGTTTGCCCAGAATGCGGATGTGAGAACAAGGCGGCTTTCCCCGAAGATGTCACCCAGCCGGTGCAGTACGGTCCGCGCCTGAGAGCTGTCGCCGTCTACCTGAGCCAGTACCAGTTGCTTCCCTACGAGCGCATGAGCGAGGTGTTTGTCGACCTGTTCGGCCACAAGCTCAGCCAGGCTACTCTGGTCAATGCCAACATGGCCGCAGGCGAGATACTGAAGCCTGTAGAAGATGAGATCAAGCGGCAGATTATCAATTCCTCCGTTGCCCACTTCGATGAGACCGGCATACGGGTGAACGGAAAAAGGGAGTGGCTGCATGTCGCCTCTAACAAAAAGCTAACGTGTTACGGTATCCATAAGAAGAGAGGATGCGAGGCAATGAACGATATCGGGATACTTCCCGATTTCAGGGGAACGGCGGTACATTTGCGCCACGAGTCCGGCTCAATGGAGCGGGCGCAACTGCGAGAGAGATGGAGGTAGGTCCTCCGAGGTCGGCATGCAGGTGCAGGCTTCAAACCACCTCAAGCTGCTGCGGTTTAAAAGCCGTGGTGGTGAGCGTTGAGGAAAAGGCGTAGAACATGCGTCAGGTGTGGATCAAGAAGGTGAGTGATAAGCGAACCAATGTAAGCGTCGAAACGTTCATGGACGGTGTCAAAAGTGGGATTTATGTACTGTTCCACGATGAGTTCAGGGGAGACCTGCATACTGCCTGGATGGCACCCGGCGTACAGTTGGCACGAGCTTGATCTGGGCTCTCTCGTGGAACGTGGGAACTCTTCATGAGATGCTAAGAGAAAACCCTATAAGTGAGGACCACGAAAGGGGGAAAGTATCGATGCTCATGAAGGGGGCGGATCGTCCCGTAGTAGTGATGAAGGTTTTGTAATGGAACTGGAGCGAAGGGGGAGCATTGTTCAGTATGAAGTAGAGAAAGCAACTGGAAACAGGAGGACTGGATTGAAACAGGCAAAGCCGTTTTGTGTTTCCAAGCGTGAGGTTTGGGAAGCGTACAAACGGGTCAGGGCCAACAAGGGGTGCGCTGGAGTTGACGGGCAGTCGATAGAAGAGTTTGGGGCGGATATGGAAAATAATCTGTACAAACTCTGGAATCGGATGTCCTCCGGCAGTTACTTACCAAAACCGGTGCTTCGGGTAGAGATACCCAAAGCCGATGGCGGCATAAGGCCGCTTGGAATACCGACAGTGACAGACAGAATTGCCCAGCAGGTTGTTAAACAGCGATTGGAGCCGGAGCTGGAAAAGCATTTCCATCCTGACTCTTATGGCTATCG
>JAUVLV010000011.1 GCA_030600545.1 Candidatus Aegiribacteria sp. | reverse complement strand
GGCTCTTCCGAAATTTGCATACATAGCGTAAGTGGATAAGTGTGGACATGACACTATATTTCAATGGCAAACTTCCACCTAAACCATTGAAGGAGCATCATGTCCACAAGTCAATTATACCACAATCAAGAGCTGAAGGGTGTAAAGTACCTTCGAACGAAATATGCACGTGGCAAAACTATCTATTACGGAGCGATATCCGCGAGCTACATCAAGTGCTCCAAATGCAATTCAACCAGTGTAATGCGCTCTGGCGGAGTAACACGAACCTTTAAGCTATTACCCACCGGCAAGAGACAGAACAGTCTTCGTTTATTTATACCAAGAGTCGTATGCAATGAGTGCGAAACCGTTCGCCAGGTAACCGTTCCGTTTGCTGAGGAACGGAAAAGCTACACAAGAGCTCTTGCTCGTTATGTTCTTTGCTTGTGCCAGTTTATTCCTTTGAAATATGTTGCCGAACTCTGCGGTCTTTCATGGGACACAGTCAAGCAGATTCACAAAGAGGGACTCAGGCGGAAGTTCAAGCGGATCAAGCTCAAGGATGTTCGTCAGATCGCGATTGACGAAGTCTGTATAGGCAGACCAAGAAAGTTCCTGACAATAGTGCTTGATCTTGATACAGGTCAGGTTCTCCATATTGGCAGGGGTAAAGGAGCAGACGCTCTCAAAGGATTCTGGCGTCGCCTTAGCCACAGTAAGGCAAAGATACGGGCAGTATGCACTGATATGGCTTCCGGCTACATGTCAGCCGTTAAGCAGCACCTGCCGGAAGCCCTGTTGATAATTGATCACTTTCACCTGGTGAAATACATGAATGACAAGCTGACTCTGCTTCGCAGACAGCTTGCCCGAGAGGCTGATGATGAGGGGAAAGAATTACTGAAGGGAATGCGCTGGCTGCTTGTAACCAGCAGGAAGAAGCTGGAGGATGATAAGAATCCAAGAGAAGCTGACATGGCCGCCCTTGATGAAGCTCTGAAAGAGAATACGCCCCTATACATTGCCTACTACCTGAAAGAAGAGCTTGCATCCCTTTGGTCAAAGCAGTCAAAGATTGAAGCTGAGAGCTTTCTCGATAGCTGGCTTACAAAGGCAGAAGGCTCAGGAGTTGATATTCTGGAAAAGGTGGCAAAGTGGCTTATAAGAGTAAAATCCAATATTCTGAACTGGTTTGATTATCAAATATCATCAGGGAAGCTTGAAGCGTTTAACGGGAAAATCAGAAGACTTTTAAAGAATACTTGTGGGCTAAGAGATCAAGAGTACATGTTTCTGAGGATACAAAATCTCATGTACGCAAAAACCTGAAGGGCCCAAACTTCTGATGAGCCATTATTGATAAACCGATTGCAACACCGGCCTGGGAAAGTATACCGAATCCAAGATACTTTCTAATTTTACTCTCGGATTTGCCAATCACTGCCCCCAGCCATGCTCCTCCCATCAGTCCGGCTGTTCTGGCAATCATGTACACGACTCCGAGAATTCCCAGAGCAGGAAGAGCGTTCAGCCTGAGATGCGCTCCAGCCAGAAAGAAAAAGAGAATGAAGATCAGAGGCATGTAACCCTTGAGCTGGCCTACAATGCTTCTTGTAGAACTCATGGATGTGGTGTTAGCAAGTATGAAACCAAGCATCATATTGGTAAGAATCAGTGAAAGATTGAACCACATACAGAGTCCTATTGACAGAGCGATGAAACCGAATATCAGAGCCGGGAGTTCGTTGAGAGGCCGGAGTTTTCTGGCCAGTGTTGAGAAGATGAAACCGAGTACTGTGCCTGCGCCCAGACTGAGACCCAGCTCCAGAAGAGGTTCCATGATGCTGGATATCATTCCACTTGAAGCTTCAGAAGATTCAGCTTGAAGTATTCTGACGGCCAGAGCAGCAGAAAAGCCGAAGATTATTACAGCAAGACCATCGTCGAAACCGACAACTGCGTATAAAGCTTTGGTCAGGTTTCCCTTTGCTTTGTACTCCTGTATAACCGCTACCGTTCCGGCAGGTGCGCTGGCCGGTGCCAGTGCGCCGAATACGAGAGCCATGGGCAGGTCTCCGGATAAAAGATATACAGCAAAGCCAACAATGATGAACGCGGCAAAGGATTCAGCCAGTATTATTAGTATGATTCCCTTTCCCAGTCGCTTGAGTGTCCTGAGATTCAATTCTGAACCTATAGTGAAGGCTACAAAACCAAGGGCGATGTCAGTAATGAACTGGAGCTGATTCAGTGAGTTTTCATTGATCAGTGATAGTACGGAAGTCCCCATAAGAGTACCCAGAATCATATACCCTATAAGGGATGGCAGGCCTGTTTTTCGGGCGGTTTTACCAAAATAGATGGCGATTATCGTAGCGACACCGATTACGGCCATTACCGGGATATCAGAAGTCAACAGTAATACGACCTAAATGCCCAGAGAACCTAGAACATTGTGGAGATCGGTGACAGTTACCATTATATCATCCCTTTTGGAGAGTTTTCCGCAGATGTATTCGATACTTCTTATTGTAGAGTTAACTAATTCGTCCCTGACCACAGCTACTATTATTCTGTTGAATTGCTGAATATCTGCATTCCAGAATCCTGCAAATAGAGGACTTTTCATCAGATAGTCCGTTGATTCGTGACCCTCTATGATCATAGCTGATGTGGACTCGGAACCGGCAAAGATCTGCAGCAGGTCGTCGAAAAAATCCTCATTCTGGATAAAAACGTGTAACATCTTTCTTCCCGGTCGCTTCGGAGGTACTTCATCTTCTGAAAGTGTATGAGCTATAATCAGTTCATATATCTGTTCCGGGGAATGTAATGACAGGATTTCCTTCCTGAAAGAATCATTTCTAAGCATTTGCGCAATTGCCGATAGCAGCTTCAGGTATTCCTTTGGCTTCGATTCGGGTCCAATAACAAAGGGGAATATCCGGACATCTTCGCCGTCAATAGAATCGAAGTCAACGCCATTGCCGGTGATCAGCATTCCTACGAGGAAATCGTCCGTACCAGCTATTCTGCAATGGGGTATAGCGATTCCGTGACCAAAGCCCGTAGATCCAAGCGACTCCCGATCAGATAGTGCCCTGTAGATGGTATCAGAAATTACGTTGCTGATTCTGCCACTGTTGATGATACTATCAGCGATTTTTCTGAGTATTTCCTCCTTGTTCGAAATATCCGGAGAATAAACTATAAGCCCGGGATCCAGCACATCTCTAAGTTTCATGATTGAAACCTCCAGTTGGAAGTAACGGAATACTATTTAATCTGCAAATAATCAACTTCCAGAAAATTAACAATAATGTCAGGAAGTTCATTAAATCTGTCAATTGAAATAACCTGCCTGGGATCAGAGAACTCCTCATATTCAGCAGACCATTTACGATCCCTTAAAATATGCACTGCAAATGCGCCCAGAGACAAAGCAGGATTGATATCCGATCTCGGGCTGTTGCCCACTACTATACAGTTACCTGGTTCAGTGTCAGTGTAAGCAAGGGTGTCACGCAGTGCGTTAACACATTTAACCGGTACAATTCTGAGTTCGTCAACGTAATCAATCAGCCCGGATCTCATGAATTTATCGGTCTGGTGATCTTTCTCACCCATTGTATATACCATTGTTCTTACAGGAATGCTTTTCATCTCCTCCAAAGTGCTGATTACGCCCGGAAGGAGAATTACGGGATGACTGAGAAGATTCCTCTCAATATCATCCATGGCCTTCAAAGCCCATAATGGTGATTCCGGCACCAGCTCCAGCAGGATCATACGAAGCGTATCCATATACGGCCTTGCTCCATAGCCAGTTACTGCAAGTCTTTCGACATCTCTTCTGTGAACTATCCGGCGAACCATTTCCTCTTCTGAACCAAGGGTCGTCATAAGGGTTAGAAAGTCATGCTCAGTTCTTTCGAAGAACAGCCCACTCTCCCAGAGAGTATCATCAGCATCAAGAAGAAGAAGATAATTGTCCTGTTTCAAATCGCCGCCCTTTCTTTCTGGCAGAACTGCAAATATACAAAAAAATACGGGAATATGCAGATAACTCTTCAGAGAAGAATCTGAAATATTAACGCAAGCATAGAAAAGCCCTTATTGCTATTGATAGGGGCTGATTATACCGATTGTATTAAATACTTACAAGAAGATTATATTTATCAGTTAACAAAATAGCGTATTATAATGTTCCACTGAAGATGATAACCAGCCAGAAAATTGGATGGAGGATGATTACTACGATTACAAATACTACTCAAATGTTAGCAATAGCTCAGATAGCAGATAATTAGTAAAAGAAAATATACGCAGTTCAGGAGTTTAACGCAGAGATAAACATCTGCGTAAACATATTTGTTTATAGAACACTTTTGCATATTCGATAGAAATTACATGAATGACTTTTTTGTTGACCGATGACGGCTTAATCAAGCACAAAGTTGTAAACAACAGAAGTCCATACTCCAACCGGAACTCCATCATCCCTTCTGGCCGGTGACCAGCTGCTTTCCATTACAGAAGCCATTGCTACGCTGTCCATGCTTCCAAGGCCGGATCTTTCGGTTATAATAGCCTCTACGGGTATGCCCTGAGGGGATATGAAAACCTGAATTATCACTCTGCCCTCAACACCCGCCTGCCTGGCCATCTCCGGATATTCCGGAACAGGCCTGAAAGTGCATACCGGATGAACGCTGTGCGGTATGAAAGTTCCCGGTTCGGGGATTGTGTTATCCGGATTTTCGTTAGATGAAAGATTGTTTGTACTGACTGTAAAAGCCTTATTCAGACCTATGGTATCGATTGCTGTGCTGATTATAAGAACAGGTTCCGTAACGTTAGGGATTTCGTTGTCTATGATGTTCCGCACATCGATTGGATCATCATCGGGCATTTCGGGAGGGATCTCGTAGAGTTCACCAGGGTCGAAACCCTGCATTTCATCGGTTACTGTTCGTGACGAGAGTCTTCCGATAGATGATCCGGGAACCGCCTCGAATGCAAGAATCAGGAGTATGAAACCCAAGAGAATTCCATAATCCATTCCACCTGCTTCTGTTGTATTTTTCCTTATCATTTTAAAAACCTCCTTCAACTGTTATACAGCGCAGGGGGTTCTCTATTCCAATAATCAAAGTGAAGTAATCATATTACAGGATTCGAAAGGTAAAACTACACTCAAGAATTTCTTTGTCGCATTACTTAATTATGCAAATTCCGGTTACCAGGGCGCAGTCAGGTTTTGTTTTTAAGTTTCAGAAACAGCACAAGTGCGATAGTGTCAAGAGAAATAAGAGTTGCGAGAGTTTGACCGTCACCTTCACAATTGTATCCGAAAACAAGCCTGAGAACAAGGAAAACAAGTGTACCCATAATACCTCCAATTGTTCTAACGATAAAATATAACTGAAAACAGAATGAAGGCCAGCTAGCGGAAGTATTTATATTGAATTACATTACTGATTACGAAATGAAGAAATTTCAGCGTTACAGGAAGGGATCAGTTGGCAAATCCGGAGAAATTAATCTACAGCGGTTTCACATTGAGTGTTCATGGAGTGCTTGTGGACAGCGAAATCGATTATATCCGTGATTTCATTGATGAAAATAAGCGTTCGATATTCGATGCCGGGAAACTGGTATTGGATTTCTCGGGCAGCCCCGGGATAGATTCAGTTGCAGCCGCAGTGATTTACGGATCATGCAAGAAATTTTCCCGCGCAGGCGTGAGGGTAAGGAGAACAGGGGCCTTACCTGTTATCGATGATCTGTTCAAAACCCTCGCTAAATTCGATTCAGCGCCGGAACCTGAGAAAAAAAGAATGTCCATTCATGATATTTTTGAGAATATCGGCGAAAACGTATACGAGTTGGGAAACACACTTTATTCACTTGGACATTTCATAGAAGAGACAATGGGAGCTTTTGCCGGCATGCTCATACATCCACTGAAGATCCGATGGCCATTGGTTTTTTATTACATGGAGGAATCGGGGTTTAAAGCAATTCCCATTATATCAGTTCTTCCCGGGCTTCTTGGTATGGTTCTGGGGTATCAGGCAGGGTATCAGATGAGGGTATTCGGCGCGGAAACATTTATGCCCGCATTGATCGGATACAGCATAACCTGGGAGATCGGACCAATGCTTGCAGCTGTTCTGGTTGCCGGACGATCGGGTTCAGCGTACGCCGCGGAGATCGGAACCATGCAGGTAAGGGAAGAAGTGGATGCTTTGAGAGTAATGGGTTTCGATATATTCAACTACCTTGTTACACCCAAGATGATCGCTCTTCTCTGCGTAATGCCCTTTCTGGTGCTCCTTGCGAATTTCGCGGGTATTTTTGGAGGGCTGATAGCTGGTGTACTGTTTTTAGATTTTCCTGCAAGCACATATATCTCGGAACTGGGCAAGGCGCTCATACCTATTGATGTTCTCTGGGGAATGCTGAAGAGCATCGTATATGCTGTATTAATTGCGAATACAGGCAGTTTCATGGGCATGAGGGTCCGGGGAGGGGCGGCCGCCGTTGGAAAGGCAACTACAGCTGCCGTTGTTCTGAGCATTTTTATGGTGATAATTGCCGATGCGCTGCTTTCATTGCTGTTCATCCATATCAGACCCGGATTGAGTATGTAGTGTCCTATCAAGCGCCTGGCATGAAACCCGTATTGAAGGTTGAGCATCTTCAGGGAGGATGGGATGAACAATTGGTGCTCGACGATATAAATCTCCAGGTTATTAAGGGAGAAATACTTGTTATCGTAGGTAAGAGCGGATGCGGAAAAAGCACTCTCATGCATTACCTTCTTGGGCTGATAAAACCATGGAAGGGAAGAATTCTTTTCAAAGACTCCGACATCTGGTCGAGTCCCGGCGCACTTCAGAGAGCGAGAACAAGATGGGGAGTTACCTTTCAGTCCGGAGCGTTGCTGGGCAACCTGACACTTCTTGAGAATGTAATGCTCCCTCTTAAAGAGTATACTGATTTACCCGATCGTGATATTCGAATTGTCGCATACAGTAAACTGGATACGGTCGGCCTTGCGGATTTTGCCGATTCAAACCCTTTGGAGGTTTCCGGCGGAATGCAGAAAAGAGCCGGCCTTGCCCGTGCCATGGCGCTTGATCCGGAAGTACTGTTCTTCGATGAGCCCTCTGCCGGACTGGATCCCGTCACTTCCGCCAGCCTTGATGAACTGATAAAAACCATCAACAGTTCCCTGGGCACAACCGTTGTCATTGTTACACATGAACTGGCCAGTATATTTGCTATCTCGGACAGGGTAATTATGTTGGATCATGAAGCGCATGGAATAATCGCGGAGGGAACTGCAGCTGAACTGAGAGACAAATCCAGCGACGAACGAGTCAAAGCGTTTTTCGGAAGAAACCTGGCAGCTGCGAAGAGGAGTCAATAAAAAATGTCGATGACCGGAAACAAGTTCAAACTGGGATTATTCTTTTCCATTGGAGTTCTCTTCACTATTTATCTGATAATATGGCTCGGTGGAGGATTTAAGGAGAAGAGTACAATTACTTACGTTTCCTATTTTTCATGGTCCGTCCAGGGTTTGAACGAGGGCAGTGATGTAATGTATAACGGTGTTTCCATTGGTCGAGTAGAAAGCATCGATATAGCTCCGGACGGAAGGCTCGTAGAGGTCGTGATGAAGATCCGTTCGGAATTTCTGGTAGATTCGACGATAGTTGCCACTATGCAGGTAATTGGAATAACCGGTTTACAGGTGATAAACCTGAGTGCGGACTCGATACGGGCTCATCATCACAGACGTTTTAATTTCGAAGTTGAATACCAGGTTATTCCTGTCGAGGAAGGAGCAATGCAGAGTATAACCAGCATGATCACAAGGATTACAGAGATAACTAATGAAGTTGATCTTAAAACAATGAGTGAACAATTAAATGAACTTCTAAAGAATACTAACAGAATACTGTCCAGCGATAAGATCGACAGGATTGAGGATTCCATTCTGAGCAATTCGGAAAACCTTGATTCACTTCTTATCACATATACAAGACTCGGGCAAAATCTGAACCGGCTGGCTCTGACACTGAATACAATAGCACCGGAACTCGCCGTGAGTGTAGATTCCCTTGTTGCAGAAATACAGGTTCTTCTGGAACCTCTGGACCTTTTAGCAAACAAAGTGAATATGTTAATAATAGACGGCTCGGAAATGATGAACAACCTGTCCAGCCTTCTGGAGATACTGGGCAGAGATCCTTCGGAGCTGTTGATTCGAACTTCAGGAGAGGGGGTCTGGCAGTGATGCACAGACCGGTAATTATTATTGTATTAACATCGATTCTTATATCATCAGCATGTATTACAGTCAACGTGCCCATAGGGGGTGACCCGCAATCAACGGCGACAGTGTGGACCGTTGAGCCCGACAAGCAGGATCCATGGCCGGTTTCAACCAACTATGTTGTTCAGATAAAGGACTTTTCCTCGGCTCAATCCGCCCAGGGAGTACAGATGATCGTTCTGAATGAAGATGGTTCGGTCAATAAGACTGTTTCCGATATCTGGAGCAGTCGGCCGGTAGAACTTCTTCCCGATATTCTACTCAGGGATATGATATCCGCCGATGCATGGGGTGCTGTGCTGCGTAAAGCAACAATGCTTCCGGAAGACCTTATAATTGAGGGTTACGTAAGAGAGTTCGGCGGAAGGGTTGTCCCTGGTGGCTGGGAAGCTGTTATAGATGTGGATGTTACGGTACTCGACGGAGACAATTTCAGCCTGGTCTTCCAGGAAAATTACCGTTTTCACTGGGAACTCTCCGAACCGAGTTATTCCGAGCTTGCCGGGGCTATGAACATCCTCGTCAAGATATGGAGCGAAGAAGTAATGGGGGACATCTGGTCTGCGATGCTTCCAATTCGATAAACCGGGAGAATAAACCATACCCGAATACTGCTGCTGACTGCGTGCATACAGGTAATCATGGTCGATCTCCCGTTACAGGATTATAAATATCCTGGATTAGCTAATTCATGGAGGAACAATGGGACTCTTCGGCAGCAAGAAGAAAAACAGAGACCATGATAGTAAAGATGTTTTGACTCCTCAACCAGCAACGGATGATCTTCTGAATTACATAATAGTAATTCTCGACAGCTGCAGATACGATACTTTCATGGAAGCTCAGCCTTCAACCATAATGAAGCTGGGTGAAACTGAGCAGCGTTATTCCTACGCATCGTGGACAGCGCCATCCCATTATAACCTTCTCATGGGACTCATGCCGCATACAAGCCCGAAGAATGTCTTTGCGTCTGAATACTACAAGAAGGATTTTGTAAAATTCAACGAAAGGCTTGGAGCGAAAGGTGTGGGATTTAAAAGCCTCATCCCCCGTCTCTACCTCCCGGATTATCTGCGGAGCTCCCTGGGATACATAACGAGGGCCATGGTTTCACTGCCTGTACTCAACAGTTATACTCCAATCAACAGCGGGTTCGATTCATGGAAGCTCATGCCCAAACATAACGATATGGCGGCGATGCTCGATGAAATGACCTTCAGCCCGAATAGACCTTCATTCTATATACTGAATGTGGGAGAAACTCATTACCCCTACGCACTTCCTTCCGAGCCGAAGAACAAATGGCCTAAAATAAGCGGGGTGCATGGCGTTTTCAAGCATCTGGATGATCATCTGGTTGGTGGAAAACTGATAACAGACACTGAATCGCCGAAATTCTTCGACCAGGAACAGCTTGACCGCCTCCGAGCACGGCAGGTTGAGACGGTACGCTACCTTGATACCGTCTTTGAAAAACTGTTTGATATTGTACCGAAGAATACATACATCACAGTGACATCCGACCACGGAGAACTTTTCGGCGAGAGCGGCTATTTTGGACACGGGCCTGTCTTTCACGAGAAAGTATTCCTGGTTCCGTTTCTGGAAGGTAAAATCCGCTGAAATTTACTGAATATTACTGAATAAAAGGAGAGGAAAAATGTCCAGCCATTCACGAAAACTGAAATTCAAAGCAGAAACCAGAAAAGTTCTTGATATCGTAATAAACAGCCTTTATTCACATCCCGATATTTTTCTTCGGGAGCTCATTTCCAATTCATCAGACGCACTTGATAAACTGCGTTTCGAAATGCTTACATCTCCCGACCTGGGTTCTGATCGGAAACCAAGAATCGATATACTTCCGGATAAAGACAATCGCACATTGATCGTCCGTGATAACGGTATAGGCATGACCGGGGACGAAATGGCGAAAGAGCTTGGTACTATTGCCAGCTCAGGAACCAGGGGATTTCTCGAGGAAATGGGTGAATTGAACGCAGAGAAAACCCCTGAACTGATCGGCCAGTTCGGAGTGGGTTTCTATTCCACATTCATGGTTGCCGATAAGGTTGAAGTTCTTTCAAGAAGGACCGGAAGTGATGAACCGGGCCAGAAATGGACTTCAACAGGTCATGATACATTCACTCTCATAGAGGAGGATGACATCCCCGAGGGGACAAGCGTGATCCTTCATCTTAAAGATGACATGGATGAGTACCTTGAGAATTTCAAGCTCAGAGAACTCGTCAGGAAGTACTCCGATTTCATCTCATATCCCGTTTATCTGAAATCGGACGATGAAAGCGATTGGGAAAAAGAGCCTGTGAATACACAGAAACCCATATGGATCAGATCCGAGGACGATGTTTCCGATAAGGAGTACAACGAGTTTTACAGACACCTGAGTTTCGATCCGCAGGAACCCATCTCAAAACTCGTATTCCATGCGGAAGGTACCACCGAGTTTTACTCGCTTCTTTTCATACCGTCCATGCGGACCATGGAAATGCTCATGCCCGACTACAAGACCGGTTTAAGACTCTTCATAAAGAAGGTCATGATAGAGGAGGAGGCTGAAGAACTCCTGCCCAGATATCTTCGTTTCATAAAAGGTGTAGTGGAATCAAGCGATCTTCCCCTGAATATTTCAAGGGAGACCCTTCAGGAGAACAGGACCATCAGAACAATAAGGAAAGCGCTGACAGGAAAAGTCCTGGGATGGTTCAGGGAAATACTCGATAACGATATCGACAAGTACCATAAATTCTTCACCAATTTTGGAGATCTTATAAAGGAAGGTATCTATTCTGATGTTCAGAACAGGGAAGAGCTGGCGGACCTTCTGCTGGTATGGACTTCCCGAAGCGGAGATGAACAGAAGAGTCTTAAGAAACTGGTTGAAGAACTTCCAGAGGGCACCGATCGCCTCTACTACATCACAGGAACCGACAGGAAGGAACTTGCGTCATCACCTTACCTTGAATCCGTGGGCAAATCCGATACTGAAGTGCTTCTCTTCGATAGTCCCGTTGATGAATTCATGCTTCAGAACCTTGGCGAATACAGGGGAAAGAAGCTGGTATCTCTTCTGAAGGAAGTGAACGAGGAGGATCTCAGCGATGCTGAAAAGGCTGAAAAGAAGAACGCTGAAGAGACCTTTGCTGGCCTTCTTGAGTACATTAAGGATCAGCTGGGTGACAGAGTAGAAGATGTCAGATTCGCCCCCAGACTCAAGGAAAGTCCCTGCATCCTGGTCAGCGACAGGAATGACCCCGGGGAGATGTTCAGACAGATGATGAAATCCATGAACCAGGAACTGCCGAATGCGAAGAAAATCCTGGAACTGAATCCTGTTCATCCCGTAATTGAAACACTTCAGAATCTTTACGAGAAGGATAGATCGGGTGACAAGCTGAAGGATTACGTTAATATTCTCTTTGATCTGGGTACGGTCATGGCCGGCGGACGGCCTGAGAATCCTGCTGATTTCGGCAAAAAGGTAACCAGCCTTCTCAGTTAAACAGGGACGTTAAATAGGGACGGAGGTAATTAGATTTTTTAATTACCTCCGTCCCTATTCTATTCAGGTTGGTTTTCACTTTTAATTCACCACCCGCCAATCTTGAAATGCCTCTTACCGTTGTTAATTCAATTGTTTTCAGGGAAATTGTGAATGGATTCCTCATTTTTTCACCTTTCATGATTGCCCTGAAGTAGACGCTGCTGTAAATGGAGTTGTAGTAGAGTATTTGTGATGAGTCCGGGTTGAATTCGGTGAAGTTTTCCATAAGCAATGATTCAGCTATAATAGAATTAAGGTGTAGAATTACTGTAATCCGGATGAGTCCGTGCTAAGTATCAACAGTCTTTTTTATACTGGCAGAGGAGTGAAATATGAGCGAGAGAACGTTGAAACTGCTGATTCTGGAAGACAACAGTGACGATGCTGAGTTGGCCATAAAACAGCTTGAACGGGAAGGGTTTGAAGTTGAGCATAGCATTGTGGATACGGAGAACACTTTCAGAGAAGCTCTCGACACTGATCCCGACGTTATCCTTGCAGATTACAGTCTCCCCGGTTTCAACTGTATTGATGCTCTTCTTATACATCAGGATGTCTCCCCTGAAATACCACTGATACTTTTTTCCGGCACAATTGGTGATGAAAAGGCAGTTGAGTGTATAAAACTCGGTGCTGTCGATTACGTTCTGAAAGATAACCTTGCCAGGCTTGGCCCCGCTGTGAAAAGAGCGCTGGATGAAGCTGTATTGCGCAGTGAAAAAATGAATGCCGAGATGAAACTTAGAGAAAGTGAGGAAAAGTACAGACTGATTATCGAGAACTCAAATGACTCTATCTGTATAGTACAGGATGGAAGAATCATTTTCTCCAATCCGCAGTTTTCTGAACTTATTGGATATCCCAGTAATAATGGTATTGAAAAACCATTCATCGACTATATTCACCCTGATGATCGAAAGAGAATAATCGCGGAATACGAGAGGTTCACGAAAGGTCTTGATGACCGGCAGAAGACCGAAGCAGTACTGATATCTTCAGAGGGGCGGGAGATCAACATTGAATTCAGTGTTGGTGTTACGACCCACGAGGGTAGCCGAGCAGGTCTTGTATACATTCGCGATATTACCGATCGTAAGAAGATGGAAAACGATCTGCGGAAGAGTAAGGCCCAGAAACAGGCTCTTCTTGATGGTTCCCCCGATATGATAATTCTGCTGGACACAAATCTCAAAGTACTATGGGCTAACAGAACGGCCCTGAACATGAATCCCGAGTGTATCGGCCAATTATGCTACAGGGCTTTTCCCGGGATTGAAGAACCCTGCGAGAATTGCCCTATTATCAGAACAATTGAAACGGGAAAAAACGAAACAGGCATCGTATATCAGGAGGCTGTTGAAGGAAAAAGGGGTGAAAGATACTGGGAAGATATCGGCGTTCCGATGAAGGATGGGAACGGAGATGTTATCGAAGTCATCAAGATAGCCAGAAACATCACTGACCGTGTGAAAAGGGAAAAAGATCTCAGGAGAAAAAACGAGGAGCTTGAGAAATTCAATTCGCTCGCGGTAGGCAGAGAACTTAAAATGATGGAATTGAAACGGGAGATTAACTCACTGCTTGAGGAACTTGGCAGAGAACCCCGGTTCAATCTGCCGGGAGGATCAGAGGCTTCACAGTGAAAATACGCTCAAAGATACTCCTTGTAGCCTTCCTGATAATCATAGCCACGGGATTGTCTGTAATTCTTGTTGTAAGAAGCATCTCAAAAAGTATTCTTGAAGAACAGATGATCAGTCATCTCGCATCCATCGCGGAGATAAGAGCGCGATATGTCAATTCGGTTCTGAATGAGTATCAAGAACTCGCTGTACTCATATCAACCGGGAATGTATTTATCGATCTCGTTTCAGAAAAAGGAAACAATGAAGAAGCAGTTGAAGCCGTGAACAGAAGAATCAGTGCAATGCTATCTTCTTACACTGCAATTTCACGGTTCAGGGTGCTTGACAGAACCGGTACAGTGATCACTTCGTCTCACTCGGACGTTGGTGCAGATTACAGTGCGGATTCAATATTTCTGAATGTAACCGATGGAGTGGTTTATATCGGAGAATTGCACTTTTCGCGATTTACGGACAATCCGGTATTCAGTATCTCGGCTCCGATTTACAAGTCAGGTGAATTCCTCGGAGCGGTTGTAGTCAATTTTGACGCTGATAAGGAATTGTTTTCTTCTATAACAGACAGGACGGGTCTGGGAGAGTCAGGAGAGGTTTATGTAATTGACAAAAACGGTCTTATGCTCACACCTTCTATTTACATCGATAGCGCTGCTCTGCATGTGGAGGTCGACCTGGAGACAGCGGGTGGTATCGCGGAGACCTGTCAGTTCGAGAATGAAGAGCATGAATCAGTAGCTGTTTTCACAAGGAATTACATGGGTTTGGAAGTTATCAGCATTCACTCACATATTCCAGATATAAACTGTATTCTTATTGCCGAAATCAGCGTCAACGAAGCCTTTGCCCCGGTTGAAAAGCTGACGCGAAGCATGCTCATCGTTATGGCCGGTTTGCTTGTCCTTGGTCTATTCCTTTCAATAGCTGTCTCATCCAGTCTGGCAAAACCCATCGAAAAGCTGAAAAAAGGCGCGGAAGAAATAATGAAGGGAAATCTCGATTTTAAAATCAGGTCAAAAGCGAAAGACGAAATTGGAGAACTCTCCAGAGCATTCAGTGATATGACCGCGGAGCTTCAAGAATCAAGAAACAGATTTGGGAAATACACAGAAGATCTTGAAAAAAAGATATCGGAAAGAACAATCGAAATAAAACAGCAGTTTGAAAAAAGTGAGCAGCAAAGAATTGCGACACTCAACATACTGCAGGATCTCGACGAATCCAGCAGAAAACTGAAAAATGAAATCGGAGAAAAGAAGCGAACGGAGAAAGCTCTCGAGCAGAGGGTTTCACATCTTGCGGCGCTCGGGGAGATTGGACGGAATATCGCGTCAATGCTTGAACTGGATTCTCTGCTTGAACTTACAGTGTCTCTTATTCATGAGTCATTCGGGTATCGTTACGTCACGATACTGCTGATCGATCCCGTTACTGAAATGCTTTCGCTCAGAGCGGGCGCAGGTTTTGATGTTGTGCCGACGAAGGAAATATTACTGCAGGTAGGGAAAGACGGTATCACCGGTCATGTTGCAGCTACAGGTGAACATCTTCTTGTTAACGATGTTAAGCTTGATCCCCGATATTTTCCTATAGATGAACTGCCTTATAGTCGTTCCGAATTGACAGTACCTGTCAGCGTAAAGAGCCGGGTGATCGGTGTCCTTGATGTTCAGAGCGATAAGGTCAATGCGTTCGATGAACAGGATGTATTCATTATCCGGATAATGGCGGATCAGGCGGCAATAGCGATCGAGAACGCTCAGCTTTTCGAACGGGCGGCAAAAGAGCTTGCCGAACGTGAATACGCGGAGAAGGCACTCGAGGCGGAGAAGGAAAGACTAGCAGTAACGCTGAGATCGATAGGTGATGCTGTCATCGCGACTGATATCACAGGGAAAATCATTATGATAAACAGGGCTGCCGAAGAACTGACAGGATGGTTGCAGAATGAAGCTGCGGGAAAGAAAGTCGACGCTATTTTTCATATCGTTGATGAAAGTACGGGAGAGCAACGCCGCAATCCTGTAGATGAAGTACTGGAATCAATGGTTATTATCAACTACACCAACCATACAGTTCTTGTGGACAAGAACGGTTCGAAAAGATCGATCGCTCACAGTTGCGCACCCATTCGGGACAAGGAAAGCAGACTCGTAGGAGCTGTTGTTGTTTTCCGCGACATTACGGAGCAGCGCAAGACAGAGGAAGAGTTGCGGAAAACCGCACGGCTTGAATCGATCGGAATTCTGGCAGGTGGTCTGGCCCATGATTTCAACAACATGCTTTCAGCGATACTCGGAAATATTTCTCTAGCGAAAATGTCACTTGAACCTGAAGACAGCGTGTACAAAACACTGACGAAATCGGAGAACGCATCCATGCGAGCCAGAAATCTGACTCAGCAGCTTCTTACTTTCTCAAAGGGCGGCGCGCCCGTCAAAGAGACAACATCCATTACGGATCTGATCAGCGAAACGGTGGATTTTGCTCTTGGGGGATCTAATTCGCGAGGGGAGATTTCCATCCCCGACAACATCTGGGTTGTGGATATCGATAAGGGACAGATCAGCGAAGTGATCAGCAATCTGATCATCAACGCGGATCAGGCAATGCCTGAAGGCGGTGTAATCAGAATCTCTGCGGAAAATGCTGTAATTGACATTGACGAGATTCCTTCACTGCCGGAAGGCAGATACATCATCATCACTATTTCGGATCAGGGCATCGGAATACCAGCCAAACAGCTGGAGAAGATATTCGATCCGTATTTTACAACAAAGCAAAAAGGAAGCGGTCTTGGCCTTTCCATTGTTTATTCCATTCTCAAGAAACATGACGGGTACGTTACCGTTGATTCTCAGGTCGGAACCGGAACCAATTTTCATATTTATCTACCTGCTTCGGACAATAATGAACCTGCAAAAGTTGATCTGGAGCAGAAGACGATTTCAGGAGAAGGAAATATCCTTGTTATGGATGACGATAAAATGGTGCGTGATGTTGCAGGCGGTATGCTCCGGCTTCTGGGCTATAAGGTTGATTTTGCTGAGAATGGCGAAGAGGCACTTGAAAAATACAGAGAAGCGAAGGGAAGCGAGGAACCATTTGATATGGTTATCATGGATCTTACCATACCGGGAGGCATGGGAGGAAGATTTGCTGTTGAAAAACTTCTGAAAATTGATCCCGAAGCAAAAGCAATTGTATCAAGTGGTTATTCGGATGATCCGGTAATGAGTAACTATACTCAATTCGGTTTCAGCAGTTGTATAAAAAAACCGTATCGTGTTGCAGAACTGGGAAGAATCGTATGCGATGTTCTGAAGAAAAGAGACAAAAGCTGATTAGATTTACTGATTACTTCCATCTCTGAGATTTTTCTCGAAAGATATCCTGTCCGCTGATCCCCCGGGATCAAGATTCAATGTCCCTGAGCTGAATACTCCAGCAAGCGTGGCCATCAGGATTCTCAGGTCATAGATGGGACTGCGTCGTTTCACATAATGAGAATCGAGCCTTATCTGAATTCTCTTGTCCAGCCTGCCCTTCCGGAGTAGCCATAACTGGGCGAGACCGGTCCAACCGGGCCTGACCCCTTCGCGGATTGACGTATCCATACCTCTAAGAAGGGAAGCGGGCAGTGCTCTGGGACCGACAAAGCTCATTCTGCCGGCAAGTATTAGAAAAAGCTCAGGGAGTTCATCCAGGTGCAATCGGCGAAGCAATCTTCCCCAGAAGTTGATCCTGTGGGTCTCGAAGAATACACGCCCGGTTTCCTTACCCTTTTTCATTGATCTGATCTTCGGATGGGTGTATTCCACTCCATATTGACCGGTACGTCTTGAAAGATAGAATGGTGGAAAACCGATAAAAACCGAAGAGATCAGCAGGGAGAAAAGAGTCAGGGGCAAAGTAATCACAATGAGAACAAGAGCTGCGATGATTTCAAGCAGACGCGGCATCAGAGTTCTTCAAAGCCCGCAAGGGCTTTTATACAGGAGATGAATTGCTCCCCTCTCTCGAAGAGGTCTACAAAAAAAGGAGCCCCGCTGCATCCCGGAGAGAGAAGCAGTGTCCCTCCCTCATCAGGATCCAGACAATTGATCCCGATGTCAACGGCTTCAGCCATATTCACAGCTACTCTGAGCCGATCTTCATTAATTCCATTCAATTCCCGTCTTAACCTTGCCGATGCGGGATCATCACCGAATAGAATCACGCGGTGGGCTCTCATCCTGATAATTGACGCGAGGGGACCGTAGTCAAGGTTCTTATGCCCTCCACCTCCGGCGATGAGTACGAGTTTTCCGCCATCCAGATTCATGATGGCTCTTATTACCGAATCAGGTGTGGTGGCGGCGGAATCGTTGATGAAACTGATTTTTCCGTATCTGCCTGCGAATTGAAATCTGTGTGGTATGCCGGGAAAGGTAGCTGTCCCATCCGATACGCTCAGTGTATCAGCACCGGAGGCAACGGCACAGCATACAGCGGGCGGGATGAGATCGAAATGGACAGGTACCGCCATGTGTTCCGGAAGGGAATCACGGCGAATCAGCTTGACAACTTCAGTATCTCTCCAGGTTATCCAGCCGTCTTCTACAAAGCAGCCCTTTGTATTCTCAGATGGAGCGCGGGTTGAAGAGAAGTAATATCTTTGAGAACTTCCTGGAACCTCAGAGAGTGTTGGGTCATCTAAGGGCAGGACAATAATATCATCCGGACTCTGGTACCTTACAATGGATTCTTTGTCGTACCTGTAGTCATTAAGCGAATCGTACCAGTTCAGGTGATCTTCGAAGAAATTGAGCCAGCAGCCGATGTGGGGTGATTTTCGGTGCAGATTCATCTCGGCAAGCTGCCAGGAGGAGAGTTCCAGAACGGGATAGATGGAATCATCATCTACAAACCTGAGAGGGGAAACGCAGTTGTTCCCCGCGGCTACGGTTTTCATCCCGGCGGAGCGGAGTATGTGGCTGACAAGATGTGTAGTGAAGCTCTTCCCCTTCGTTCCTGTTATGCCGGTCCAGGGGCTGTCCGCGATTTCGCAGAACAGGCCAATCGGACTTTCAATTTTCGCACCTGCATCCGAGGCCGCAACCAGGAATTTATTGCTGCGTCTGATACCGGGATTTCTGATTACCAGGTCAGCAGACGTGAAATCCTCTATTCTGTGACCACCGAGTACGAAGCGGATATCCAGTCCTGCAAGCTCGGCAAGGGCATCACCAAGCAGGGATGCATCCTTAAGATCGGTTACAGTTACTCTGGCTCCTCGCGAATTGCTGTAGAGAGCTGCACCCACTCCGCCGTCCTTGGTGCCCAGTCCCATAATCAGGACATCTCTGTCCCGCAGGCTGTCAGTTGATCGAAAGAGCTTCACGAAAGGACCCCAAAGAGTGTTCTGTCGAGTTGATGACAATAAAGATATTCGGGGTACTCTTTCTTGTACAATTCGAACAGCCTTTTTCCAACATAGAGGTCATCATCGCCACCGCATATCGGACCGGGCCGCTGCCCGGAACTGAAACCACTCCAGTCGAAGTCCTCTGTCCACATGCAATCGGGCTTCACCCGGCCAACGAACCTCTGGCACGCATAGACCATTCCCTGAGGGTCGATCAGAGCGGTGGAACTTCCCGCGTTACAACTGAGTTCAGGAATCAGGGATCCCAGGAGAAGCCTGTGATGCCCTCCGAGTCGTATTGAATGGGAGGATGCTACCGAGTACGCGTTCTTCAGAAGATCGTATCGTACTTCAGGAGACATCGGATCCGTATCAGTGTATCGGATCGAGATCGAAAGTTCATTCAAATCAAACTCGGAAGAGATAAAACTCAACAGCTCTGGAAGATGATTTGAACTCTCAGTGTCGAGTACCGCGTTCAAATAGACCGGGAGATCCAGATCGATCAGCATCTTCACACCTTTCACAACCTCATGGAAGCTGCCACGGCCATCCGCCATTTTTCGCCTTGAATCATGAATACTCTCGGTACCGTCCAGTGAAACCACATGTATCAACTGCTTATTTCCCCTGAAATTCCTGAGACTCTCTTCCGGAAGAATTGTCGCATTGGTATTCACTACCACCCATCCGTAGGGAACCCGCTGGAAAAAATGATTTGTTACATCCAGCAGCAGCTCTTCCTCCAGCCATGGTTCACCTCCGGTGAATCTGATCTGGGGTCTGGCCGCGGGATTAGAGCTGCAGACATGTGCGGTGAACGATTCCGCTATCCGCATGAACAGGCTGGAGTCACCCCGTTTCCCATGTTCAGGGCAGTAGCAGTACTCACAAACGCAGTTGCACTTACCTGTTGGCATCAGGTAAAGAGAGGTTACCATCAGTACCCTCCCCGGCAGTCCCACGGTGTGATCTGTTCGGGCACGGTCGCCCGGCAGAAGCATGCTCTGACATCCGTTTTCTCGAACAGCGACGCGATCCTTCGGAACAGGTCCAGCCGCCATTCCAGAGCGGGATGGATCGGAATATCACCAGGTGGGGAGTAGTACTCCATCATGCGATAAAACGATTCCTCTGGAAGTACATTCCTCAGCCTGGATGCAATGAAAGTATCTATTCTAAGAGTTTCCACTCCGATAGCGAAGGGCTTTATTCTAAGCACCCACTGCAGAAGTTCCAGCAGTTTGTCTCCGTCGGTAATACCGGGTAAAATCGGGTCAACTCTGACAACGGTTCTCAACCCGGCGATTCCGGCCAGTTCTTCAATCATATCAGCCCTCTCGCCTGCTCCGGGGGCGTTCGGTTCGAGAAGTTCGGTTATATCTTCGTCCAGAGTGTTCAGCGATATCGCTACAAAAGCCCGATCGCTATTCCTTATAACATCGATATCTCTTCTTACGAGCAGGCTCCTTGTAATTACATAGAACGGTTGCCCCGTTCTGGAAAGGTGCCTTACCAGCGAACCGGTGCGGAATTGTTTCTCTTCGCAGGGGGGGTAAGGATCGGTCCATGGAGACAGGTACAGGGGGATATCGGATACAGGGCTCATGATGAGCTCCTGCTCCCGGCCGGCAGGTCTGATTTCTGCCGAGTGCCGCTGTTTTGCTATGCAATATACGCAGTTGAATGGACATCCGGTGTAAAGATCAGCTTCACGCAAAGGGGGGCACTTTCCAAGATATTTCGGCATATCACATCTCAGAGTTAGGGTAACTGATATGTCCCGGGTTCATACCCGGATCAGTATAGTTTTCGTAATGAATGAAGATACCAATTCTGCGATTGAAGACAATGATCTCACTTTGCTTTCTATTACTTAGCGGGCTTCAATATGAAGTATATATACAAATTACTCGGAGTGTCTCAGAGGTTTCATTCAAGGGAGGAGTTCCCCGGAACGGGCATAGGCCTGGCAACATTGAAACGGATTATCAACCGTCACGGAGGAAAAATCCTGGCGGAAGGCGAAGTGGGGAATGGCTCGACTTTCCACTTCTCAGTATGATTCCTAGGGTCACTCAGATCTTTCATTCTAGCATTTGTGTCAAATAAATTTAATTTTAGGATATTAAATTATTATAACTGACAGAAAAGTTCAAAGGCACAGCAAGCCTTTTACAAACATATTTGACAACGGTCTCAGTATAAATGAAGGGAAACACGATGGCATTTGAAGCAGGAAAAACCTATCATGGTTTCGTACTTATTGATAAGCATGATATCAGTGAGATCAACTCAAACGGATTCTTGTTCGAGCATGAAAAAAGTGGCGCACAGCTTGTAAAACTTGAGAACAGTGATGACAACAAGTTATTTTCAATTGCTTTCCGGACTCCGCCAAAGGACAGCAGGGGATTGCCGCATATCCTTGAACATTCGGTGCTCTGCGGTTCACGCAAATTTCCATCCAAAGAGCCATTTGTGGAATTGCTGAAGGGTTCACTCAAGACATTCCTGAATGCCATGACTTTTCCGGACAAAACCATGTATCCAATCGCCAGCAGAAACACAAAAGACTTTTTCAATCTGATGGATGTTTATCTTGATGCGGTTCTTTATCCCAATATTCATACTAAACCGGAAATCTTGAAGCAGGAAGGCTGGCATTTCGAACTTAACAGCCCTGAAGAAGAGATTACATATAAAGGTGTTGTCTACAATGAAATGCGTGGGGCATATTCAACACCCGAAGAGATGCTGACGAGAAAAATTTTCGAGTCTCTTTTTCCGAACACAGCCTATGGAGTGGATTCAGGAGGCGATCCGGATGTAATACCGGAACTTACACAGGAACAGTTCTGCGCGTTTCACAGTGAATACTACCATCCTTCAAACAGTTATATCTACCTGTACGGTGACGGCGATACGCTTCAGGAACTTAAATTCATCAACGATAAATACCTGAAGGACTTCAGTTTCCGCAATGTCAATTCGATGATTAACCTGCAGACCGCTTTTGACAAACCGGCAAAGATGACAGTTGATTATCCTGTTTCAAAGGAAGAGACCGAAGACGGGAAAACGTATCTGTGTCTCAGCTGGGTTACAGCCAGGTCAACAGACCCGGAACTCTGCCTGGCATTTGAAATTCTTGAACACCTGCTTCTGGATACTCCCGCGGCACCTCTGAAAAAAGCGCTTCTTGAATCCGGTCTTGGTAAAGACGTATTTGGTCAATATATCGGTGGTGTGCTCCAGACTCCTTTCAGTGTTGTACTGAAAAACTCCAACGAAGACCGCAAAGATGAATTCGAAGAAGTTGTATTCGACACACTCCATGATCTTGTCGAAAATGGTATAGACAAAAAACTAATTGAAGCCTCGATTAACTCAATGGAATTTACTCTGCGTGAGGCAGATTACCAGGGATATCCAAAGGGGCTTTTCTATGCCATGAAGAGTCTCTCCACCTGGCTGCACGGCGAAACCCCGTTTACTCCTCTTGAATATGAACCTGCACTTAAAATCCTCCGCCGTGGATTGACAGAAAACTACTTCGAAAAACTCATCGACGAATATTTGCTTAATAACAGCCACCGGTCGCTTCTTGTTGTGCGTCCCAGACAGGGCCTCGAGGAAGATAAAACAGCGGCTCTCCGTAAGAAGCTTTCGGATTATAAAGCATCGCTGTCTCCAGATCAGATCGAAGAATTGGTCGAGCAGACAAAGGCTCTCAGGGAACGCCAAAGTATACCTGATTCTCCAGAAGTCCTGGAGAAAATACCCAGCCTGTCCCGCAAGGATATTAGAAGTAAATCAGAGGAATTGCCGCTTGCAGAAAAAGAGGAGGCATGTGTACCGGTACTTGTGCATCACCTCTTCACCAACAACATCGCTTATCTGAACCTTTATTTCGAGAGTGGTGTTATTCCGGCCGAGGACCTGCCCTATCTTGCGCTTCTCACGCGGGTGGTGTCCAGAACCGATACTGAAAACCATGATTACAGCGATCTTGCCAATGAATTGAACATACATACCGGTGGTATCGATCTGGATGTCTCTGTACACAAACACATACATACCGGAGCAATGATGCCCCGCCTTGAAGTCCAGTCCAAAGCACTCATACACAAGCTGCCCAGAATGATCGAGTTGCTGAGTGAGGTGCTCGGTCATACAGATTTCAGCAACACGATCCGTCTGAAGGATATCGTACATGAAATGAAGTCACGCCTGGAGATGTACATCAATTTCAGGTCACACACGATTGCTAAGTGTCGGCTGTTTTCTTACATGTCTCCCGCAGATCATTACTCCGAACAGATCGAAGGGCTGGCGCTGTACCGGGCTATTTCGGCCATGGCTGACAATTTTGATGCCCGTGCTGATGAAATCAAGAACAAGCTGGTAGATACTGCCGGACTTGTTTTCAACCGCAAGAATCTCCTTGCCAGCATTACCATCGATGAAAAGGACTATCCAGCGTTCCAGAAGGAATTTCCGTCTCTCCTGGAACACCTGTCCAGTGATACGCCTGTTCCTGTTGAGTACTCCTTTGAGACCCCGGTTATTAATGAAGGACTCTACACCCCCGGAAAGGTTCAGTATGTGGCAAAGGGTTTTGATTTCAGTCAGCTGGGATACGAGTACACCGGAGTTATGCAGGTTGTATCGACCATATCTCGATTGACATATCTCTGGAACCGAATTCGCGTCCAGGGTGGTGCCTACGGTGTATTTGCACAATTTGACAGGGACGGCAAGCTCTTCCTGGGATCTTTCAGAGACCCCAATCTCATAGAAACACTTGAAATATTTGACGGGCTGCCGGAATTCCTCCGCAACACGGATTTCGACAAAGAGGAAATCACGAAATTCGTTCTTGGATCCATCTCCAATCTTGACCGGCCGCTGACGCCATCAATGAAAGGCGAACGTGCTGCAGAAAGATGGATAACAGGTATTACGCATGCGGATATTCAGAAAACCCGTGATCAGGTAATCGCGACCACTCAGAAAGATATTGTAGAACTTGCTGATCTGATAGAAGACGCACTCAACAAGAATTACTTCTGTGTTGTAGGAAGCGAAGGCAAGATCAAGGAGAACAAAAATATATTCAACGATTTGATTCAGGTTTTTGAGTAACTCAACATTCCAGGACCATCAGGGCATTTTTTACGCTTAAGCTGAAAATGAGTATATTGTAAAAGTAAAGTTCGAGCATTTACCCGGTACAGGATGGTGGGACATGATCATTACTTTCTGAAAAAGCGGTTCGTTAAAGGCATTTTTCAGAAAGGACTTTCATGTATCAAATATATCTGCGCTTCAGCAACATCTCGTACACTTATCCCGGCTCCATTCAACAGGCAGTTGCCGCTGTCTCCCTTAATCTTGGTTCAGGCTGGACTGCATTCGCGGGAGCCAACGGTTGTGGTAAAACAACTGTACTTAAACTCGCGACGGGGTTACTGACACCGGACACCGGCTCAGTTGTTTTTTCAGGAACAACTGTTTACTGCCCGCAGAGAACGGATCATCCCCCTGAATACATGGATGAATTCCTCTTTGACTGGTCTTCAGATTCCATCAGATTGAAGGACATTCTCAAAATCGGAGATGACTGGGGAAACAGATGGGATACCCTTTCCTATGGAGAGAGAAGACGCCTTCAGATTGCAGCGGCAATATCGATTCGACCGACTGTTCTGGCTCTTGATGAGCCCTTCAATCATCTTGATACTGACGGTAGATCCCTTTTGATGAGATCAATGAGGGAGTATCAGGGCTGTGGTTTGCTGGTAAGCCATGACAGATATGCCATGGATGAACTGTGTACCTCCTGTGTTCTGTTTTTTGATGAAGGTTTGCGGTTTTATAGGACTGGTTACACATCAGCCATTGTAGCAGATCGCCTGAAACAGAATCATCTTGCAAAAAGAAGAAAACTGGCTAGAGTCAAATATAAGCAGCTGAAACGGGACGCCAGAAAAAAGATGATAAAGTCCAGAACAATACAGGCCCACCTTTCCGGGAATCAAATCTCATTCAAGGATATCTGCAAATACAACTACGATGGTACATCACAGGTTCACAGCATAGTACAGAAAGCAGGGCAAAGAAGCAGGGAGGCGACAGCAAGGGCAGAGAGGGCAAAGAAACACATGGAGTCCATCACATATAGGAAAACCTACGGTACCGGCATTGAACTGCCGGGGGAAGGATCTACCAGAAATTATCTTCTTGAGATGCCTCCTGGAGAAATCCGAGTGGGTAAGGCAACCCTCTCATATCCGCAATTTGAAATCCAATCCGAAGACAGGATAGCATTAACCGGCGGGAATGGAGCAGGAAAAACCACATTGCTTAACCATCTGAAGACAAAACTGAATTGCCCTGAGGGAAAACTGATCTGGATTCCACAGGAGATCACAGCGGATGAATGCAGTGGTTATCTGGAAGAAGTACAAAGACTCTCCAGAGAAGCTCTTGGGCAATTAATGACCATTGTGAGAAGACTTGGCAGCGATCCGGAAAGGGTGCTCAGTTCCTCGGTGCCAAGCCCTGGGGAAGCCAGAAAACTCTTACTTGCGCTTGGCCTTTCGAAGACGCCATGGCTTGTAATAATGGATGAGCCCACAAACCACATGGATCTGCCATCAGTAGAATGTCTTGAAAAGGCTCTTAACGATTATACTGGCGCATTGCTGCTGGTAAGTCACGACAGGGAGTTCTTAAGCAACACAACGAATATTCAATGGAATATCAAGGATGGGAAGCTGTCTGTTACCAAAAAGGCTTAGGGACGGAGGTAATTAGATTTTCTAATTACCTCCGTCCCTAATTGTTTCTATCCGGTTTATCTGATAATTATCAGTTTTTCCGTTACAACAGTGCCTGGCGCGTCCATTCTCAAGAAATAGACCCCGGTTGAAATCGAAGACTGTGATGGATCCCATACAACACTATGCTCACCGGCTTTGAATACACCGCTTACCACAGTATCAATACATCTGCCTGAAAGATCGTAAACGGACAGGTTTACCTGCCCCTCATTTTCAGGAATGCTCAGCATTATCGAAACTATTCCCGCAGAAGGGTTCGGTCTGGGCGAGCTCATATCGTAAACGGCGGGTATCCCGGGTCCTTCCCCTGTTCCGGTTGTCGGTTCCACATTAAGCCTGAAGGAGTAATCACCCGAGGTAAAATTCGTCCACCCGCTGGTTCTGTTGTGCCACCAGCATCTGCCTGTAACCGGGGCGCTCATGTCTGTTCCCACCCCCAGAGCCTTTGCATCGTACCATTTTGCCACAAGCCAGAGATCGTCCGTGCAGTTCCACCAGATATCAAAAGATATTTCCAGCCACGCTGGAGTTGATGAAACACCGGGGTTGTTCACAATCTGAATCGGATTGAGTACATCAGGTCGCCCGGTGCCGTCATCGGAGCAGATAGCTACCCATTCGAATGTGTCGGTGCTGTTCACGTACATCCTGGCCCCTGTAATTGTTATTGGAGGGGTCAGAACCGGGGTAAACCTCTCGGCGAACATGTCATCTTCCTGCGTGCCGACCCAGTAATAGGATTCGTACGAACCGTCGTCGTAAATTATTTCGTAAGTTGTATCGAAGATTATTGAAATGCTATCATTATCTTCATTGTAATCATCAGTCAATTCGACGGTAAGATCTGCAGTGAACGTATTCAATTCCTGAGGCGTCCAGGACGGGAAACTCAGAACTGCTGAAGCTCCCGGGTTGAGGGGAGCGGTTGTTACCGTATCAAGGTAAACTGCGGAACCTCCCGAGGGGGTTATCTCAAGTATCGCGTTGAATGCATCTTCATACGTTCCCGAATTGGATACTTCGACCATGGGCACCATCTGCTGGAAAACCGTGTTCTCAAGGTAAGGACAGATTATGGATTTGGCCATTGCATCATGGAAGGCTCCCATACCTGTAGCAAGGGTATCGTTCTCAGGATATACATCTCCGGGAAGTTCGGTGTATGATGTAAAAATCCATTTTCCATAGTCCGGTACAGTCCAGTTTAAAAATGTTACCTGTTCATTACCACCGGGATTGAGATTCGTGACCGATGCGTCGTCGGACCATATGACCGTTCCGCTTTCCTCTTCAGCTATTTCCGCATGGACCGAGAATGATTCCTGGTTCGATCCCGGATTCGATACGGTTACTTCAGGAGAAACAACATCACCCACCTGCAGATTCTCCTGGGGTGAACCAATTGCGATGACGGCTACATCATGATCGCCCATTTCGATGATCCGGATGCCGTACACTTCGCCACCGTTACCCATCGCCCTGGCATGTACAGCTTTCCCGGAAGCAGTCGCGAAGGAACCGTCATCGCTGATTGCAACGCTCAAGATTGAACCGGGTTCATCGATGTCATCCAGCAGATTGAAGATAACTGAACCTGCACTGTCCAGAACCGTTACAACATCGCCGTAGGTTGCGTTATACTTTCCCCAGCTTCCAGCTATCAGAACGGAGCCATCGTAACAGATATCGATGGATGATACTTCATCACCGTAATCGTTGTATTCCCAATGTACGGACGGAGATCCGGAGGAAGGCCAGTCAATTTTAATAAGTTTACCTGAGTACGAGCTGAGGTTAACGGTTCCCCCCGCGACCGTTTCTCCGTCGCCGCTAATGGAAACCGATGTTACCCAGGTGTCTCCGGTGTATATGCTTCCTTCCAGATTCCAGTTTGTTCCGTCGAATTCGTACATCTTTATTCTTCTATTGAAGTCGCCGGTTACGATCCTGTTTCCATCGTAGGAAATATCGCCCTTTGTCTGGCCGTAATTCCCAAGAGCCGCGCCCACCTGGGAGCCATCTGACATATCGTAAACCTGTGCGCCGCTGGATGTGTCGTAAACCGATACGAGTACCCTTGATCCGTCCCCTGAGATTTCTACGCCGTATATACCGTTTCCCGTTGTCTGAAGCTGAGTAGACCAGAGTTCTGTTTCCGAAGCGCAATCCCAGCAGATCAATGCTCCATCGCTTTTTGCGTAGACTATATAGTTACCATCTGAAGTAATATCCTGTTTCCGTGAGGGTTCCAATTCAAGGCTGGGTGTTGAAGAGGAAGTAAGCCAGCCGAAAAGCCCAGCGGAACTGGATACACCCGCGAAGATGGTGCCTGACCCGGCGCTTACATCCATGCCCCAGTCGTTATCAGGCATATCGAAACTCCACAATGGGACACCTGTTCCCAACATGACATACCTGGAAAATCTGTCGTTGTTTAGCCACCAGCTGGCAAGAACTCCCTGGCCGTTTCCTGAGATGGCAATTTCGTTAGCTATCGCTGCTTTATGATTCCTGTCTACCCAGAGTGCTTCGGCTCTGTAAAGAAGACTGTGATCTCCATCGGTCACGGGAAATGAAACCTCCGTGGTCTGCGATGGCTGATCACCCTGCTCTGTTATAATCATGCATTCTGAGACACCGTTTGATGTTTCGACGTAAGATTCCTGCATCGGTATTCCGGAACCGATGGCCATAGCAAAAACAATATGCAGTAACATTCTTCCTCCTCAATGAGTTAATTCCCGGGGGCTCCGGTGCAGGAGCCCAAACCTCACGTTCGTATATTACGAATCTTCAGAAAGTTCGATGTGAACAGCATTTTCCATCTGAGCGATAACTTCTCTTATTACTTTTTCACTGTTACGGTCATGTTCGTTGAAGGTCATGTTTCGAAGAGCAAGGTTCACATCTCTGAGCCTTCCTGTAATTACCCTTGAAAGGGTAAAAATGAAGAGCATGGCGGTATCAGGATTGGAAGAGAGAAGATCATCAAACTCCTTCCTGCCCATTCTGAGAAGCGTACCGTCCGAAATAGCCTTTACAGATGCTGAGCGGGGTGTGCTGTCAATGAATGACATTTCACCGAAGATTGTACCCTTTTCCAGAATCGCATGAACGAAATCCTCGCCCAGTGTATCATCGTAAACCTTAAAAGAACCACTTGTAACGATGTATAGATCTACAGAAGGCTCTCCCTTTACAATAAGGTTTTCCCCTTCTTTTACCGCTATCTTTATACAGGCCCTTTTAATATTGGTTATATCCGAGCTTTCCAGCTGATTAATTCCAGATCTCATTCTCAGAGTTACCCCCCCAGGTTCATATATGGTTAATTCCAAACAAATATGAATATTCTCAAAGCATGGTTGATCTGCAAGGATGGACATCGAAGCCTACGTAACGTATGAACATTTCGGACCACCCTTCTGGTTGAAGTTTCCAATAAGGGTAAGTTACCCTATCGGAAGCGGTGATCCAACCATTATGTCTAAGTGTCCCCCGGGCTGAGCCGGGGGCATCTCATTATCGGATTATTACAACTTGATGTCCGGCAGGTCAGGGAGTCGGAACGGGGTTAATCCCTGTTCGTCCGTCATATTCCAACAGAACCGTGTCACCTCTGCGCACATGCGCTGTCGAGAGTGTGAGTTCAGTTACTTCGACCTTGGGGAAGTTATGAACGATGATTGATATTTGATCTTGAGTGAGCTGGATGGTCACCTCTACAAGGGGTCTTATTTCAACGACCGCCAACTGTTCCTCGGTGAGGGTTATTGTTACAGTCGGAATTCTGACATTGTCTTCAGCGAAGGCGGTTCCTGCAGAAACTGAAATGAGCACGATCATCGATATCAATGTAACCAGAGTTTTCCTCATATCGCCACATCCTTTTCCATTTGGATCCGGCAGAATAACCGAATCCTGTTATCGTACATCTGCCGGATGGCAGTCAGTATCAAGCATGGTTAATATGCTTGCAGTAACGTTGATAGATACACAATACCTGCCGAACACTTATTTAACATGAGCAATAAAAGAAACTATGTCAATTGGTTTCCAATCGATATTGCTTCACCCTCTTATGCAACATAATACAGGAGCTAAGGAAAAAAGCAATAGGAATTTGGATTTTCCGCCATTCGGGCAAAACCTTCCGAAGCAGCTTCACCCCTCCGAATAAAAGTGCGGGCTAGTTGAAGATGGACTTCACAATCGCCCAGGTATTACGTTCGATGGGTACTTCTGTATCGTAGTAAGTTCGGAACGTATAGTCGTAAGTTTCGAATGTGGCAGGCTTTCCAGCTGATTAATTCCAGATCTCATTCTCAGAGTTATAACCCCCCAGGTTCACATATGGTTAATTCCAAACAAATAT
This sequence comes from Candidatus Aegiribacteria sp., assembly GCA_030600545.1. Lineage (GTDB taxonomy): Bacteria > Fermentibacterota > Fermentibacteria > Fermentibacterales > JCC-6 > Aegiribacteria. The sequence continues at coordinate 25,874 of JAUVLV010000011.1, read as the reverse complement.
GAATATTCTCAAAGCATGGTTGATCTGAAAGGATGGACATTCTGGGTTGTTTCTTCTTACATTTATCCGAGTGTAAGCAGGCATCTCAACAGAAAGGATTCGTTATTATGCCCCTTATCAGACTTGAAACCGATATCAATCCAGGCAATGAAAGTAAAATAGAGCTTGCGGAAAAGCTTGCATCGATAGTATCCGAAGAAACAGGCAAGCCAACGGAGTACGTCATGGTTTCCATCAATCAGAGCAACATTCTTATTTCAGGGGAATCGGACAATGCAGCCCTTGTTCAGATAATGAGCATCGGCGGGTTGAATCCGTCAGTGAACGGAAGTATTGCCGCAGCTGTTTCTGAAGTACTTGAAGAAACACTCGGGATTTCCTCCGACAGGATATACATTATCTTTTCTGATGTACCTGGTGAGAACTGGGCGTGGCAGGGAAGGACTTTCAGATAGAGATGATAACTCGAAAGCGCATAGCGGTTGTTGATGATGAGGCTGATATTCTTGAACTCGTATCCATACATCTCAATCGTGCCGGTTTCAGTGTTATGAAATTCGAGAATTCCACAGCCTTTCTTAATACACTGAAGACTAATGTTCCTGATCTGGTTATCCTGGATCTTATGCTTCCAGACATTCATGGTACGGAAGTATGCCGGATGATTCGATCATTGGATTATGCAGCCGATCTGCCGATAATCATGCTTACGGCCATGGTGGATGAGTCTGACAGAGTCGCCGGCCTGGAAATGGGAGCGGATGACTACGTCGTAAAACCCTTCTCTCCCAGAGAGCTTGTAGCCAGGGTCAAAGCCGTACTGAGAAGAAGTATCATAGAAGAAGCAGGTCATGGTATCATCACCGTAAATGGTGCAATGATAATCGATACTGATAAATTTACAGTCATGGTGAATGGAGTTAAGGCAGATCTTACATCCACCGAGTTCAAACTGCTTCAAACCCTGGCCAGGGGGAGGGGAAGGGTTTTCTCCCGCAGCAGACTTCTGGATATTCTATGGCAGGGCGAGAAGTATGTAACCGAGCGTACAATAGATGTTCATGTTGCTCACCTGCGAAGCAAACTTGGTGAAACCGGGAAACTGATCGAGAACGTCAGGGGAATCGGCTACAGACTTTCGGAGAGAAGTTGAAAACCATTTTCAGGAGATCGTTCTCCGGATTTCTGATGGTTATCCTTATCCTTGCAGTTCTAGCGCCTGTATTGATTTTCAATACGATAAAATCCAAGTTCAATTCTCTTGCCATGTCGAATCTTACAAAAACCGCCGAGGCACTGGAGTTCACTTTTGCTCCCCTGTTGGGGAATGAACCGGTAGAGCTTGATTCCATCGCTGACGAACTGGGTAGAAGGTTGAACCTCAGGATTACACTGATCACAAGAGACGGCATCGTGCTTGCAGATTCTGACGAACAACCGGACAGTATGGAGAATCATAGAACAAGACCGGAAGTCATCTGCGCCTTCAACGGTATGATTGGGACATCGTCCAGATATAGTGCAACACTTAACAAAGATATGTTGTACATTGCTGTCCCGGTTGAGATTGGCGATTCGATCCCTGCGGTCATAAGGACAAGTCTTTACTTATCTGACCAGAAATCCATTCTGCATGAAGTACTTTCAGATATGGCTATCGTGATGTTAGTAGTTCTTGTTGCAGGTCTGATCATTGCATGGTTCTTCTCCAGAAGTTTTGCCGATCCGATAAGGAATATTGCGGATGCAACACGAAAGGTTGAAGAAGGTGATTATTCCATAAGGATTGCCCCCTGTTCCGTAAGTGAACTCAGCAGGCTGGCTTCGTATATCAACGGAATGATATCCAGGACAGATGAACTCATAGAAGAACTGTCAGGCAAGAATGCCAGTCTGGATGCAATCCTCGAATCAGTTGTTGAAGGTCTGCTTGTCATTGACACGGGAGGCATTGTGATAACCGCTAACAGGAGTTTCAGGAGAATGTCAGATGCCGGCGAACACGGAGAAGGATGCACGTATCTTGATTTTATTTCAAACGGTGAATTCAGGGATTTCGTAGAAAAGGTTCTTAACAGTGGAACTGTTTCCGGTGAGATATGTACCGCCGGAAACGTATTCTCAGCCAGGGCAGCCGGTATCCCTGAAACCGATCAGTTCGTTATCACATTCAGGGATATCACAGAGATAGTAGAAACCGTAAGGGTAAAGAAGGAATTTGCGGATAACGCCTCGCATGAACTGAGAACCCCGCTTACATCGATTAAAGGTTATGGTGAAACCATCCTTGATAATCTCTCGGGTGAAGACAGAAAGTATATGGGAATCATTCTGAAAAACACAGACAGGCTTATCAGGATTGTAGATGATATCAGAATACTCTCCGAACTGGAACATCCCATGACGACACTGGACGTATCTGAAGTGAATCTGAAAGACGTGGTGAACACTACAATTGAACTCTTCAGAACCAGAGCTGAAGAAAAGGGTCTTGAGCTGATAGTTGAAACGGAAACGCACATTCCCGTAATCCAGGCGGACAGATTCCGAATGGAGCAGGTTCTTATCAATCTTTTTGAGAATGCCATCCGGTATACCGCTTCGGGAGCTGTAACGGTGAGGATCGGGGCGAGAGGGCATTTCGTAACCATCGTTGTTTCCGATACAGGGATAGGTATAGAAGAAGAACAACTTGCCAGGCTTTTTGAAAGGTTCTACGTAGTTGATAAAGCAAGATCAAGAAACCGTGGAGGTACTGGACTCGGCCTTGCCATAGTGAAGCATATTGTAACTCTTCACGGCGGATGGGTACGTGTATCAAGTACACCGGGATCGGGAACGATGTTCACGGTAGGACTACCTGAGAATGTGCCCTTCAAATAACTTCTTAACAGAAGCTTAACAAAAAGCAGACACTTCCTTAACAAACAGAATCAATTTTACCCCCATGTAACCTGGAACTGTAATATAAACCTTATAAAGGGGGTATTTGAATGAACGTAATGAAGTACGTTCTAATTGTTTTCATCCTTGCGGGGTCGGTATTCGCCTCGGGTGAGTTCGCCACCGGCGGAGCTGAACTCCTGAAATTCAAGGGATACGTGATCTCCGATCTTTACATTTACGGAGAGGAAGACGCCGATCCCGATATGGGATTTGATGTTATCGCATCCATGGAATGGCTGCCGACTCTTAACGAATGGCTTGATGCAAAGATAGCATTCAAAGCAAAACCCACGAAATACGAAGGTGAATACGAAGACCTCAGTCTTACTACAGAGGACATCGTTGCCAACCTGCACTTCAATGAGAATTTTTCATTCACTATGGGTCAGTTCAAAAGACCCTTCGGTTACAACTACACCCGTTCGAGCAGCAGCATGTACTTCCTCAGCCGGGCTGTCCTTACGGACGGAAGTGAATTCAAGAAATTCGGCAAGCGTGATATCGGTGCCAACCTCAACCTCACCTTCGACATGGTCGACTTCGATGTATCTTTTACGAACGGTGCAGGTGATAACGAACCGGAAGATGACAGTAACAAGCAGTTCACCATCAGGGGCGAGATCGAGCCTGTTGACGGTATAACAATTGCAGGCGCCTTCGGGCACCACACGGTGGACGATCCCGATAGCACCAATACCGATACCTGGTCCGCGAACGGTATGGATTTCTATGCGGTAGTAAATTATCCTCTAGGTGAAACTTCCACACTGAATTTCGTCGGCGAATACCTGATTCTCGGAAAAGCTGCATCCGATACAGCTGACATGAACGATGCAAGTGCGTATGCATTCACACTGGCTCCGGAGTTCGAACTTGACAGTTCCGTCATCCAGGCGATCAGACCGGCAATTCGCTACGAGAGTTGCAGTCCCGCTTACGAAGGCAGTACGGATCCGGAGAATGACTACGGCGCAATTGATTTCTGTCTTAATCTCGACCTGTACAGCGGCAAGAATACTCTGCAGATCGGCGGACGTAATTACACTTTCCAGGATGATAACACGGACGGTTATACCGACATGTACCTGGGCTGGAGAATGAAATTCTAAACATTCTCGGGAACAATCTTACTGAAAATGACAGAAAGGAACACAATGAAACTATTTACCGGCAGATTTCTGACAATAGTCGCTGCGCTCGCTTTGCTGATTGCTGCATGCGGTGGTGAAGGCGAAGAAACCGGAACTGCAGCGGATCAATCATCAACGAATGAAGCAGTTAACGAAGAACCTTCCCTTGAGGGTGATCTCAACCTTGTAGGTTCAACTACTGTACAGCCACTTGCCGAAGTTCTGGCGATATCCTTTGAAGCACTTGAACCCGACGTAATAGTATACGTGCAGGGTGGGGGAAGCAGTGTCGGAGTAAGGTCGGCTGCGGACCGGAGCGCGGATATCGGAATGGCTTCAAGGGAAATCAAGCTTTCCGAGTTGCAGGAATACCCGGAACTGGTCGTACATACTATCGCCAGAGATGGAATAGCGGTTGTATCTGAACCCGGTTGTATCATAGAGACCCTTACAAAGGAGCAGGTAAGGCAGATATTCGCTGGCGAAATAACCAACTGGAACGAAGTCGGCGGCGAGGATATGATGATAACGGTAGTTGCCCGTGAAGAGGGTTCAGGAACAAGGGCTGCATTTGAAGACATGGTCATGGAAGACGTTCTTATCGTTGATAGCGCCATTCTTCAGCCTTCAAACGGCGCTGTCAGAACTACCATTTCAGTAACACCGGGTACAATAGGATTTCTATCCTTCGGCTATCTTGACGAACAGACAAAGGCGATTGCCATCGATGGTGTTCTTCCTACAGAGGAGAACGCTGTTTCGGGGGAATATTCCATCGTAAGGCCTTTGAATATGGTAACCTACGGTGAAACCGAAGAAAAAACCCAAGCTTTTCTTGACTTCGTAATAAGCGAAGATGGCCAGGCAATAGTTGTCGAAGAGGGCTATCTTCCGATCATCTAGTTAATCCGTTTGAACGATAAGGAAGGCTGGCGTGCGGAAAAACAAAAAGCGGTTCGATACCGCCATGAAGTACTCCCTCCTCTTCGCCGCACTTGCTTCAATTCTGATAGTGTTGATGATCGGGTTCTTCACTTTCAGGGAAGCCCTGCCAGCCTTCCGCGATATCGGCCTGGGAAAACTCCTTACGGAATCCGTCTGGAGACCCGGGCAAGGTCAATACGGTATTCTGGCGATGATAATCGGTTCCGGTCTTGTTACCGCGGGTGCTGTTATCCTTGGCGTTCCACTCGCCCTTGGCTGCGCGATATTCCTTTCGGAAATCGCACGCCCCAATCTCAGAGCTATAGTTAAACCTTGTATTGAACTGCTTGCAGGCATCCCTTCGGTGGTGTACGGTCTTTTCGGAATGGTAATTATCGTTCCGATTGTACGTGGAATCGATGTTCCTGGAAACACCGGTTTTGGGCTGCTTTCAGCTTCCATAGTACTGGCTGTAATGATTCTTCCCACTATTACAAGTGTGGCCGAGCATGCTATAAGAAGTGTGCCGAAGGAATTCAGAGAAGGTTCCCTGGCCATGGGAGCGACTAAATGGGAGACGATTCAGAAGGTTATCATACCTGGAGCCAGGTCAGGCATAATCTCCGCAATTGTGCTCGGGCTGGGAAGAGCTCTCGGTGAGACTATTGCGATGATTATGGTTATCGGTAACTCTGTGATCATTCCAGCAACCTCCACCGGGAATCCGCTTTCCATTTTTCTCAGCAGGGCAAGAACACTTACAGGGAATATTGCGGTTGAGATCAACTATGCAACAGGTCTTCACGAAAGCGCGCTGTTCGCAACCGGTGTTATTCTTTTCGTGCTGATAATGATTGTAAACAGTTCCGCGAGGTATCTCATGTCACGTGGAAGCCTGGGGAAGAACTGTTGATACAAAGAAAAATTAAACAGAATTTGGCCTTCTCTGCCATGTGGCTCTCATGTGGTCTTACGGTATTGATCATGCTTTTTGTAATCGGATATGTAATTATTAAAGGATTCGGTCAAATCGATCTTGAATTTTTTCTCACACCTCCAAGGGGAGGATTGTCTGGAGAAGGCGGAATATCCTCCACCATAGTAGCAACCGTATATCTGGTGATAACAACACTGGTTTTCGCAACCCCGCTCGGAGTGAGCGCGGGAATATTTCTCGTTGAATACGCGGATAACATCAAAAGCAGATTCGTGCAGAAACTTGTTGTCTTTGCGAGATTTGGAGTGGAAACTCTGGCCGGAGTACCATCCATTATATTCGGCCTGTTCGGGTACGCTCTCTTTGTCACCTCACTTCATTTCGGTTTTTCAATCCTGTCGGCTGCCCTTGCGGGCACCTGCCTTGTTATCCCCGTTATAATCAGAACCACGGAGGAAGCGCTGAAGGCAGTCCCGAATTCCTACAGAGAAGCATCCCTGGCCATGGGCGCCGGCAAGTGGGAGACAATATGGAAGGTTGTTCTTCCATCGGCGATAACCGGGATATCAACTGGAATCGTACTCAGTGCCGGGAGGATTGTCAGCGAAACAGCAATATTTTATGTAACGCTGGGTGGAAGCTACAGAACCCCGACATCCCTCATGTCCAGCGGAAGAACAATGGCTCTTCACGTTTACTATCTGGCCATGGAAACCAGGGCTTTCGACAAGGCTCTGGCTACTGCCGCGGTACTGGTTTTACTGATCGTTCTCCTTAATCTGGTAATCAACATTGTATCAAGGTGGCTTTCCGCATGACAAAAGAAGGAGTAATGAAAACAATAGACTATTCACTGTATTACGGAGATTTCAAGGCCCTGAACGGTATAACCGTGAATATTCCAATCAACAGAATAACCGCTATAATCGGACCCTCCGGCTGCGGGAAGAGTTCTCTGATTCGAAGCTTCAACAGAATGAACGATTTGATGAGCAATTCCAGAACGGAGGGCACCATTCTAGTGGACGGAGAAGATATTTACTCTCAGGATGTTGTCAGACTCCGGAAAAAAGTTGGAATGGTCTTTCAGCGGCCCAATCCTTTTCCGAAATCCATCTTTGCTAACGTCGCATACGGTCCACGTATTCATGGGATCAGAGATAAGTCGAAGCTTGCGGCAATTGTTGAAAACAGTATAAGGGACGCCGCTCTCTGGGATGAGGTCAAGGATGACCTTGGAAAATCAGCTTTTTCCCTTTCAGGGGGTCAGCAGCAGAGGCTCTGCATAGCGAGGGCACTCGCAGTGGAACCGGAAGTGATTCTCATGGATGAACCTGCATCCGCCCTTGATCCGGTGGCAACTCTGAAAATAGAAGAACTCATGGAGAAGCTTAAAAGAAAGTATACTATCGTGATTGTGACACATAACATGCAGCAGGCCGCAAGGGTGTCGGATTTCACGGCGTTTCTGCTCACCGATTCGGAAAGAGCCGGGAATCTGATAGAATTCGGTCCCACAATAGAAATGTTCACAAATCCTGTTGATAACAGAACGGAAGACTACATCTCAGGCAGATTCGGCTAAAGGAGAAAAAAGTATAATGGTCAGAGAAACATACGAAGCGGAAATGAACAGCCTCAGGGAAGAGCTGCTCAGACTCTCAAGGATGGCGGAGGACGCACTTGATAAATCCGTAAAGATTCTCAAGGACAGGCTCTTCGTTGAGGGAGATGAACTTATTCTGAACGACGAAAAGATCAATCTCCAGTGCCATGATATCGAGGAGCATTGTCTTAATATCATCGCCACACAGCAGCCGGTTGCTGGTGACCTGCGTTTTCTATTTGCAACCATGCAGATAGCAATGGAACTCGAAAGAATCGCAGACTACGCAAAGGGCATAGCGGTGATCAACAACAAGATTCCTCCTGGAAGCCATATACAGCCACTTGTCGATATTCCCAGGATGCAGCGGAAGGCAAAAGAGATGCTTGAGCTGTCTATTGATTCATTCCTTAACCGTGATATAGCGATAGCTGAGAGGCTCCCGGCAATGGATGTTGAAATAGACATGCTTTACGAACAGGTCTTCAGAAAACTTGTTACCCATGTAATGCAGAACCCCGACAGCATAGCGGATGCCATGCTGCTGACCTTCGCCGCCCATAACCTCGAGCGAGTCGGAGACAGGGTTGTCAATATATGCGAACGCGTCGTCTACCTCTGTACCGGTGAAGTGGTGGACATGAGCTGAGATACTCTTCTCACCCCTTGCATTCGTATTATTCTGGAAGTGCTCCGGGACTTCGTCCGAGCAGCTGGAACCCGCCTGCTTTCATTTGAATTTCCATATTGAAACTGATTGACGTTCTAGTCATATGTATTAAATTCTATTCAGCTTTTACGGTATTATTCTGAAAGCTATTACGTTCATGCTGCCGGGTGGCTTGATCCGTTTTGCGGTTCTTGATTGTCTGCTGAATTGTTGATGTGATTCCTTACGGAATTTTTTTAAAAGCAGGTTCAGTTACGGGTATCCCTGATGATCAATAGCCGGAACGTAGACAGAGAATCCTGTAAGCCGTTGAGGGTACTGTGTACTTTGAAGAGCTGGTACAACTTCGTTACTGTATCGATTCTATATAAAAGGTTTAAAAAAACATCGAAGGCATTTATTTACTCTGGAGTATTTTGCAGTATGAAAAAAACTGAAAATAACATTATCAAATTCAAGAACCTGTTCGATATGGACAGGATACAGGAACTCCAGGATGCATTTGCTTCAGCAACAGGTGTAGCTTCAATAATCACAAATCCTGACGGGAAAGCCATTACCCGACCAAGCAATTTCACAGGACTCTGCAGAGACATCATAAAAAGTACAGAAAAAGGGCGCATGAACTGCGAGCATTCCGATGTTATTACCGAAAAGGCCATTTCAAGCCCTGACGCCAATGGACCGGTAATAACGAATTGTTTAAGTATCGGTTTATGGGATGCAGGGGCGGGTATATACCTTGGTGAAAGACATATTGCGAACTGGCTTGTTGGTCAGGTTAGAGATGTTGAAACGGATGATTCGAAATTCCTGTCGTATGCCCGAGAGATAGGTGTAGAGGAAGATATCTTCATGGAAGCTCTTGCCGAAGTAACATCCATGAATAGAACACAGTTTGAGAACATTTGCAGAACTCTCTATCTGATGACTAAGCAGCTTTCCGAGCTTGCATTCAGGAACGTAGCTCTGAACAGGGAGATGGAAGCCAGAAAAAAAAGCGAAGAGGAGCGCAGGAAGATCGAAGCACAGATGCTTAATACACAGAAACTTGAAAGCCTGGGCATACTTGCAGGCGGGATTGCACACGATTTTAATAACATGCTAATGGTTATTCTGGGTAATGCGGATCTTGCACTGACATCGATCTCGGCAGGAACACAAACACACAGACGGCTGTTGGAAATCGAAAATGTGGCCAGACAGGCTGCTGACCTCTGTAACCAGATGCTTGCCTATTCTGGGAGGGGTCAATTCGTGATTGAGAACATCAATATAAACGAAATAATACATGAAATAACACAAATGCTGAGTATGACGGTATCGAAGAACACTGTAATACGTTACAGACTCGCCAATGATCTGTGTTCTATTCAGGGTGATTTGAGTCAATTCAGGCAAATAATAATGAATCTCGTCGTAAATGCTTCCGATGCGATTGGCGAAGAACAGGGTCTGATCAGTGTCTCAACCAGTGTTTCGGGAAGGGATCAGATGAAGAAACCCGGAAACCTGATCAATGGGGATTTATCGTCTGAAAAATATGTTCTTCTCGAAGTAGCTGACACCGGGTGTGGCATGGATAAGATGATGATAAGCAGAATTTTCGATCCATTTTTCACAACAAAGTCAACCGGCAGAGGACTGGGAATGGCGGCTGTTCTTGGAATTGTGAGGGGACATAACGGTACAATAAATGTGGATAGTCAGCCCGGTAAAGGGTCAAATTTCAGGCTGTTCTTTCCGGCAGCTTCAGGTGAAAGTATTTATTCCAAAAAGAAAATACCTGTCATCGGAGAGTTACCCGAATCAGGAATTGATGGAACAGTTCTTCTTGTCGATGATGAAGAGAGTGTGAGAAACGTTGCCGAAGATATGCTCGAGTGTATTGGATTCGAGGTACTCACAGCTTCAAATGGACACGAAGCACTTGAAGTTCTTAAAGAGAACAGGCAAAGGATTAATTGTGTAATCCTTGATCTTACAATGCCGGGTATCAGCGGCTTTGAAACCTATAAAGAGATACAGAAGATCGTTCCGGATATTAAGGTCATAATTACCAGCGGCTATAACGAGAAAGATGTGTCGAATAAGATTATCTTGAAAGGCCTGGCCGGATTCATTCAAAAACCCTTCAGCATACAAGCGCTCTCAAAGAAACTCAGAGAGGTTCTTGAGAAACCGTAAGTTCACTCCATTTTATGGGGAAATACTTCGCGCACCGCTCTTCCTCCACCAGTTAACCACCAGAATGGAATGTAGATCAGAGGAGGCAGGAGAAGAGCAGGGAGGAATGACAGACCACGGATAAGAACAACAGCTGCAAATGCCGGTATCGAGACAAGAATTGAAATGGCCGCCTCCTTCCAGATCGGCAGAGAATAACCTTTCCACCTGAGAAATATCCAGTAGCTTACGATTATCAGTAAGTTTCCCGCAACATAGAATATTCCAGCGGAGGGCAGCCCCATCACAGGCATGAGCAGAAGGTTACCACCGATAACGAGTATCAGTGCCGCAGTTGTTACAGGTATAACTATCATGACTCTGTTCACTGCCAGTAGAGAAGAGATCAGTATATTCATCAAATACACTATCGCAAGTCCTATAAGGCATAAATAAAGGCATAACTGCAGTTCTGAAGAACTGATGTTTCTAAGATACCCGCTTCCCCATATGAATCTCAGAAATCTGTCTCCCGTCGACAGGACAGAAAGGAAAAGAATTACAGCAAGAGCGGTAAATATCCGGGCCATATTGCCGGTCTGTCGCTGATATCCTTCATCTCTGAATGCTCTGCAGAGAGATGGAAAAAGTGCACCTGGCAATAATGTGGGTACAACCAGGAGCAGCATTATCTCTACTATCTTGAGACACTCCTGCCATGCAGCCACAGCATTTTCACCCAGCATTTGTCTGATAAGAACATTGTCGGCTCTCTGATGAGCAATGGTAAACAGACCCATAATTCCCAGTGGCAAAGAGGCAATGAAGAGTTCCTTCAGTTTCCCTTTATCAATCGAGGGCTGTATTGAGAACCCAATCTTTTTTGCGAATACAGTTGCAGCAATAACTGCCGCAAGAGTTCTTATGACGTAAGCAAAGGCAATTGCAGTGAGATCCATTTTAAACCGAATAAAAATAAGTACAGTTATCAGACAGATCATACCCATTATTATCCTGCAGATAGATTCGTAAATCATTTTTTCCCTTGCTCTGAAAACCGAGTAGAACATTTCAGCAAAGGATTCGAAGAAAACCGAAGAACCGATTATTCCGAGAACAAGCATTCTCTCTGAGGACATGTTCAAAAGGAAACCCACCAGCATCAGAAGAGGAAAACCAGTCAACGAGAGGATTATCCTGAGGGTAATGGAGGTTGATAGCAGTTCCTGAGTATCGGCGGGACGTACGCTTGAACGCATATTAAGAACCAGTGAAACACCCATATCGGAAAGGAAAAAGTACACCTGCCCAAGTACTATGGAAAAGAGCAAGCCTCCGAAATCCGAATCAGATAGATACCTTGAAAGTAGCATAACCGAAACAAAGAGAGAGCCCTTACCAATGAACTGGCCAGCCAGCATGAATGCGCTGTTTGCAGCTTTTGATGATTTTTTAATATCTGTGAAATTAATCTTTTGTGAAGAAAGGATGGTTCTTTTTAACCTCGATACGATGTTTCTCAATGTAATTGACCTGGAAAGGATAACCAGAGCTTACAGCAGATCTGCTTTCCGGACCTGTATTCTTCATGGCTTTCGTATGGCAGTGCAGTTCTCCTGTCTTCTTCCCGGCATCGTTAACTCTTGTCCGATAGAACGCTAAAATACGCAACTGACTGAAAAGTAACAACACTGTCTACCGAAAGTGATTGCCGGAAAGTGGACACCATATACACTGCTTGTGTGTTAATTCTTTATTCGTACCGGTCATCGATCGTCGAAACGATTTGTCCTGACGTGATCGGAATTGCTTATCCCATTTCTTCTGTAGTAATCCTGATGGTAATCCTGAGCGGAATGGAAATCGTCAAGGGGTTCGATCTGAGTAACAATCTCGTAGCCCATTCCTTCAAGAATTGCCACAAGGTTTTCAAGAATATTCTTCTGATCATCGGAATTGAAAAAGACCGCTGAACGGTACTGAGTACCGATATCGACTCCCTGACGGTCGGCAGTTGTCGGGTCATGTATTTCGAAGAACAGCCTTGCCAACTCATCGAAAGAAATAACAGATTTATCAAATATAACCTCAACTGATTCCGTATGACCGGTAGTACCCGTGCAGACTTCTCTATAAGTTGGGTTATCGGTAATTCCCCCGGTGTAGCCAGCAGTTGTCTTAATAACACCCTCAACCTGCTGAAAGTAATATTCAACCCCCCAGAAACATCCTGCCGCGAATACCACCTTTTCGATTTTATCAGCTGGCAGGAAAACCAGTGAAACGGAGTTGACACAATAACGGACGTTCGCTGGAGTGAGATCTTCTCCTGAAAAGACGTGACCGAGGTGCCCCTTGCATATGGCGCATACAATCTCAGTGCGTTCACCGTCAGGATCCGGCCTGCGTTCAACCGCGCTCTGCATCGCGGAATCGAAGGATGGCCATCCAGATTCCGAATTGAACTTGCTTCCCGATGTGTAAAGAGCTGCTCCGCATTGCCTGCAGCAGTAGATGCCGTCTGAGAATTCATTTACATACTCACCGGAAAACGGAGTTTCGGTACTCCCGTTGATAATGACGCTTTTTTCAAAGGGAGTCAGTTCTCTGTACTTGTTCATATTCTCACCGTCTTCCTGTTAAATTGAGGTGTGTCCGACTTAGAGTTGCACTTGCGAAAATCTTTTCAATCGTCTGGATTGTTTGATCAGAAGTGTTAAGCCCCAAAACAGGGCCAGAATTATAAATAGCTTTCCAGTTGTTTCAGCAATATTCGCAATCAGGTGATCATGGGTGAGCAGGTCGAGTTCGGACAGTACGAAGTTCCAGTCATGAAATCCATACGGCGCTGAAGCACCGGTGTTGCCACCGAGCAGCGGCAGGCTCATTGATCTTGCGTCATTTATGTAGGGAGCCATATCCAGTATGCTCTCTCCCGTCCACCAGAAACCTACGGAGGCGCCAAAAGTGTCACGGGTTTTAATCAGAAGAACAAGAGTGCAGATCAGTGGCATGATAACCTGTCCCAGGCTTCCGCCAAGGGAGTGCATAACTCTGCCCAATGGCCTGAAGACAATGTGGCCGGCTTCATGGAAAGGCAGGTTCACAAGGTGCATGATAGACATATTAACATAATTGCTTTCTATGGAACACTGGAGGAATTTCAGGCTCCAGATGAAAAGAAAGATGAAAACGATTAGCCTTCCGATGAAGTACACTACTTCAATTTCATCATTTGCGTGGAACATGTAGTTGAGAATTCGCTTAAAAAAAGATGTTTTTTCTATTTCCATAGATCGTGATATTCTTAGCAGTTCCTGGTAATTCCTGGGTCTGTACTGGCTGAAGATCAGTCCGCAGCGGTTACACTCCGTGTTTTCATCATTCTGTTCGTGTCCGCACTTCGGGCAGTTCATATCGCCTTTTTCAGTTTCATTTTCGTGACCGGTTTGCCGAACATTGTGACGATGATGCCTTTGACAGTAATTGGTACCAGGCTTGTCATTAATCGGAAATATAAGTTAAGGAATTGGGAAAAAACAATGAAAAGAATCAGAACCCTTGTTTCACGATAAGTTCAGGGAATCTGTTTCAGCGCTTATACCTGTGACAGGGCAGAAACTTTTAATGTGAATGTAACTTCATACATATAAACATTTGTTTTGTTGGTATTTTTTATTAGATTAAAATTAAACAGTAATTGTCCGATTCTTTAAAATGGAGGAAAAGATGAAAAATTCAATTATTTTATCAATTTTGTTAGTATTAATTTCTCTTCCAACCCTGGCGCAGCCAACAATTCCAGGTAAGTACATCGTTCATACATTTATCGATGAAGATGGAAATCTGATCGATGAGATTATCGTTCCAGGCAGGCCACCAATTGATCATAGAGAACCTGCAGTCGAATTACCAGACGTGTTAGTAAGCAATGGAGTTAACGTTTTACCAGAAGTTCCAAGATACGATTGGAGCTACGGATGTTCTGCAACGTCCGGGGCAATGATAGCAGGCTATTATGACAGGGATAATGGAACATCATACCCAAACATGTATTCTGGACCTGAAAACGGTGGTGTTGCCCCTATAGATAACACCGTATGGGGAAGTGGGGAATGTCCTTTAAGCGCAACTCATCAGGGATACGATGGCCTGTCTCTGAGAGGGCATGTAGACGATTACTATGACAGTAATGATACAGCGTTAGATCCATATTATGGCCATTGGACTCAGCATGATTATGCTGATTGTACTGCGGACTATATGGGAACAAATCAGTACCATAACTGGCAGAACGCGAATGGCTCAACAAGATTCTATTATTATCCCGGCGGTGCGCCGGTTTATGATTATACTGCATGTGAACCGGACAAAAGGGATGGGTGTCATGGCTTGAAACTGTTTTTTGAGTCACGTGGATACTCAATTCAGTATCATGGAAATTTTAATCAATACATCTATGGTTACAATGGAAATACACAAGGATTTACATACAATCAATTCAAGGCGGAAATAGATGCTGGACGTCCAGTAATGATTCAGGTGTCGGGTCATTCCATGGTTGGTTTTGGATACAATGATAACGGTGGTTCAAATGTTGTCTGGATTCACGATACCTGGGACCATAACAATCATACGATGATCTGGGGAGACTCCTACAGCGGGATGACACACTATGGTGTAAGCGTTTTCAAGTTGGAGCCTGTTGTTCCGATCGCAGGAGATGAATCGACTGAAGCATCATATTACCATTTACACAATGTATACCCCAATCCAGCGCATGGAACGGCGTATGTGCAGTTCGAAATACCTGAGATAATAAACGTCTCACTGACTGTTTACGACATATCTGGAAGAGCTGTTACTGAGATGACATACAGTGAACTGTCTCCGGGGGAGCATGAAGTTATGATCGATGATCTGTCTGCGGGGTTTTACATTGTCCAAATGCAGGCCGGTGATTTCATTGATTCTGTGAATATGATTATAGTTCGATAATGTTGATTCCGAAACAGATATCCTAAAATATTACTGCTACACTATTTCGAGCAGTACCGATGGGTCGTCCAATTGCTGAACATATCCGATCACAATTGAAGAAAGCTATTGGAAGTCTTCTTCCGAAGGGTTGTAATTCCTGTTTTTTTTCAGCAAGCTACGCTTTTTCTTCCGAATAAGCCTTTTCCGTTCCGAGGTAACAGTTGGTTTAGTATATCTGCGACTTATTTCCCTTTTTGCCGCCTTCCTGATAAGTTTTATCAGTTTGCAGATGGCGTTTTCACGATTTCTTATCTGCGAGCGATATTTTCTTGAGTTAATTATAAGAATGCCGTCGTTATTCAGGCTTTTTCCAGCAACGGTTTTCAGACGATCTTTTACATAATCCGGAAGGGAAGGAGAATTACGAACGTCGAATTTAAGCAGAACGGCCGAGGAAGTCTTGTTTACTTTCTGACCTCCCGGTCCTCCCGAGCGGACGAACTCGAAACTCAGTTCATTCTCAGAGATATTTATCTGACCGGTTATTTCTATCATGAATCACTCTTCAGTTACTGCTCCTGCTTGACCTGTTAACGGATGGATATCATTATCCTTATCAATATGTAATAAGGTTAGAAAAAGAAAGGGATGTTTATGTCACAAGCGCTTCCAATTATCGTTGTACTTGCCCTTGCGGCCATAATAGTATGGTTAGTGGTGATGGCAGGCAAGAAAAGAACGGCTGCCTGGGAGGAGATCTCTCATAGGCTCGGTGGGAAGTTCATCCCAAAAGGTTCCACAGCCCACACATCTTACCCATTCCAGCTGTTCAACAGGGGATCAAGCAGGAAAATGAAGAACCATCTTGAATGGGAATCGGAGGGCGTTACGGTTCATCTTGCCGATTATCAGTATACCGTTCGTACTCATTCTGGCAGAAACAATTCATCAAAAACCTACAAGCAGACCATCTGCATCCTTGAGAAGGAGGACCTTGATCTGCCAAGAACTTTCCTGAGAAGGCAGGTAGCACTGTTTGACTGGGTTGGAAGCAAGGTTGGCGCCCAGGATATAAACTTCGATGAGGACCCGGAATTTTCAAAAGCGTTCGTTCTAAAGGGTGATGAAGTCCGAACACCGCAGATTATGGGACCAGATCTCAGGCAGCATTTTCTTCAGAATAAGAAAGCTTTCAAGACGGTTGAGATAAGTGGAAACGCCATTTTGATCAATTTTGGAAAGAGAAGGAAACCTGAAGAGTACACCGATCTGGTGGCTCTTGCCATGCCGATTTACTACATGACCAGCAATCAGGGAAGCGCATGGTAATAAGTAGGGACGGAGGCTTTTTATTTTAATTTCGCAAATAAATAGTATGGCTAATATTAATAAGGGGTTGTTTATTTGCCTATTATGATTAAATTGCCTCCGTCCCTAATTATTCGTCCCTAATTATTATTCGAGAATGTAGAGTTTCTGATAGCCTTCTTCGGGATCCTCTTCCCATGCAAGGATGCCGTCCGGTGAGACGCTTGTTTTCCAGCTCCAACCTTCAACCGGGAATACAGTATGATGCAGAAGATTCCCCTCCGTATCAAAAACGTCGAAGAAGGGACTATCGACTGTACCGCGCCGGACCCACAGGTTGCCATCAGGCCCTATATCTACTCCTATCACCATATCTTTGAAGGGGTCAGGTTCGAATACCATTCCGAAGCCGCCTCCGCCACCCATACTGTTGAAGTAGTTATTTACATAAGTACTCTCAGCAGCGATTTCCTCTGTGGTCTTTTCCACCGGAGTCATATCCATTGCAATGCTGAGAACTTCCTCTCCTGCAGAATCCAATCCTGTTACCCTATACTCTTCGCCATCTTTGAGGGAAAAATAGATTCTGTCGGAACCGTTTCCACCGATACTCAGTGGATCAAGAAGGTTAATTAAGAAGATGGAAGGATTCTCCATTATCTCATTCATACTCGCTTCTATGGAATCCTGCCAGAAGATCTGATCCCATTCTTTTTCTCCGCAGGTATAAAGAGCTATTGTACGTTTTATTACGACTTCATTATCGGCCATATCCGTGTCAACTTTGTAGGCGACAAATTGACTGTCCGAAACCGCAGTTCCCAGCATCGGCGGATTCTGTGTCCAGAGACCGTATTCCTCAACGAACTGCAGTGAATCGTCGAATACAACAAAACCCCGTTTTCCCATGTCAAGAATCAGCAGTCTGCCGTCGGTCGTAAGGAACATGTCCCACGGCATGACAAGTTCACCAGGGCCATTGCCCTGTCTTGATACCTGTTGAATGTAATTTCCATCACTGTCGAAAACTTTCACACAAGTAGAAACCTGATCAAGCACCAGGATTTTATCTTTCTGATAGACAAGAGCGCTGACTATGGAACCGAAAGTGTTCGTAGAATCACCTATCTCAACTCCGATCTCATTCATCATGCTCAGTGTATCAACGGGAAGGGTTGGAATATTCTGAACAGCTGCAGCTTCCCGCCCGTCTCCACCGCATCCTGAAAGAAAAGCCAGAGAGATGACAATCAACAGAAAATATTTCATTACGTTTCCTTCCTTTTAATATTGTTGAATTTTGTAAGTCAAACTGTATGAATTGTAAATATGTAACACAACTATAATACATTCGGTTTAATTTGTTCATATATGCTGGTAAATGCTTCAGCTACCGTTGTTTCTGTAGTTAATCCATCCGCCGAGAAGGATCAGTCCAGCACCGATGAAGACCGCTGCGACCGGCATCGAATCGAAGAGGAGTATCTGCCACAGCATTGCGAACACAACACTGATATAACCGTATATGGCAACTTCTCCGCCGGGGGCGCAGCGGTAAGCCTTTGTCATGAACAGCTGACCGGCGGTTCCCGATATGCCTATGCAGAAAAGGAAGACAAGCGGTTTAAAATCAGATGTGACTCCTCCAATGATGACTGAAGGGAGGAAAACTACGGTTACCGCTGCCGAAAACCAGAAAACGACGAGCAGGGGCCTGTCGGTTTTTCGCAGGATTCTCAGGGCTGTATAGGCACTTCCCGCGAACAGTGCTGAAATTACGGCGAGTCCTGCCGGAAGAGTCAGCGGAATGGAAACCGGTCTTAAGATTACGATCACTCCAACAAATCCCAGAATTATGGCGAGTATCTGAATTCTCTTCAATTTCTCACCCAGAAAAATCCAGGAAAGAATTAGAACGAAAAAAGGACTGAGCTTGTTGATAGTCACAGCTTCGGCCAGGGGCAAACCTTCAACCGCAAGGAAGTAGGCAAGCATTCCCGCAATTCCGAACAGGGATCTTGCACCCAGTAGAACCGGGCTGCCCGGTTTGAAGGATATGCCTCTCATAATGAGTACGGCTGCAAGAACAAGGGTTGCTACTGCTCCCCGCATGAAAAGCTTTTGCGTTGTTGGTATCCCTGATTCCGGTGGGATAAGTTTCACGAATACCGGAACTACGGAAAGGAAAAGAGCGCCAAGAGACATGTACAAAGCAGCTTTCCGCCGGGGAGTATTAAACATCAATGATACTTACAAGGTTGTATTCCATGAACCCCAATCCGATGGATTCAGCGATGGAAAGCTGCAGGATTCCGCTGATGTCCGGTCGGTACGCAGTGAATTTATCCTCTCCCGCTCCCGCTTTAACCGGGGAATTCTCCGAGGCCGGAGCTGAGGTTACCAGGTCAAGCGATGCCATGTCAATCGCGACGGGATCGGTTGAAGCCAGTACGCCGATATCATCAACGAAGGGCGGAGCGGAATCATGCATGCAGTCACAGTCGGGTACAACCGATGTAAGGAAATTAACGTAGACAAGAGGTTTTGAAACCTTTACTGTAGCCCAGGCGTACTCCACCATTCTCCTCATAAAGATGTTCATGTTCTGGTTCCAGCTTACCCTTATGGCTCCCTCCGGGCATCGGCCCAGACATTCACCGCAACCGGTACAGATATCAGGATTTATTTTCGCATATCTGCCGATACTGATGGCTTCCGCCTGGCAATGCGCGGCACAGATACCACAGGCAGTACACTTATCGGTTTTTATAAGTGGCTTTACGGAAGAATGCTGATACAGCTTCCCGGCTCTGGAAGCGCATCCCATACCAAGGTTCTTCAGTGCTCCTCCGAAGCCTGTGAGCAGGTGTCCCTTGAAATGGCTGATTACAACCAGTGCGTCTGAACTTGAGATAATGGAAGCGATATGTGCTTCGTTCGTACGAAAATCTTCCGGCATCTTCACCACTGTCTCATTTTCCCCGCGAAGGCCATCGGCTATTATGAACGGTGGTGTATCCGGTAATCCGAATCCGTGTTCGCGGGTCAGACGAAGGTAATCGGGAGCGGACATTCTCCTTCCCGGGTACAGAACGGTTGTATCTGTGAGAAATACCCTGTCAGTTCCCGGATCGAGAGCTTCGATGACTCTGTTCACATTATCAGGACTTACGTATGAAGAATTTCCCTCTTCACCGGGATGAATTTTTACCGCAACAGTATCCATCGGGCGAAGTATCTTCCTGTCAGCAGCTCTGTTCAGCAACTTTGTAAATCCTTCCTTAAACGATGCCTTATCAATCGGCAGAAAGTAAACCTTTGACATGATCCTGCTCCTTCCCCGGGATGATTCAATATGTTCATCCTTGCATAGAAAATATACGGTGTTTATAAATTATGCCATGGGATATCTTAAATGGATAGAAATCGAGGACTCCGCTCCGGACTGGAATCTGCAACAGCTAAAATCATGTTCTGCAAATGAAAGCGTACTTTTCTGCGCTGTTGTGAAGTCCAACGCCTACGGTCACGGCGCCCGGGAGTTCACTTCTCTGCTTCCCTCGGCTGACTGGTTCGCTGTCAATTCCCTTGATGAAGGTCTTGAACTAAGGCAATTCGGTATAAAAAGGCCGATTCTGCTGCTCGGGCATGTTCTTATGGAAAAGCTCTCTGAAGCAATCGACGCTGACCTCAGGTTAACGGTCTACAATATCGAAACACTTGAAAAACTGGAGGAGATTCTGCAGAAGGATACAATCTGCAGAATACATGTTAAAATTGAAACCGGTACAGGAAGGCAGGGCATCCTTCCGGAAAACGTTCCCGAATTTTTACGCAGGGCCTCCGGGATTGATGGCTTGGAAATAGAGGGGATGTTGACTCATTTCGCCAACATAGAAGATACTCTGAACCATGATTTCGCTGAAAAACAGCTTGGTATCTTTAAGGAAGTGCTTGAAACGGTCAGGAAATCGGGAATATTTCCTTCGATTATTCATACCGCATGTACTGCGGCGACAATACTCTTCCCTGAAACACATTTCAACATGCTCAGAACCGGAGTCGGTCTTTACGGACTCTGGCCTTCGCGGGAAACTTTTTTATCGGCACAGTCAAACGGTATCCCCGTTCCGGAACTCAGACCGGTTCTATCCTGGAAAACCCGAATAGCCCAGATAAAGGAGCTTCCAGCAGGAAGTTATATTGGCTATGGATGTACGTACAGAACGAACAGAAAGACAAGACTCGGCGTGCT
This sequence comes from Candidatus Aegiribacteria sp., assembly GCA_030600545.1. Taxonomy (GTDB): domain Bacteria; phylum Fermentibacterota; class Fermentibacteria; order Fermentibacterales; family JCC-6; genus Aegiribacteria. The sequence goes on along the minus strand of JAUVLV010000011.1, from coordinate 4,952 downwards.
GCCGGTTGGTTATGCCGACGGTTACGACAGGAAGTGCAGTAATTCTGCACATGTTCTGGTTAGACGGAAAAGAGCACCCATTCTTGGGCGAGTATGCATGAATCTTGTTATGGTTGATCTTACCGACATTCCAGAAGCTTCCCTTGAAGATACCGTTGTTCTTCTTGGAAAAGATGGGAATGAGATCATTACAGCGGAAATGATGGCTGAATGGGTGGGAACGATAAACTACGAAATAGTAACTCGTATAAGTCCTTTTATACCCAGAGTTATTGTAAAGAGAGGATCGGGTAGTGTACATTGATGTTATAGGTGTTGATGGATCAAAACAGTTCGGTTGTAATCTCTGTTCGATGCTTCTGGGAGAATCAGTGCTTCTCGATGCTGGTTCTGCATCGATGCTTTCAGGGCAGCAGCAGCAGGAAGTTGAGATGGTTCTTCTTACCCATGCTCATCTTGATCACGTACTTGAACTGGGCTTCATGATAGATGCGACGGTTACCATCAGGGATGAACCTTTAAGGGTAATGGGCAGTAAAGCATGTCTTGAGATCGTTCAAAAACATTACATGAACGATCTTATCTGGCCGGACTTCAGTCACATTAAGACTTCGATCGGTCCCGCTCTGGTTTACGAGATCATTGAAGACAGGAAATGGTTCAAACTGCCGGGGGAAATAACCGCGTGGGCGGAACCTGTCTGTCACGGATCCGGTGCCAGGGGTTTTTTCTTCAGGTCGAATACCGGTACTATTCTGTATACGGGTGATACCGGACCAACCGATTCTATCTGGGAAAAAGGTTCGGAAATGGATGATTTGAAGATGATCATCGCTGAAATATCGTTTCCGGATCAGAAGACGGATGTTGCCATAGCAAGCAATCATCTTACTCCATCTCTTCTTGAAAAGGAATTGAAAAAGCTTAACAAACCTGATGTTCCAGTTTATGCTTTCCATCTGAAACCGTGGGAAAGACACGAAATAGAAAAAGACGTCGCGCGAAGATTCGGTGGCAGGATCGTGATACTCCGGCGTGGAGACAGGCTGGAATTCTGAGGGGGTCGGATCTGAAAACAGGTCTTGACAGACTTACTCGCGAAATGCTTCCCGATGGAAGGATCGGGCTTCTTTCCCACTATGCGGCAGTGAATTTCCAATACAGATCCTCATTGGATATCTTTGCGTCCATGCCGGATATCGAACTTAAAGCGCTGTTCGGACCTCAGCACGGTTTTCATGGCGAGACCCAGGATAACATGATAGAATGGGAAGGATATACTCATCCCGAGTACGGAATTCCGGTTTACAGCCTGTACGGCAGAAACCGGAAACCTGCTCCGAAGATACTTGAGAAACTTGATTGCCTGGTGGTTGATCTTCAGGATGTGGGCGCAAGATATTACACTTACGTTTACACAATGGCGTACTGCATGAGGGCATGCCGGGAAGCTGCTGTTCCCGTTGTTGTTCTTGACAGGCCGAATCCGCTTGGCAGCTCAATAATCGAGGGAAAGCCTCTCACGAAAGGGTACGAATCCTTCGTAGGACTTTATCCAATTCCAGTCAGGCATGGTCTTACAATCGGAGAGATGGCTCTTCTTTTTGCCCGGTTCGATGGTCTTCACAAACCGGAGGTTATCAGAATGGATGGATGGGACGGAGAAGGTATCCCGATTGATTACCCATGGGTTTACCCGTCCCCCAACATGCCAACTGTTGAAGCAGCGTCAGTATATCCTGGAATGTGTCTGCTGGAAGCCACAAATCTCTCAGAAGGGAGAGGAACAACCAGGCCCTTTACGGTATTTGGCGCCCCATGGATAAATGGGATGGAACTTTGCGGGAAGCTTAACGGAACCGTTTGGACGGAGGGAGCGGTTCTCAGACCGCACACGTTTGTCCCGACTTTCAATAAGCATGCCGGAGAGATGTGTTATGGCGGTGAGATTCATATACTTGACAGGTCTGTTTTCAGACCTCTTCGAGCCGCTCTGGGCATTCTGCTCGAAGTTTTCAGATATTCCCGGACAAGGTGGAACGATCCGCCATACGAATACGAATACGATAAGATGCCCGTTGATATTCTTTCGGGAGGGCCGGAGGTAAGGGAAGCGATAAACGCAAGTGATTACGAAGCACTTCTTGAATTGGCTGGTGGCAATCCTGTTCAGTATACTGAGTTTACAAATGACATTCTTCTATACGAGAGGAAGTTCCGAAGTTGAGAATAGGGATAATATCGGATATTCATGGTAATCTGCCCGGGCTTGAAGCATGCTTTAAAGCACTTACCGAAGAAGGTGTAGACCAGATAGTCTGCCTGGGGGATCTTGTACAGTTTGGACCTTACCCATCGGAAGTTATCGATTTCATTCAGATCAATGAAATTGATACCGTTCAGGGCAACTGTGACAGAGCGGTGGCAAAAGGGAGAGACAATACGGGTGATTCATTCGAGAACATCCAGTGGGAACGACTGTCTTCCGAGCTGCTTCAATGGACGGATGACCAGATAACCCCGGATCAGAAGAAATACCTGAAGAAGCTTCCAGCTGAGTTGCGATACATGGTTGGAAGCACACGAATACTGTGTGTTCATGGACTGCCGGGGAATATCTGTGGAAGTATCGGCAGGCGAGATTCAAAAGAAGTGTACGATTTCATACTGAAGCAAAATTCATGCGATATTCTACTGCTGGGGCATACCCACGAAATGTACCTTAAGCCCAGGAACACCCGGATGATCATTAATCCCGGGAGTGTAGGTGGAGGAACTCTTCCAGAAGAATCGACCATGGCGATCCTGGATATCAACGAAGAGAACACCACAGCTTCAATCAGCTGGTACAGAGTCCCCTTCAATATGGCTTTGTACGAGAAGAAATACAAACACGAAGGTCTTCCGGAGACCTTCCTGAAATGTGTGCTCCTTGGCAGAGACCCCAGGGGCAAATGGTATTCCAAAGATATCACAAGGAGGCAGAAATGGGCAGAACTCTAATCGAGAAAATCATGTCATCCCATGGCGGAGGAGATTGCCATCCGGGAGATGTTGTCTGGATAGACATTGATAACAGGACGGCAAGGGATTTTGCCGGAGCCAGCGTTGTGGGAAATCTTGAGAAATACGGAGGAGATTCTCCGATAGCCGACAGATCGAAAACGTTCTTCACTTTCGATTGCAACGTTCCCGCGAATACCATTCCATATGCGAACAATCAGCAGAGGATCAGGATCTTCGCCGGAAAGAACGACCTGAAGGTTTACGATGTCGATGCCGGTATAGGTTCTCATGTCGTGATCGAAGAGAAGTACGCGAAACCCGGCACAACTACTGTGGGAACCGACAGCCACCTCAACATAATGGGTTCTGTGGGAGCTTTCGGACAGGGGATGGGTGATGTTGACATCGCTTACGCTTTTAAAACCGGGAAAGTCTGGTTCGAGATCCCCGAATCCATAAAAGTTACACTTGAGGGAATGCCTGCGGAAGGAACGGAGGCCAAGGATGTAGCCCTGGCTATGCTCAGAAGGTTCAGTAACCATGAATTGCTTGGCAAATCAGTTGAGATATATGGCCGGTGGGTTGAGAATGCGTCACTGGAGGATTGCGTGACTCTCTCAAGTCTTGCCACCGAAATGGGAGCGATAATTGCATTCATACCGCCAAATAACAACGTATTGGATTTCTTTGGCATGAACTGCGATGAAGCTGTTTATGCGGATTCGGATACCACTTATCTGCAAGAGTACTCCCTTGATATAAAGGGGTTGGAACCTCTGATAGCCGCTCCGCCCAGCCCGACGAATGTATATCCCGTATCGGGAAAGACCGATGTAAAGGTAGACGGGGTCTTCGTGGGAAGCTGCACAAATGGTACATACCAGGACCTGAAGTATGCGGCGGAACTGCTGAGGGGCCGGAAAGTCGCTCCCGGTGTCATGCTGAAAGTCGTACCCGCGACCAGGGCAACCTGGGCAAAACTTCTTGACGAAGGTCTTCTGAAGGACATGTTCGATGCCGGCGCCATAGTCAGCAACGCCGGCTGCGGCGGATGCGCCTCAGGTCAGATTGGAATGACCGGTGAGGGAGAAGTACAGATAAGCACATCGAACAGGAATTTCAAGGGCAAGCAGGGCAGAGGTAATACCTATCTCGCCGGTATAGGAACAGCTGTGGCCTCCGCGATATTTGGCAGAATCGCTTCCGTACTCGAACTGAAGAAGGTGATGTAATGTCCCGCGAATTCATCTTGAAAGGTAGACTCTGGGTACTCATTGAAAATGGAAAGCTCTTCAGCGATATAGATACGGATATGATATATCACAACGCCCATCTTGCCGTAACGGATATGGATGAAATGGGTCAGTTCGCATTCGGCAACCTGGAAGGTTACAAGGATTTTGCGGACAAAGCACAGCCGGGAGATCTTGTACTTGCAGGTGACAACTTCGGTTCGGGCAGCTCACGCCAGCACGCGGTTGACTGCTTCAAGGCCCTGGGCGTACAGGCGGTAATGGCCAGGTCATTCGGCGCCATTTACAAAAGAAACGCAATAAACAGCGGTTTTCCCATCATCGAATTACCGGGCCTCCCCGATGACCTTTTCAGTAATTTCGAGATGGCGGAATTGAACCTTGAAGACGGTATCCTCAACTCCGGGGATAACAGCTTCCAGGGCAACCCTATGAGCGAAGTCGCCAGAAATATCTACCTTGCGGGAGGGCTGTTTCAGTACGCTGAAAGAATGTAAATTCTCAATGTGGAGGAGTAGAACAATGTTTAGAAAGCTTTTTTCACTTTTTCTTTTCATTCTTGCAGGTACGGCTGCCTCGGACTCGGCTACTATATGGGTCTTTCCCGATGGAAGAGGCGCGATGCCCATCGAAACGGACCAGATCACAATGGAAGCTGAGAGTATTTCCATCGTGCCCACCGGAAACATGATC
>JAUVLV010000065.1 GCA_030600545.1 Candidatus Aegiribacteria sp. | reverse complement strand
CCACTCATCCTGTGATATCCCCCTTGAAAACATGTTGGAATCAAATGAAGGAGAAGAAACCGCACAAAGGATTTCCCCATTCTCATAATTGATGATAACCACAGCACCGGGCAGTCCGGTTTTCACAAGGTTTTCCATAGCAGTTCTCTGAAGCTCAGCATCAATGGTAAGTGCCATGTTCTTCCCGGGTACAGGCTCTTCGGATTCCGTTCCCCTGTATTCCTCAACAATCCTGCCCATGACATCCACAACTTCCCGGTGCAGCCCCGGGGTTCCCTGCAAAGTACTATTCAGGCTGAGTTCAATCCCGGTTCTTCCAGTTATTTCCCCTCTGAAGGATTCGGGATCGTCAGCCAGCCCTACATATCCAATGACATGACAGAAATCTTCGGCTCTGTGATATCTCCTCAGTGGTGCTACATCGATAAGAACACCCGGGATTCTGTATAGGTTTTCCGCGATTGAGCTTACATCTTCCACGCTCATACTTTCCCTCAGTACGACAGGCCTGTGGGGTACAGATGAAGCCTCTCTCAGAATCTCAGATAAAGTTTCCTCCGGAATATTCAGAAGAGACGCAACCTGAATGGTGTTCGAACTGTCAAATTCCGAAGGCACCGCAGTTACAATGAAGGAAGGCCTGTTATCCGCAAGAACCACTCCGTTCCTGTCACTTATCAGTCCGCGTGGTGCCGGTTTGGTGACTACCCTGATATGGTTCTGGCTGGAAAGACCTTTGTAATAATCCCCTTTGATTATCTGCAGGTAAAATAGCCTTGCACCGAGTATTACAAAAAGAAAAAGTACCGATAACAGGTATATCATAAAAGGCCATTGCTTCTTATCTCTGAACATGCAGCTTCCCGGTTACTTTCCTGGATCTTATTTCAGTAATCCAGGCAACTACAGAGAGGAATAATGCTCCAGTGATAACCGTAATAATCATTCTGGGAATGACGAGAAGAAGCACGGAACTGAAACCCGAACCTATCGGCCGTGAAGCGACCAGTATGAAAACCGTATCGGAAACCAATACCACAATGACCATCATACTCAAAAGATAGCTTCTACTCTCTCTGGATGACAGTCTGCTGAAAGCTCTTGCTACAAAAAGCCCGACAAGGAGGGCAAGAGAGGATGAACCCGGGGGCTGGTGCAGAAGGAGATCAAGAACAATACCAGACCAGAAAGCTCCATCAACCGCCCACAGGTTCTCGTAGTTCTCCGAAAAGTAAACAAGTACTATAGACACAAGGGACGGAGCTACCAGTATTCTGGTAGCAGTCAGTTCCAGCAGAAATTGAAGAATTATTGTGAAAGCAAGCGCGAATATTCTAAACTGCAAATTTCACCTGAAATCCGATCATGGCGATTACTCGCCAGCTACTGATTATCGGTTTCGTAGGAATCCTCCGGAAGAAGTATGAGAACCTCTCCTGTACTTTGAAAATCAACAGCAGGTATTACGTTGAGTTTCAGCGCCAGCCCCGGCTCGCCTGAGGAGATACCTGTTACCATTCCCGCAAGGAGTCCATCTGGAAATATCCCGCCATATCTTGAAGTAATAACCTGCTCGCCTGTTTCCACTTCGCTTGTAAGATCAACATGAACAAGACTCAGAGAACCATCTGATGTTGACTGAAGTATTCCGTATGCACCAGATGGCCATGTCACGCAGCTTACATTAACGGAAGGGTTGGTGATGGGAAGGATTTCACTTGTGGTTTCACTCACCGAACATACAATGCCTACAAGACCTTCAGAAGAGATACATACCGAATTCTCAATTACACCGTCGATGCTCCCCTGATCGATAACAATCATGCCGGTAACCAATCCTTCCGAACGGTATAGAACCCTTGCAGGAATGGCTTCTCTGTTATCCGTCCGGGTGATACCAAGCAGTGTTCTATATCGTTCTGCCTTAACTGCTTCTTCTCGAAGAATCGAATTCTCAAGCATCAGCTGCATGATATCATTTCTGAGTTTATCTTCTGTGGGCGTATCGGTCCCTCTGAAAATAACTTCTGAGAACCTGGCCCCCAGCCAGCTGCCCATTCCGCCCAGAAGAAAGGGGCCGAATATCAGAAGAATCAATGAGATAGAAATAAAAAGAAAGAACCTTCTATTCTTCCCGCTCCTGCTGTTTCTGCTCTGTCTTCCAGAAATATCCATTATACTGCTACAGGAGAAGGTTACGGTACCGGTATATATCTTCCAGAATCAAGCCGGCACCCAGCACTGTACAGGACAGAGGATTGTCCGCTACCCTGATAGGCAGTCCGGTTTCACTCATAAGAAGTCTGTCCAATCCTCTCAGAAGAGCTCCGCCCCCTGTTAGAACTACTCCGCGGTCAACGATATCGCTTGCAAGCTCTGGAGGTGTTTTCTCAAGGCCATGTCTTACCGCTTCAACAATCGTCCCGACAACTTCCTTCAGGGCTTTTCTGATATCTTCAGAATTAATAATATATGTTTCAGGAATTCCGTTCACAAAATCAAGGCCGCTGACCTCGTACTCTTCATCGTCATCTTCCAGCACAGTTCCCATTCGTATTTTGACCAGCTCAGCGGTTCGCTCACCTATCAGGAGGCTGTACTGCTTTTTCAGATATATTGATATCGCATTGTCAATCTCGTCTCCACCTATTCTTATGGAGTTATTGGCAGAAATCGAGGAGAGGCTTATCACTGCAACTTCCGTTGTTCCACCACCTATGTCGACAACCATGTTACCAGCGGCTCCTTCCACTGGAATTCCCACACCAATCGCCGAAGCAAGAGGCTCAGAAACCAGAAGAACCTCCCTTGCGCCAGCTCTTTCAAGTGCTGTTCTTACTGCGGAGACTTCAACCTCCGTTATACCGCTTGGTACGCACACAAGGACTCTTGGTCTCATGGATATCCTTCGCGTTTTTGCCATGCTGAAGAATTCTCTGAGCATTGCCATTGTGGCTGTGGCGTTGGTTATCACACCATCTTTCAGGGGCTTTAAAGCCTGCAGCGTAGTTCCTGTACGCCCAAGCATTGCCTTTGCATCGTGCCCTACTGCTACAAGTTCATTAGTTTCACGATTAATTGCCACAACACTGGGCTGCTCCAGTACAATTCCCCTGCCCTGAAGGTACACGAGTGTATTCGCGGTTCCAAGATCTATCGCCATTGAATTTGAAAGCAGTGTTCCGGGCTTTCTGCCGAAAATACTGTTTAGTGCTCCAAAGATAGCCATTTACCCTCCTGTAAACTGAATGGCAACTGGTTGAATAGTAAACAAACAGGCCTGCGTCAACTCCTGGTTCAGACAGCTGTGGAATATAGGAGAATAATTTATGTTAACAAGTTGGACAAAATGTTAACATTACCTTTGATCAGGCTGAATAGCAGGTTGCCATAATGGGATGCAATCAACTGTATCGACGGGGATTGGCACGGTCATCATCCAAATACCCTCCCAGGGTACAGCCGTTGTGTTTATTTCTGTTAACTCAAGGTCTACAGCACTATCGTTAATTCTTGTGCTCCAACTCCAGGGCCAGGCATTGTATTCGTCATGTGGTGAAGATCCTTGAATCATGAATTCTCCCGATTTCCATTTACATTCAGAGGGGAAAATGTTTCCGTTTTCCATAGTAAGAACCATTCGATCCGTTGTGTCAGAAACGCAGAAGAGCCATTGGATTTGTTCATTTGTCACAGATGCACTACCGGTTATCTCCCATGCTTCCATTACGAGGGGATAGCCTGTTCTGAGAAGATGAATAAGATCAATTGTTTGAATTATTCCACCGCCTGCTCGAAGACCTCCCGGCATGAAGATGGCGCATTCATCCTGGGGCATATAGATCAGCATACCAGTTGAATCACCCTTGATAGAAACTACAGGCCTGCCATCGGGTCCGTAAAAATCACCTCTCAGCAACCCCTCATCAGCATCACCCCAGAGCACAAAGGGTCCCCTGGCAACAAGATTACTTCCCTGAAGCCTTGCATTGCCCCGGAGCTGAAAACTCTCCAGGTTCTCCCAGCCGAAAGCTATCCTGCTTGCGTAAAGTTCGCTCTGCCTGTTTAAGGATTCAACTGTTATGGTACCACAGGAAATGAAAAAGAACATCAGTAATGCTGCAAGCGCAGTCTTAACCCGCAAATTTTACCAGTATTCTACTGCAAAAATACATAAAGCCGTGTCTACTTCGTCATTCTGATGCTATGTCGTACTTCTTCTCAAGGGTAATTATTCTCTGTTCGTAGTCGTACTCTTTTTCAAACTTCGCCTTACGGGTAAGAAGCTGTTTGTTATCAGGTACTTTTTCAAGAAGTTTGTCAAGCATCATAAGTGCCTTTTTCCTGTTACCTTCTTTGGCCTCAATATCTATCTTTTCCACCAGTTCGCTTAGTTTAGCCATTTGCTACCTCCTTCTGCCATAATCACTGCAAAGGGTTATAAATTCTTCTACATCTTCAAGATCAACATGAAACCCATCATCTGTTCCCCCGAGGGGAGCAGCTTCATTATTCCTGCCATGATAGTCGGTTCCGCCCGTAACAACAAGCTGGAATTCCCGAGCATACGACTTGAGCCTTTCAGTCGTTGAAGAGGTATGTGTAGGGTAGTAGGTTTCTATTCCTGCCAGTCCATGCCCCTTCATTCTTCTAAAGAAATCCCTCAGTGTTTCACGATCCATTTCAATATATCCCGGATGAGCCATAACAGGCAACCCGCCGGATTCCACAATAATCTCTATCGCTCTGACAACCGGTAGTCTGTCTCTTTCGACGTATGCGGGTTTCCCTTTAGCAAGAAACCTGTTGAAAGCTTCCGGCATACTGACTATATATCCTGCATTAAGCATTACTTCAGCAATATGGGGCCTTCCAACAACGTCACCTCCGGCGATCAGTTCAACTGCATCCATTTCAATATATATACCATTGTCAGCCAGTTTCTCAAGTATTCGCGGATTCCTTCGGGAGCGGCCGCCCTGAACAAAAGATATTGCCTTTCCGAGGAGAGTTGAACTGTTAAGAAGCTCTGGTATATCAATTCCAGGAAAGTATCCCAGGAGATGAGCCGTAAGCCCTTTCTCCTCAAGATCCACGCTCAGCTCAATTCCAGGGAGAAATTCCATCCCCAGCTTCGTTGCTGCAGCAGCACCTTCAGGAATCCCATCAAATGTATCGTGATCTGTAATGGAAAACAGAGAAAGTGATTTCTCGAACGCCATTGACACCAGTTCAGCGGGGGAACTGATACCATCTGAAGCGGTACTGTGCGTATGAAGATCGACTCTTTCCATATGTAACTTCCTCCAGAATGCAGAATATTACTCACAGTGATATACTATGCAACACTACCTTTGTTTACTTCTGTATGGATATTAACTAAATATATTCATGCTGCATCTGAAATCAGATCCGCAGCAGACATTGAAGTTAATTGAACCGGATATCAGGATATTAACGCATAGCCCGGACGGAGATGCTGGCAGCAATGAAAAATCAGACAGATCGCAAGATAATGTACGTGAGAGATCCTGTACACGGAAATATCCGCCTTTCAGGGCTACAGGAAGAGCTGATCCAAACTGTGGAAGTTCAGAGGCTCAGCTTTGTACACCAGCTGGGTACTACCTTTCAGTGCTATCCGGGTGCCCATGGAATGCGTCTTTCCCACGCACTGGGTGTCTCTTACCTTGCTGACACCATCGGAAAGCATGTTCTTGAGAATATGTACGGAATTCCCGATACGGAAAAAGCAGGTATACGGAAACTCCTGCAGGCCGCCGGCATGCTTCATGACATTGGACATACACCCTGGTCGCATACACTGGAACCGCTTTACATAGAGATGAACGGTGTTGACCACATGGATCTTGTAGCGGATCTGGTAAGGGGCGACACAACTTTCAATATAAAAGGAGCGGGGAAAATTCCTGAAATACTGAGGTCATACGATGTTGACCCATCTGATGTAGCAGACCTTGTCTGCAGTAATTTTAAAGGACCGCGTTACCTGCAGCAGATGATCTTCGGTGAGGTAGATGCAGATATGCTGGATTACCTCCAGAGAGATTTCTATTCCACAGGTGTAGCCTTCGGCCATATAGAGGTGGACAGGATAATCTCAACCATGAGGGTTGAAAACAATGAAATCGTCTTCCTCAGCAAGGGGCACGAAGCCATACGTGATTTTCTCTTTGCGCGGATGCAGATGTATTCAAGTGTCTACCTGCACAAGAAAACAAGAATAGTGGATATGATGCTTTTAGCCGCTGCCAGAAGAAGTATCGTTGAGTTGAAGGAAATAGTTGATTTCCACATACTAACCGATGACGAGATATTGAGTTTCCTTGCGCAGAAATCGAAGGATCCGTGGGTGAGGGATATGGCATGGAGGGTAAAATACAGGCAGAAGCTGTTTTCGCAGGTGTTCCGGATAGACGCGGCTACACTTAATGACAGTGATATCTTCTTCCTGAACACAATCGGCACATCCAGTGAAACACGCAGTCAGAACGCCGAAAGTCTTGCATTGAAACTGTCTGAAGCAGCTGGAGTGGATCCGGGTTACATACTTGTGGATATGCCTTTGGAAGCCGTAAAGATATCTGAGGAAAGATTTTCAAAGATTGGCATCAAGTACATAGACAAATCAGGGAATATTCTACCGCTTGAAAAGCTGGATCCGCCATTTGCTGAATACCTATCCAAGGCACAACCTAACAGGAATTACCTTACCGTATGCTGCACCCCGGAAATAAAGAATGATGTCAGGAAAGCTTGTGAAGACCTTTTCCGCATGGCAGCAATGCCGCTTTTTCCAAAGATCTAACAAATATCAGATATTCCCGACAGCCCTCTGCCATTTAACGTTGATGACACCCTTCACTTCTGAAAGAGTGTTCAGAAGCTGCAGTTTATTATTCAGTTTTCTTATCCTGAGATGGTAGAGAAGAGTGATGGAACTTCCCTCTCTGGCAATTTCGATGTCAATATCATGTATACCGATGCTATTATTTTCAAATACAGAAGTGCAGTTCTTAATCAACGCTTCCGGATCTCTATTCTCTCCACGAATTACTACATCTCTGTATTCCAGGGCCGCCAAACGTTCCTCTATTAACGGAAGAAAAATCAGAATAATAAGTGCTATACCTGTTGAAGAAGCTGCGATAATATATTGATCTATGCCTATTACAATTCCGATAGCTGCAACAAACCAGATACAAGCTGCAGTGGTAATACCACGGATCATGTCTCGCGTTCTCATAATCGCGCCTGCTCCAAGAAACCCTATTCCCGTCATTATGCCAGCTATTACTCTGCTGACCTCGGCACCAGGTGGAGTATTACTGGCTGAAAAAGTTTCAGCGATGGCGATGCCGCTCAAAGTAAGTATGGTAGCACCCATGCAGACCAGAATGTGTGTTCGGAGACCAGCAGGCCGACCATGGAATTCTCTTTCAAGCCCTATCAGGGATCCCAGAAAAACAGAAAGAGCCAGTTTTACAATCCAATTTTCAACAGTCATCCGTTCCTCCCGGTTTTAGCCTGTATCTTCATTATTTAATCCAGGTGAAACAGACATTTCGATAATATTCAACAGCTCATCCACTGAATAAGGTTTCATCAGAATTCTGCGATTTTGCTCCAGGGATTCATGCAGGAAACTTCCGGTTTCAGAAAAACTTCTAGTCAGGATTATCTTAAGATCTGGAAATTCTATCCTTACATTCGAAAACACTTCTTCCATGGATTCCTCTACAGCGGAATAGTCCAGAACTAAAAAATCCACCTGGGATTCAGCCAGCCAATTTCTCATTCTTTCCAGATCAGCTTCACTCCTCACTTCAATTCCATACATGGTCAGAACATCGGATACGCTCTCTCTCACGATCCTTGAAGCGTCACAAATTGCCAGTTTTATGCTGCTCAGGTTTTCTCTGTGAAGTGAATCTGTGTGGGATACATCAAACAGGTAATCTTCCCTGATCCGGAACAGGATGTTAAGCGTGGTGCCCGCGGATCCTTCCGTAAATACGGGGTGACAGTCATGTCTTGAAAGTACTGCTGCAACCGATGAGATATGAGACCCGTAATCCCTTTGAATCCCGGACAGATCGGTTTCGGGATCAAGCAGGGCTTCTTTCAGTACAACAGGCATTCTGATTCCATCCGTATAACTCAGGGATACCGATTTCGAAACTGTTCTATCACAGTTTGTAGAGAAAACGGAATCGGACACCGGTGAAGGCACATCCCTGGCACCCAGTTTTATTCTTACAGGCCCGTTTGTAGATTCAAGAGAATAGAAAGCCATGTTCTTGACTATCTGTGTAAAATCTTCCCTGGAACATTCAACCTGTGGCAAAAAACCCGGAACATCAAGCTCTATTGAAGTCCTTTGCGGAAGCACATCGTTCAGAGCTTCGGAAATTGCATCAAGTTCTGAGAAAATTTCAATTGTGTCATCTCTTCCCTTATTCTTCATTCCACTGTCACTTTCTAATCCGGAAAGAACGTCGGTTATTCTTTCCAGATTATCAAGACAGGTCGAATCTCCCGAAAACTTGATCCTGCAATCTTCTATAATTGTCCTGATACGCTGAATGTTATTATAAGGCAAGCTGCCCGGAGATTTTTCATGTTCCTTCGAATCAGTTCCGGATTTTCCGTGTTCCAGTACATTTCCATTTTCATCACTGATGTTTTTAACTGTTATTGCATATTCCTTCTTATTACTGAGCAGTTCAATCCTGAAAGAGGATTTCCTTGAATCTCCTGAGCTATCTATAATACCGAGAGTAAATTCTAAAGGTTCCTCATTCTCCGGGTATATTATCAGCTTCCGGTCTTCAGGGGAGAAACAGGGCAACTCGTGAAATTTAACTCCCCTCATATCGTTCTTCGAGATGTCTATCAGCTTTTCAGCGGAACTATTCATGAAAAAGACCGAACCGCTGCTGTCCAGCCGAAACATCGCAGGAAACTCGAAACCGTTCAGAATCGATAAAGGACAGATATCAGAGTTAGTGATTTTAGCGTCATCATCAGTTTTAATCTCTATATCTCCCTGATAGAAACCATCCTTTTCTATCCTTCTTCGAAGATCTGCAAGTCGTAGAAATAAGCAAGGTATAATAATCAGCATAAAAGCTACTACTGACATTATGTAGATATTATATTTACTGCTATTCATAGCATCTGTTCCAAGAACGTTTTCAAAAATCATCCTTGCAATAGCACTGTTCCCTGATGAATCAACAAAAGGATAAAACAGGAGAAGTCTTGTCTGACTGCCGCTTTTAACATATTGCACGGTTGGCGAACTGCTGCTCATAGCGTTCACTGCAAGAGAATTCTCATCCAAGGGAACAACTTCAGGAATTTCTCCGAACATCGGATACGCTATAACGAAATCGCTCAGATTGAACAATTCCATAAATTCGGGTTTAAGTTCAAGGTATACAGACCCATTGCTCTGACGCCTGTCGAACATGATAATCGACATCTCTTCGTTTACTGAGGTGCCTGTAATACTCCTGGCGGTCTGGATGGCCTGTTTCTGTTCAATCTGGATCACCTTGCAACAAATACAGTCAGTAAAATGAATATATCCTGCAACTACGGTAAGTATTACGATTACACTGAAAATATAGGGTAACAATACCCGCAACATTGCTTTCGATGATACCCCGGGGAAAAGGATCATTCCTCTCCGTTCAGAAAATGTTAATCTAATAGTTTCAGTCAATAGATTGAATATGTCAAGGGTTATGAACAAAATCCACCCTAAAAGCATAAATTCTGTCAGTACTTCGTGTTCTAAAGAGATATTTGAACACATTTCATATGTCATCAATATAGATTTAGTCTGTTTTATTTTACTTATCTTTACTAAGTAGCTTGACATGATTGTAATTCTTCAATAGATTAATTTAGACATATAAATAGTCAGATTCTTTTATTACACTTAAGTCAGTGTAACAACTATCCGAAAGGAGTATGAAAATGCCGGATTTTGTTGAACAGACAAAGAAAGTTCTTAAAACCGCTGGAAGAAGTCCTAAAACAGCCAACAGTTATTTGTCTCATATCCGGAGGCTCGAGAACACGTACGGAAACAAGGCAGAAAACCTCGATGAGGATACTCTTAGAAAGTACCTTGAGGACCTTGTTGATGAAGGAAAATCACTTTCCTATATAAACCAGGCTCAGAGCGCCATCAGATTCATGTACAAATATGTCCTTCGTAAGGATAATCCTCTTCCCGGACCCGGCCTCATTTCTAAGAAGATTCCCCTTCATGGTATCTTCAACAGAGAAGAGATCAGTCAGATATTCGCCAACGTACACGAACTGAAATACAGGCTTGCCCTTATGCTTATCTACTCCGCTGGGCTAAGGGTCGGTGAAGCAACACATCTTCTCAGGAATGCAGTCGATTTTGACAATATGGTGATTCATGTTAACGACCAGGATAAAAAATTCATCAGAGATACGATACTCGCAAATTCGATATCCGAAATTCTCAGGTACTACATTGAAACGAGAACCGACGATTCCCCCTGGATGTTCCCTGGCAGAGGCAAAACCAACTGCATCTCCCCCAGAACAATTCAGAGGGCCTTCGCTGAGGCGATGCTTGCCGTTGGTATCGAGAAACGTGCAACACTGGGATGGCTCAGACATAGTTTCGCGGTTCATATGCTTGAGGACGGTATAGACAGAAAACTGGTACGCAACCTTCTGGGAATTACTACACCTTCCATGATATCTCCCTATATGAAGCTTGCTGAAAAGAGAAGTGCCCTCAGGGTTAACAGCCCCGCGGACAGGTTCCTTTTAAAGAAGTAATCAGTACTTTCTGGATACAGAACAGGGCGGCGGCAGAACAGTTGCCCTGTTCCCATTATCTGTCCGGCTTCAGCCGGGTTCATTATGAAAGATTGTAATTCCGATATTCGTTTGGTGTATTGAGGTTAATAAACGATTCCAGAAGGGGGTCAAATGACCTGACCTCGTATTCCGGGATTTCCATAACACTCATAGTTCTAAAAATCCCTGTCACTTTTCTGCAGCCCGTATTCAGGTAGTGCGATATTCTATCTGAGGTCGAACAGCTGTACACCGCGCAAAGGGGTTCGAAGTACCCCCTTACAATGGGAATAACTATATCGGTTTTGTCATTTTTCCGGGAAATGAGAAACTGAATCATCTCGGGTTTTACGAAGGGCATATCACAGCCCATCACAAATACATTCGGGTTATTCGATTCCCTCATGCCCGATAGAATCCCGATCAATGGACATCTTCTCAATCTGATGTCCTCAACAACTTTTACATCGGTACGATTCAGTTCCAGGTCCCTTCCAGCAATAATAACTTCACTGAAAAAATGCCCGAGATTGTTTACAATGTTATCTATCATTGTCCCGCCACAAACTGGCAGAAGATGCTTGGGATAGCCCATACGACTGGATTCTCCACCGGCAAGTACAAGCAGTGAGGTTTCTTGAAAAAGCATCATAGACCCAGACGCCATTTGTTCGAGTACACATTCATTCGGTCACCCCTGATGAATCCACAGAGACAAATGCCCAACTTCTCTGCCTCATCTGCAGCCTGTGCGGTTGGAGCTGAAATTGCCGCAATTATCGGAATACCGGCTCTTGCTGTTTTCCTTACAAATTCAACCGGTACGCGGGAAGAAAGAACTA
>JAUVLV010000013.1 GCA_030600545.1 Candidatus Aegiribacteria sp. | reverse complement strand
TCTCCAGGTCAGTGCCTGCAATATTTTTTCAACTTCAAGACAATATCTTTTTGACTCTGCCCACAATTCCATTTTCAAGCCGAACCTTAATGCCGTGTGGATGCTTCGATGACCTGGTCAGGATGTCCTTAACAATCCCCTCGGTCAATTCACCGGAACGTTGATTTTCCTTTGTTACAAGTATCACCTTCATACCAGGTTTGATATCTGCTCTCCGGGGGTACATCAGTAAATCATTCCTTTCCGTAATACCGTGACCAGCTTCCGGATGAAAGCAAAGGGCTGTATAACGGAAATCATCATGGTATTATGTTGACGAGTTTGCCGGGGACAACTACCACCCTCCTGGGTTCATTGCCCCCCAGTATTTCCTTTATCCTGTCCAGTGACAGAGCTTTTTTCTCGATCTCATCGGTACTGGCATCTGTATCTATTCTAATCCTGCTGCGGATCTTGCCCCGGACCTGAACGACTATTTCAACGGTATCCAGAACAATGTCATTTTCATCCCAGGAGGGCCATTCCTGCCTGCAAACCGTATCTCCGGGGAAGTTCATCCGCTCCCACAGTTCATCGGAAATAAAGGGTGTCATAGGAGCCATGAGAATAAGCAGTTTCCTGATTGAATCTCTCCAGAGCATGCCTGTAGCTCCGGCTCTCTCCCTGTTGGCTGAAAGGAAATTCATGAACTCCATCATGGCGGCCACAGCCGTATTAAAAGCGAAGGAATCTACATCCTCCGTAACTTTTTTAACCGTCCTGGCCGTATTGTAACGGAGTTCTGAAATGAAATCATCATCTTTTTCCATGGTCGGAGGTTCTGCTGTTTCAAGCACCACCGACCAAACTCTCTTCAGGAACCTGTAGGTGCCAGCTATCCCCTCCTCGTTCCATTCCAGTTCCGCTTCAAACGGTCCCATAAAAAGGATATAGAGCCTCAAAGCATCGGCACCGTACTTTTCTACCATCTCATCCGGAGTAACGATGTTTCCCTTTGACTTGGACATTTTCAGTCCATTTGCTCCCAGTATCATTCCCTGGTTTTTCAGCACGGAAAAAGGCTCGATAAAATCAAGTATTCCTTCATCGTACATGACCTTAGTCCAGAACCTTGCGTAGATAAGATGCATTACCGCGTGCTCGGCACCCCCTACATAAAGGTCCACCGGGAGCCAGTACTTCACCATCTCCGGATCGAATGGTCTGTCAGACTCAGCAAGAGATGCGAATCTGAGGAAATACCACGATGAACAGGCGAAACCTGCCATCGTATCGGTATCCCGTCTCGCAGGACCACCGCATTCAGGACATACGGTATTTACCCATTCTTCAGCTCTTGCCAGAGGTGATCGACTAGAATCGTCAGGTTCGAAATTATCAAGTTCCGGAAGAACAACGGGTAGATTTCTATCAGGTACAGCTCCGCACTTTTTGCAGTGTATTATCGGTATCGGGGCTCCCCAGTAACGCTGTCTTGAAACCAACCAGTCCCTTATCCTGTAGCGGATATCAGCTTTTCCGATTCCATTCTCCATGGCGTATTCAGCCATCTTTTCCCTGGCCTTGTCGGAATCAAGGCCGGTGAATGGCCCACTGTTTATCAGTTGTCCGTCTGCTACCGTTGCAGCTTCCTCAACTCCCTGCGGTATACCTCCGGGTGCTATGACTTCAACAATGGGTATCCCGAATTTTTTAGCGAAGGCGTGATCCCTCTCATCATGGGCGGGCACCGCCATTATTGCGGCAGTTCCATAACCGGCCAGCACGTAGTCGGCGATATACAGTGGAATTTCTTCACCGTTGTAGGGATTCACAGCAAAGCAGCCGGTAAACACACCGGTTTTCCCTTTTTCCGCGGCAGCAGTTCTTTCCATGTCACTCTTTGTCCTGGCTTCGTTTACATAACTCATCACCTCGTCATGCCTGTCCGATGTAACCATTTTTTCTATATCAGGATATTCCGGAGCAAGTACACAGAATGTAGCACCGAAGATAGTATCAAGCCTGGTGGTATAGACCGGAAGATCCATCTCGCAATATGTCTCAGGATTCACAATCCTGAATATGACCTCTGCCCCCTCAGATCTTCCTATCCAATTCCTCTGCATGGCCTTGATCCCTTCGGGCCAATCGAGATCCTCGAGACCCTGAAGCAGTCTGTCGGCGTACTCGGTGATCCTGAAGAACCACTGCTTCAACTTCTTTTTTGTAACTTCGCCTCCGCAGCGCCAGCATACGCCACCAGCGGCTTCTTCATTGGAAAGAACTATACTGCATGTGGGGCACCACATCTGATCGCTCTCCGTCTGATATGCGAGCCCTCTGTCAAAAAGAAGATTAAAGTAGTACTGGGTCCATTTGTAGTAATCGGGATCGCTTGAATTGATCTCTCTTTCCCAGTCGTAACTGGCCTCAATCAATTTCATCTGCCTGCGGTAGGTATCCGAGTTGATTCTGGTCACTTCAGAGGGATGTATACCCGTCTTTATGGCATATTCCTCCGCCGGCTGGCCAAAGGCATCCCAGCCCATGGGATGTAATACATTGAATCCATCCATCCGTTTCTTACGGCATATGACATCTGTGGGAATGTAGTTCTTGCAGTGGCCTACAGACAATCCAGCTCCTGAAGGATAGGGGAAATAGTCAAGGCAGTAAAAGGGTTCTCTGTCATCTTCCGTACCGGTTCTGTAAAGCCCCATCCTGTTCCAGACAGGCTTCCATTTTTCTTCAAGTTTTTTGAAATCGTAGGGATCCAAAATTAATCCTCCAGATAATATCCATTAATAATTAATACGAATCGGTAGTATGACCAGAAAACAGTCAAAGGTAAAGTAGAGGCTACCCATTTTCGTGAAGCATTACATTCTGAATGAATTACCATGGTAAAATAATCGACTCAAATATCAATACAAGTGACATGACACGAGTACCTGTGATGAATCCTGGCTAGTCCATGCAGGGGAAAAGTATGCACAGGGAAAAAGTATCTTCATCCCTGAGGAGAGCGCCACCGGTAAGCCGCAGTATCAAGCACAGCAGAGATATCTCCGAGGCAGGTGAAATTCCTCCCGAACAGTTTACCGGCTCAGTCAGATCGCAAAAATCCTCAGAGATATTCTTCAATGGGCTCCCATCCGCCTTGAGGATGTTCAGCTTTACATACTGTTCCACTCTACCTGACAGGCCTTCCCTGTTTTTAAGATTTTTCCTTTTGATGACCGATACTTTGAAGGCAGGTGTGGCTTCAGGACAGACAATGCTGCAGAGCCGCAGTGTAACCTGCTGCATAAGGTCAATATTACCTGATATATCGTATAGTCCGCCAGATATGGAAATATCCGGAGAAAGCATACCAGCTTCAATGAACGATGACATTACCTTATCAAGATAGAATTCAGTATTTACCCTTTCAGGAATTGTATTCAAAGACATCTGTATCAGACGAAGATAAAAGTAACCTTTGTTCATTCCTTCGAAAGCGTACTTTGCTGTATTCAGAACAGCCGCTACAGGATGATCGGGATTAATAACTTCCTTGATGCGTATAAAACCTTTGCTGATGGAAGCAAGAAGGCTGTCCAGCATGTCCCTCAGCGCGAATCCCGAAGCTTCGGCCAGCTCCAGGTACCTGAGATGCATCTTGTATGACAGCTCGGATACAGGCCACCATATGATCAGTGCCTCCCCTTCATGCCCGTTTAGAGCCACAGCAGCCATCTGCATATAATCACCGCTGTCAGTTTTGAGTCTC
Source organism: Candidatus Aegiribacteria sp. (assembly GCA_030600545.1). Taxonomy (GTDB): domain Bacteria; phylum Fermentibacterota; class Fermentibacteria; order Fermentibacterales; family JCC-6; genus Aegiribacteria. The sequence goes on along the minus strand of JAUVLV010000013.1, from coordinate 48,498 downwards.
ATGTTCAGCCTGCCCTTGTTCAGTATGCCTGAGATTGACGCATCCAGATACGACCATTCAGTGCCGGAAAACATATCGTAAACTGTCCGGTTGGAAACGACCCCATCGGTTATATCCATCCAGGTGGACAGAAGTATCCTGCCGCTACTGTTTGATATGAGAAATTTACCAGATGCCCTCTCTGTAATAAGTGCAAATCTTCTTCCTATGGCTGCTTTTTCAAGTTCTACACAGGTTCTTGCAACGTTGCGTGTGAAATCCTTCATGACGGAGTATTCTTTTCCACCGTGAAACTGGCATTCTCCAATCGTCTCGGTATCGGTTTCCAGGGGAAGTGTCCATGGGCGTAAGGAGTCCATGTCCGTCTTCTGATCGTAGGTTGTTCTGGTAACAGGATTGATGCCGCGGATCTTCAGAGTAACTCTGGATGCACCGGATATTTCAAGCAGAGCTGCTGCTGCTGCCTCTTCAATTCTTGTACGGTCCGAAGCTGAGAGAAGAGCCGATGTTCCCCTGCTAAGCGAGGAATATGTCTCGGCTGCTTTTTTAGCTGAATTAATACTATAAGTATCATCGGATTTTACACCGACAACGATTATAACGGATTCCAGATTTCTGCCCTCTACCGATTCCGTTCTGATCAGTCGCCATGTACACCTGGTAGTTTCTCCATTCTGATTCTCAACTTCCCAGGATTCCGGGAATTCTGAAGATCCGTTTCTTATGAATCTCTGGGCCGCGCTGATTCCACCTATACCATGAAAAAGAATATTTGCGGCAAGCTCTGATCTGCCGGAAGCAAGATCGAATGAGACATCGGTTAATTCTTCCATAGGTCTATTCCATAGTATAACCGACCAGTCGATTCTGAAAATGGCAACAGGAACATCAAGTGAATCGATAACGGTGCTGGCAAGCTTGCTCTGCCTGCTGATCAGAAGATCCAAATGCTCGATCTCAGTCTCGTACTCGTTGGCATTGAAATATGCCATGACAATTCTGGCAGAAATTTCTGCAAAGGGAAAAATATCCGTCGCTGAATTGTTTTTTGTGTTGGCTATAACAATGTACCCGAAGGTTTTTCTTTCCGATTCAAGGGGAAATACAATACAATTGTTGAACCAGGGGGCAAGAACTCCAATATCATCCCCCGTGATTCTGTATCCCGTATTGGATTCCACCAGTACAGGTGCCAGCCTTAACTCCGAGAAAACCTCAGGTACATCGTCCGGCCAGCTGGATGTGCAGCCTGTCAGTCTGCTTTCCGAAAGTGGGTCGGACAAATAGATAGCCACGGCCTTTGCAGAAATGCATTCATTCAATCTTTCAGCGATTTCAGTGGAGCTGAAAGTTCCACCGGAATGCAGAGCATCAGCTAACTGGTTTACTTTCTTTACCGTCTCCAGGTTATTCCTGTAATTCTCGTTCATTATTGTAATTTCTGAAATATCCTCAAATATTCCAACCGCATAGTGTACTTCATTCAAATCCTCCATAATCGGATGAACATTCTGGAGAATTATCCTTCTGGTTTTATCAGGAAGGGTAAACCGGGCAGTTCTGGCGTTTTCCTTTTCCTTCGAATGATTTGCAAAGAATGGTCTCGTCTGGTCTTCGATGATCTCATAGCTTTCACTGGGCAGAATCTCATGAAGGTGGATACCAAGCAGGTTTTCCATCAACCCGAACATGCGGCCGAAAGCTCTGTTCGCAACAAGAATTCTGTAATCTTTATCGAATAGAACCAGGCCGGTACTCACGGAATGAAAGTAGGCCTGATTCATTTTTCTGCTTGTTCTAAGTCGATTTTCAGCCTGGAAGCTCTCGGTTGTGTCGAAACAGGTACCCACCACACCGGAGCCGCCTGGTGAAAATGTACATTCAATTCTACGTTGAGTATCTGGACGGCAGATTACTTTAATCTGTTTGCCGTCCAAGACCATCTTTATAACATTATCCCACGAATACAGAACTGGAGATACCAGAACATCCTGCAAGTTTTTACTAATTACATGCTTCTGGGGAATTCTGAATATGCTGGACATTGCTTTGTTCCAAAGAGTTATATTGCCGGTTCTGTCTGTTCCTACAATACCCGCACCCAGTTCATCAAGCATGATATTGCTGCGGCTCTGAAATCCTGCAATTCCGAAAAGAATTATTTCAGCCTGACCTTTAATGGTACTGACTGAACCGGTGAGGGATGAGGTGGACAGATGTATCGGAATATCCGGCAATCCGCTGGCTAGAATGTTTGCCAGCTCCGTGGGAAGAAGGCCAAGGGGTTCAGTTGAATTTATAAGCCTTCGCGCACTTACTCCCAGCAAACCTTCACTATCACCGGAGACAAGCAATACCCCTGAATCTGGAGTCCAACTCACCCTCACCCATCCACGGGAAGGGGAACCTCTTAAATCACTTTTCATTTAATCCGCTCTCATAAGGCAACGGTGAAATCGTTTAAATTATATCATGTATTGCAAACCAATGCAGAAATGAGTCCAGGAATCATCAATATAATCCGAATATTCATTAGGGAAAGATTTACTGGTCCTGGATCTTCCCATATGAGATAGTGCTAAGTCTACTCTCATCCGACCTGACTGGTAGTTTCCTCCTATGGAGAAAGCCAATCCTACTCGATTCATGTTCGCCCCTTCATTGAATCCGACACCTGCCATAATGTTGATATTGCGCCTTATGGGAGTTTCAATGGAGATTTTACCGTGAAAATAGTTATTGTTAAATGGATCAACTATTTCACCTTCAAAACCCATCTCAGTATTGCCGATATGTTCGGCCCTGGCTTTGCCAGAAAGTGCTAAAGTAGAATAGTAATGATCGGAAGAACCTGAAGTGTAGCAAGCACCGGCGGCTATTTCATCATCCCCAAGAGTGAATCCTGCGTGATAGCATGCTTCAGATAGATCCCAGCTCCATGAAGCAGTTGAATCGACATATGGAGTGTACTTCTTATCATAGATATATTCGTAACTTACTTCACCGAATCTTAATCCTGCGGATACTCCTGCCGTGAAATTATCGGTAACACTCCATGAAGCACCTCCCAGAGCTTCCCAAAGACCTCCTTTGGCTATTAATACTTCAATAACGTCGATCCCGGGATGGGAAGGATCATCGGGCAGAAAGTGCGTTCCGTCATACTGGTGATCCGATACCTTTGCAACACCAGCTCCTATAACCAGATCCGATCCTGTTCTGAAAGCCGCAGCACCTGTAAGTGAGCCCAAACCTACCTCTGACCGCCGTGTTGTACTGGTACTGTCAATAACCTCCTCCGCCCAGGTAAGCAACGATGTGGAGGCCGTCATATTGAAACTGTTCACGTTGGAAAGGCAAGCGGGATTAAGAAATACAGCGGAGGCTCCCTTAGCACCAAATACCCTGACACCAACCATGGTAGCAGATCTGATGCTGACAACATTTACGGTGTTTCCATAAGTTAGCGCATCATGAAATCCGTACCCGAGACTTACTTCGGGAACAATAAACAGAATCAGGATTAGTATAATAAGAAACGATACTGCTTGTGCGATTCGTCTCCGGGAAAACATGGAAGTTGAGAAATGGGGCATAATCAATTCCTTTCTTGTGATTGTTATTGTCCCAACAATGATACAATCAGCTGATAGTAAAATCAATGTTGCTCTCAATTAAATGATAAGCATATTATCTGAACAGATGAAAGGGGCTTGCATGGAGAAGACACTTGTTATTCTTAAGCCGAATGCGGTGCAGAGAGAACTGATCGGTGAACTGATATCCAAGTTCGAACGAAGGGGAATGAAGATAACTGCTATGAAACTCACCAGGATTTCTCCGGAAACAGCAGAGCAGCATTATGAAGAACACATGGGCAAAGAGTTCTATAAGGGTCTTATCTCCTTTATCACAAGCGGGCCGTCGGTTATCATGATTTTAGAATCAATGGACGCAGTTGAGATTGTCAGGTCGATGGTGGGAGCAACCAATCCCGCAGAAGCCGCTTCCGGTACTATAAGAGGTGATTACGCAACCAGTCCCGGTCATAATATGATACACGCATCCGATTCCATTGAATCAGCAAAAAGAGAGATAGAGCTTTTCTTCAGACCCGAGGAAGTGTATGAATACCGGCTTGCTGTAAGACCCTGGCTTTAACCTATAAATTCCAGTTAAGTCCGAAGGAAAGCAATGACTGCGATACCTTGATATCAACAGGTTCCCAGATCGAGAAAGCGGATGATTCTCTGGTTATGGTAGACAATGCAAATGCCCCGTTCAGTGTTATTTTTCCAAGAGCTATTCCCGTACCGACAGATACACCTATTCCCTGGCTTTCTATATCATCATTCCTGTCTATAAAGGATAACGCCCCCCTGAATGTAAGGGAGTTGGATGGTTTTACCTGACCAATAATTCTGGCATCCAGGTTATTGGCGTCCCCCGGATCTATGATTTCAACTTCTATTCCAATCGCTCCCTGCTTCGATTCTCCGGCATAAAGTATTCCTCCAGCGGCAATTCGAGCATCGTAATGATCTGTGGCGGATGCCCATGAAATACCTATACTGCTAAGATTGAGAGGAATCATGATTCCGGCATGCCAGCAGAAATCGCTCTCATTCCAGCCGATCGAAACGGTTGTGTCGTTTTCAGGTTCAACTCTGTCCTCATATGTGGAATCGTAACTGGCCTCACCGAAGCGTAACCCGCCAGACAAGCCTACGTTGATCCAGTTTTCCGGTTGCCATGAAAAACCTGCGGCAGATTCGTACAGACCCCCTCTTGAGACTAGTTCAAAATTTTCGATAATAATACCCGAGATAGCATCCCTATCGTAATATATTCCTTCAAACGAAAAATCCGATATTCTTGCTATTCCGGCTCCCAGGGCAAGTTTACGGCCTGCCTGGAATTTTATCGCAGCCGAAAGGTTAGCCAGCGCAATCCAGTTATAATCATGGAACCCTGTTGTGTCTTCAAAGGATTCGGTGATTACTGCTGGGCCGATTGCCATTCCAAAAGTGGTTCCAGGAACCCGGTAAATGTCAGCAGGATTGGTTAGAATGGATAAGGCATCCCCAAAACCGATGGCTCTTGCTCCACCAAGCCCCAGAGTAACGGCATTGTATCCGGGAATGGATGTACCATTGCTATTGGCATCAGCATATCCAAAAGCAAAGGTAACACCAGGAATGACAAGCAGAATAATTACAGAAAGCAGAACAGTTTTCATATTGTCCCCCTGTTCAGTAAATCAATTTCAGAATACTATTACCGCTGGCAGCAAAAACTGCCAGCGGTAACGATTATTCCTCAGGAAAAATTATCCTTGACGTAGTTGTATCCTCTCTGAACAGCCTTTTCGTTCAGTTTGATAACCGACTCGGGCTTACCCGCGAACAGAGAAGACATGAGACCCTGTATTTCACCTGGATCGAACATTCCAGTGACAGCGGCAAAGGCACCTACATTGACCATACTCTGGAATCTCGTGTCACCAAGTTCGTCAGCGATACCGGTAATAGGTACGTTATAAACCTTTACATCCCTGCGGGTTGGTTCGATGTCAATAAGCGTACTGTTGTATATGATCACACCATCGGGAATGAGTATCTTCTCGAATTTTTCGAGACTGGGCTGATTCATGGCGATGATCATGTTGGGTTCAGTACACTCTGATGCGCCTATGGTATCTCCCTGTATTTTAACCGAGCAGTTCGCGGTGCCGCCGCGCATTTCAGGACCGTAGGACGGAAGCCAGCTTACATTGTAGCCGTATTCCATTCCAACGTTGGCCAGGGCTATGCCTGTTGACATTATACCCTGTCCCCCAAAGCCAGCTACCCTCAGAGCGACCTTGTTAAAGGCAGCATCCGGATTCTTTTCAAGATTCGAATCGCTGAAAGCTCCATATCCAAGGATCTTCTTGACTTCGTCCGCATCCATCACAGGTACAGGACGTTCAATGGCTGGCGCTTCTTCAGAAATATCCCTTAGCGTACCAAGAGGGAACCTCGGGAGCATATTTTCCTTGATCCACTCCTGGGCTGGCACGGCATCCATTTTCCATCCGCTTGGACACATGCTGAGCACTTCAACAAAGGAAAATCCCTTTTTGTCCATCGCGTTCTTTATACCTTTTCGTACAGCTGCCCTTGTCTTCCTGATATTGGGCATGTCATGAAGGGAAGTTCTTGTCACAAATACAGGAGCTGTCAGCTGATTGATGATCTCACACATTTGAAGCGGATAACCATCCGTTTGAGGATTTCGGCCATAGGGCGTAGTAGTAGTTTTCTGTCCCAAAAGTGTAGTCGGTGCCATCTGTCCGCCGGTCATGCCGTAAATGGCGTTGTTAACGAAGAAAACAACAACGTTTTCACCTCGGTTCGCCGCCTGGAGAATATTGTTGCCTCCGATGGCCGCAAGATCTCCATCACCCTGATAGCTGATCACTACCGAATCGGGATTAGCCCTGGAAACAGCGGTAGCAACAGCGGGAGCCCTTCCGTGCGCAACCTGAATGTTTCCGGTATCAAAGTAGTAGTACGCGAATACACTGCAGCCAACAGGACTGATTACGATTGTTTTTTCTACAATGTCATAATCTTCAAGGGCTTCGGCAATGAGTTTATGCAGAATACCATGGCCACAACCCGGGCAGTAATGTGTTCTGTCCTTCTCGGCTCCGGGCTTATGCTTGTATACATCAATGAAACCTTTAGGTTTTCTGAGTACTGTTTTCTGAGCCATAATCACACTCCATACAGTTCGGAAATCTTTTCAAGGATCTCCAGGGCAGTCGGAACGTTGCCGCCCATTCTATTGTAAAGATCGGAAATCATCTTTCCTTTCAACGCGAGATTTACATCGTCTACAAGCTGACCATCGGACATTTCGACAGTAAGAATTCCTTTGAGTCCCCTGTCCGGAAACTTAGCAATCTCTTTAACAGGGAACGGAAAAAGAGTTATGGGGCGGAACATACCAAGTTTGATCCCTCTTTCCCGGGCAAGGTCAACAGCGGAACGAATGACGCGGCTGCAACTTCCATAACCGATTGCTACGATCTCGGCATCGTCCATCATGTACTCCTCCACCCTTACTTCGTTCTTCTGGATGGTTTCGTATTTCTTTGCCAGTTCTCTGTTCCACCATTCCAGATCATCATGATCAAGGTAGATGGAATTGATGAGATGCCTGGAATCGGCAGTTCCGTAAACGGCCCAATCACTCTTGTCAGGGAGTTCCTTTACCGGCTCAGGAAGCTCTACCGCTTCCATCATCTGGCCAATGACCCCGTCGGTGAGTACAAATACAGGATTTCTGTATTTATCCGCCAGTTCGAATGCAAGCATTGTCAGATCGCACATTTCCTGTGCCGAGTTGGGAGCGAGCACAACAACTTTGTAATTGCCGTGTCCACCACCCTTTACAACCTGATTGTAATCGCTCTGCTCGGGGCCGATGTTACCAAGACCCGGACCGCCGCGCATGATGTCTACTATCACACATGGGAGAGCTGAGCCCGCACAGTAGGAAATACCCTCCTGTTTAAGGCTGATTCCGGGGCCGGAGCTGCCGGTCATAACCCTCTGTCCGCATCCCGCTGCTCCGTATACCATGTTGATCGCGGAAACTTCACTTTCAGACTGAACGAATGTTCTTCCGAATTTTGGGAAGAGCGCAGAAGCTGACTCCGCTATTTCGCTGGCAGGTGTAATGGGATAACCGTAGTATGCCTTGCAGCCTGCAAGAATCGCACCGTATACGGCAGCGTAGTTCCCTTTCATTAACTTTCGAGGCATCTAACTCACCTCCTCTGGTACGTAATTTTTCAAGTACACTGTAACTGCGCTGGGTTCGGGACACGTGTAGTAACAATTACCACAGCCGATACAGCCTTCACCAACGTACTCCGAATAGTGAAATCCCTTGGAATTCAGTTTCTCCGAAATTACCAGAACATCCTTAGGGCACGCTGCAATACACAGTTTACACCCCTTGCAGATATCTGGATCTATTTCGGGAAACGGGTATTTCCGGTTTTCGTTCACTGGTAAACCTCCCGGTTCATGTTATTGATTAAATGAATAAAACACTATTATAACAATTGTTGTTAAGATGAATTAATATATGTCTCAAGTCAACGCAAATCGCACCAAATTGATTGCTGGATGACAAAATCAGGGGTAGATCTCCAGGTCGGTTCCGTCCGTTGTCATTATGAATGTACCATCCTGGTCGGTTCTGTATATCAATGCTCCATAATTTTCAAGTCTCTGCACCACTTCGTTGTGAGGATGACCGTACGGATTTCCATAGCCGACTTCAATGGCTGCGTAATCCGGGTCAACCGCCTGCAACCAGGAGTCGGAAGTTGAAGTATACGAACCATGGTGACCCACTTTCAGGACATCAGCTGAAATATCATCTATTATTCCCTGGCTTAAAGCATCGAGAATTACGTTTTCTCCGCCGCTGGTTTCGAGATCACCGGTGAACAGAAAAGATACACTGCCATAAGTTACCCTCAGAACAATGGACGCGTTATTCGCATCGTTCCCAAGAGGTTCCACGGGATGAATGCACTCAACTGTAAGATCCTCATCCCAGTCGAGAAGGTCTCCCCTTCTGGGCTTTACATAATCGGAACCGTTATCCTCAATTGCCTGAAGGTATTCCCAGTAAGTTGATGTAGAGTGTTCAAAACCTGAATCCCATACAACAGCCACAGGTATATTCTCAAGAACACCGATCAGGCCTCCTATATGATCCGAATGGGGATGCGTACCTACAATTCCATCAAGGCTGTCTACTCCCAGGCTGTCAAGCAGCGGCAGCACTTTTTCGATTCCGCAGCTCCAGCTTCCCGATCTATCCCCGCCGTCAATCACGTAATAGTTGTTCTCAGGAGTTCTAAGAAGAATGACATCCCCCGAATAATAATTATTATGCGAAGGGTCGATGAAAAATACGGTCAGCAAAGGTGTCAGATCCGGAATTGCAACCGATACCTCGTTGCTCCACGCACTCAACTGCGACTCGTTGATTGTTTCTACGGCGTAGTAGTAGGTTGCAAGCCCCTCAACTTCGTTATCTTCGAAGGTTATATCATCAATTTCCTCGGCTACAGCTAAAATTTCGGCCAGTGAGGGATCTATTTCTATGTGAGGATTCTCGCATCGGTAAAGTTTGTAACAATAAAAATCACTCTCCGGACATTCGGTCCATTCAAGAGTAACCTGGCCGAATGTACCGTCTCCGGTATAGGATCCCGATAAAGTGGAGGAAGAAGGTGGTACAGCGGCAGGAACAACCACCGAATCCTCGTTACTCCAGGAATCCATGTCATCCTCGTTAACGGTCCGGACTGCGTAATAGTATGTGTTTCCAGCGCTGATGCCGGCATCTATCCAGGAAGTACCTGATACCGTTGTGAATATTACGTTTGTGTCCGCAACTTCAATGTTGGACGCGATTCCGGGTGTATCTGAACGGTATATTGCGTACCAGGAGAAATTATCATCAGGGCACTGGGTCCATACCGCATGTGCCTGGTATCCACCCTTACCGCTTATCTCAAGAATAACTTCGCCCCTGCCAGAACGTTCTGAAAGTAACGCTGATGATACGGCGACTCCATTGTTCTTAAGGGTACCGGTTTCTTCAAGGGTAACTGTAAGAATTGATGCAGTAGGATCGGAAACATCAAGAGGTCCGGATGGCTTACTGCATGATAACAGCACAACAACGAAGCTGGCCGATAATATTAAAATGATAAGAATTTTTTTCATTAGAACCTCCAGAAATCATTCGACAGTAGTATAAATATACTCTTAAATGTAAAGCTCCGCTATCCGAGGTCGGACTTACTTATCTTACCTATTTACAGCATTTTATAATATCATGACGCATTAAAGACTGTACAGAATATCAGAATCAGCTTCAGCATCGGTAAAACTAGCGGAACTTACCTTTTAACAAGCACGACTCTTCTGATCTCCGTAATCGAATTCCCTATAACCATTCAGTTTGATTTCTAGTAAATAATACCGATAGAGAATGTACTTTCAGTAATGTTTTTATTTTTTTAATTATAATAAACTGTCACGTATAGGTAAGATAAGTAAGTCCGACCTCTAAAGGATTTTGTTCCAGCCGGAGGGAGTATTTTGGTAGCCCGACATTTCAAGGTGCAGCTCATCTCCATCCCAAGCAGCAAACCTTACCGCTCTACAACCCTGATGCTTCAAGCACTTCTCAAGAATTTCAAGGAACTCATATACCTCGCAGTTCTCCGCAATCTCAACCTCAGTGACAATTGAAACCGACCCTGGCTTTAAAACCATGCTGCCTATTTTCTCTCCCGATAGTTCGAGTATCAGTTTCCCTTCATCGCTTTTCAGAAGGTGTGGTTCGTTCCTGATATTCTTTTCCATCTGCTTCCTCCTGAGGATGAAAAAAACTATTGCGTAAAGCACAACGAAGGAAAAAATAGCTGGCAGAACCGGTACCCTCCCCTGCAGCACTATCATAATGGTAAGGAAAACTCCGTGAGTAAGAAAGAGCAGCCCCATGACCATGGACATCTCTCCGGAGAACTCCCTGTCGGTCGAAAATCCAGAGAACCTTTTCATCTGGGAAGCCAGCCAAGGTTTTCCTCGGGCGGTCGATACAAGCAGTACTCCTGCCAGGATCAGTTCAAGAATTACATATCCAGCTCCGCTGTATCCCCTGTCCCTCAGTATGTCTCCAGCAAGGCCTGCGGCTGCCAGCACTGCGCCTTCCATGATGAGAGATGGATGTTTACTGTTACGAAAAACCAATAAAAACAGGAATTCCCCCAGCCCGAGAGAAAACACCGCAAGGGCGGCAATGCAGCCGTCAAGGAAAATATCGGAAGCAAGATATCCCGCAAATACGATCAGGGTTGGATACATATTATTCCGGTTCAACTTCCGGTTTCATGACGAAATTATCACCTTCTGTTTCCAGAAGTACGCTCTGCCCCTGATGTATTCTGCCGTCGATTATAGCGCTGGCAAGTTCGTTCTGAACGTACTTTTGTATGACTCTTTTCAGCGGTCTTGCGCCGAATGCCGGTTCGTATCCAAGCTTAGTCAGGAGGTCAAGGGCCGATTCGGATGGAACAAGGGTTATGTTCTGTTCCCTCAATATCCTGTTCAGCCTTTTCAGCTGAATCTCGACGATCTCTCTCAGTTCCTCCCTGCCAAGTGGGCGGAAGACAATGATATCATCTATTCTGTTGAGGAATTCCGGTCTGAAATATGTACTCAGTTCCCGCTTTGCCCTCTCCGTAAGTTCCTCCTGGGTCAGCTTCCCGGCTGTTTCAGCTATCCAATCGCTACCCAGGTTGCTGGTCATGATGATCACTGTGTTCCTGAAATCCACAGTTCTTCCCTGGCCATCTGTCAGGCGGCCCTCGTCAAGTATCTGGAGAAATACATTGAATACCTGCTGATGGGCCTTTTCAATCTCATCGAACAGAACAACTGAGTAAGGCCTTCTTCTGACCGCTTCGGTCAGATACCCTCCCTCATCGTATCCGACATATCCTGGAGGAGCACCAATAAGCCTTGAAACGGAATGCTTTTCCATGAACTCGCTCATGTCAATTCTGATAAGAGCGTTCTCGTCATCGAAAAGGAAATCAGCAAGGGATCTTGCGAGTTCAGTCTTACCTACACCTGTAGGTCCCATGAATATGAAACTGCCAAGAGGTCTGTTGGGGTCCTGAACACTTGCCCTTGCCCTCCTGACTGCCTCTGAAACAGCTGAAACCGCCTCATCCTGGCCAATAACCCTTTCGTGAAGTTCATCCTCAAGGGAAAGAAGCCGTTCTTTTTCACTTTCCATAAGCCTCGATACCGGAATGCCTGTCCATTTAGATACTACATCAGCGATGTCATCGGGTGTAATCTCCTCGGAAAGAAGTGATCCCTCCTTTTGAAGTTCGTTCAGCCTTTCCTTCAGGGTCGTGGATTCATTCTCCAGCTCACGAATTTTCCCGTAGGTTATTTCCGCAACTTTCTCAAAATCACCCTGGCGTTCAGCGATCTTGGCCTGCCCGCGAAATTCATCAACTTGTCTGGCATAATCGCGGATTTTATCGATAAGGTCCTTTTCGTTTTTCCAACTGAGTTCCAGCGCAGTTCTTTCCTCCTCAAGCTCGGCAAGTTGCTTCTCGATTATTTCAAGCTCAGCCTGGCATTCAGTTTCATCTTCTCTCAGAAGTCCTTCCCGTTCTATTTCAAGCCTCATTATCCTTCGCCTGATCTCATCTATCACTTCGGGCATACTGTCAATTTCTATGCGAAGACGGCTCGCGGCTTCATCTACAAGATCTATCGCTTTGTCAGGCAGGAACCTGTCGGTGATGTATCGGTCGGACAGAGTCGCGGCAGCGATAAGTGCAGCGTCCTGAATAATTATCCCGTGATGCCTTTCGTACCTGTCACGTAGCCCCCGTAGAATACTTATCGTATCCTCCACAGAGGGTGCTTTTACAATAACGGGCTGGAAGCGCCTTTCAAGAGCAGCATCTTTCTCAATATGTTTCCTGTATTCATCAAGGGTCGTTGCACCTATGCAATGCAGCTCTCCCCTTGCGAGAGCTGGTTTAAGCATGTTGGCCGCATCAACAGCACCTTCGGCGGCACCCGCACCCACAAGTGTATGCATCTCATCTATGAAGAGGATGATTCTTCCTTCAGCATCGGCTATCTCCTCGAGAACAGCTTTGAGCCTTTCCTCGAACTCTCCTCTGAATTTAGCCCCGGCAACGAGGGCACCCATATCCAGTGCCATTACGCTTTTATTCCTGAGTGTTTCAGGAACGTCACCCTCCGCTATCCGTCTTGCCAATCCTTCAACAATTGCTGTTTTCCCTACTCCAGGTTCTCCTATGAGAACCGGGTTGTTCTTTCTTCTCCGCCCCAGGACCTGCATGACCCTCCTAATTTCATCATCCCTGCCTATGACAGGATCCAGCTTCTCCTGACGCGCCATTCCGGTAAGATCCCTGGTGTACTTCTCAAGGGCTTTGTAATTGTCTTCGGCTGATTCCGAACTGATTCTGGATGATCCCCTGACGGAAGCCAGCGCCTCCAGGAAAGCCTTTTCCGTAACTCCATTTGAATGGAGTATATCTGCAACTCTGCCACCGGAACCAAGCAGCCCAAGAAAAAGGTGCTCTCTGGCTATGTACTCGTCCTTCATTTTTGCGGCTATTTTCTCCGCTGCACCCATTATCTTTGCCAGATTCGTTGACATCCTTGGTTCGGAACCACCCTGTGTTCTTGGGAGTGAACCCAGAACCCCTGCTATTTCATCTCTGATCGCCTGACGGTTTATTTCAAGGCTGTCCAGAACTCCAGCTATTACACTGTCCTGATCATCAAGCAGCGCAGCAGCAAGATGAATGGGGGCTATCTCCGGATTACCGGCTTCAATTGCTATTCTGCTGGCTTCCTGAATAGCTTCTTTTGATTTGATCGTTAATTTTTCAAAGTTCATTGATTACCTCCTATTGATAAAATAGAAGTATATATCCTGCCGGGCAACCTTTGAGGTTTGGGGCCCGGCCCCTTTTTATGATAGCTTTACTGTTATTGCATCAGGTTGTATTTTCCATTAACCGGAAAATTTAAGCATTCGCATAAAACAAGGAAGGAAACATATGTTGAAAGCGGGAGTTATCGGTCTTGGATACTGGGGTCCCAATTTACTCAGGAATCTCTACGCCAATAAACGAAATGGCGAGCTTATAATGTGCGATTCAGATCCAGACCGTCTTGAGAAAATGAAATTAAGATACCCTGATGTCAGTTACACATCGGATTATCGGGATATGCTGAATGACAGCAGTCTTGATGCCGTTGTAATCGCCACAAACGTCTCATCCCACTTTCCGCTCGCTAAAGAAGCTCTGCTCGCTGGAAAGCATGTATTTGTCGAAAAACCGTTTGCCGCCAGCATCGAACAGGCTGAGGAACTTGTCGATCTTGGCAAAAAGAACAGTCTTGTTACAATGGTTGGACATACATTCATGTTCTCACCTCCCGTCATCAAAGCCAAGGAAATTATCGACAGCGGTGAACTGGGGAAAATCCACTTCATCACTTCGAGCAGGGTGAATCTCGGACTGCATCAGAAGGATGTCTCAGTAATCTGGGACCTTGCTCCGCATGATTTCTCCATGCTGTTCTACTGGCTGGATGAGGAACCCTCCAGCGTAAGCGCTTTCGGTCATGCTTACGTTCTTGATAAAATTCCGGACGTGGCATTCATCAATCTCGCTTTCCCGAGCGGTGCAATCGGTAACGTGCAGGTCTCCTGGCTTTCACCTTCGAAACTCAGAAGAACGGTTATCGTCGGCAGCAGGAAAATGCTTGTTTACGATGATACCGAACCTATTGAGAAGATAAAGGTTTACGATAAGGGCGTTGAAGTTATCGAACCTGAAAGTTTTGGTGAATATCAGCTATCGTACAGAACCGGCGATATCCTCTCGCCAAAACTGCCAGCAGGAGAACCTCTTGCGGCTGAGATGGAAGAATTCCTCAGCTGCATAGAGACTGGTAATACTCCCAGATCCTCAGGTGCGGAAGGTCTTGCAGTTGTACGGGCTCTTGAACTGGCCGATGCCAGCCTGATGAAAACGGGCTAAAGAAGGGAACCACTGTACATGGATTCTTCAGTACAGCTGAGTACGGAGAAACTTTACATAACGGATAATTCCAAAGTACCACTTGATCTGGCGGTTCTTGCAGGATCAATGACAGTTCTCCTGGGTGATGATGAATCCATTGCCTCGGATCTTGCCCTTATTATCGCAGGGCTAAAACCACCTGTTTCCGGAAGGATTCAATTCGGTGATGATAACCTGAGTATTTACAGCCACAGTGCAAGGGGCAGGATTGTGTATGTTTCCTGCGACTTCTCATGTCCTGATGGCATGACTGTATCAGGACATCTCTCCCTTGCAGCAGCTGCAGCAGGCTACAGCAGAAAAGAAACCAGGAATATACTGTCCCAGCTCTACGGCTGGTGTTCGCTTGAGAACTGTGTGAATAAAGAGGTAAATGAGCTTTCACCTGACAATCGGTATCTGGTAGCATTCGCTGCCGCATGCCTGCCTGTTCCCGATGTATTTGTACTGCAGGGACCTTTTTCCGAAAAATTGCATCCCCTCCTTGAAGATCTCTGTCAGGGCGGCTGCGCAGTTATTGCATCACTTCCCGAGATACAGTACATACCTCAATCCGCAGATAGAATCGCTGTTTGCGACTCAAATGATGTAAGGAAAATCGTCAGGCTTCAGGAACTATCAGATGCATGTTCTATTCTTATGAGGCTCCATGTCAGGTTCTTTCCTGCTCTCCCCAGGGCTGTGATGGAAAGCCTTCCAGGTGCGAAGGATATTGTGGCAATACCGGGAGGGTATGAATTTTACCATGCTGGACTCTCCACTGCCGTAACAAACCTGGTTAACCTTGCCAGAGCTAATTCAAGGCAGATTGCCGGTCTTGAGGTGAGACCGCCATCAAACTCCGAACTGGTTGAATTCTACGCCACTGACGATGAACCAGGAGAGGCAGATCTTTTTTGGGCAGAAGACCTGGATATCTGAGAATATGGGCTGGTGTATTCCGGTACATGTCGGAATGGGCTTTACGGCGACAGGGATTCATTTGGATTCTACTTGCCGCTCCCATCATCGCATGGATACTTCCAGGACAGACCGCAGTTCCATTTCTACCCCTGATAATATCATGCATCACTTACAGCGGACCTGCAGCATTCCTTGTGGGATGGCGCGAATCGGATGCAAGAAATGATCTTGCTGATATTCTGTTTCAGTCAAAAGCCGGCAAGTACTCACTAATTATTCCGGAGATACTGTTTTCTTTCATGGCAGGTGCTCTCCCTGCACTGGGGCTGGCCACTATCTGGACAGCCGCAAGGGGAGGATTCCCCTGGCAGCTGTGGACAGTTATTCCCTTTGCCTCACTGACTGCGGTTTCAGTAACGGTTCTGCTGGAAAAATACCTGAAGCAGACGGGATATATACTCAACCTTCTGGCCTTCATGGCTCAGGCGTCCACTGCATCATGGGTTCTCTCCCCGGTCTTCCAGCTTATTATTCCCCATGGATACGTTCTATGGACACTGAGATGGATTGAAGGAAATGGAGCAGCCTTTCACGGTGATATCTACGTTTTCTTCGCGGTGATTGAAGGAATCGGATTGATGCTCCTTACATTTAAAGTACTCTCAAGCAAATTTTCAAACTAACCCTACCTGGTGATTACAAATCTGGTTGAGTCCGAGAACTCTTCACTTCTAATCACAGCAAAATATACGCCAGAGGATACTTTTCCGATGTCACCAAAATTCCACTGAACTGTGCCGGGTTCTGTTATGGCACTCCTCCAGACAATCCTTCCGGTAAGGTCATATATCTCGATACAGGCTCGGGAAGCAGAAAAATTCGTGTTGAAGGTAATTGATTCTGTTGCCGGGTTCGGCCGGGGATTTCCGATATCGGTGGGATTCGGAAGTGGTACAGAACCGGATGATTCCGCTGTTCCCGTCTGATTCCCCAGAACGGTCATCGTCGGATCATGAAAAGCATGCCAATCAAGGATACAGTAAAGCTCCCGGTCGAATCCTCCGCTCCAAAGGGGGAACCCTGCCAGAAAATACCCGTAGTGCTGCCGTGACCTGCGTAGTGAACCCAATTGGTTCCATCGTTGATTATATCAATATGGGTCGTATAGCCGTCGGAGGATTTAGAGGCTTCGTACGCCTTGTAAATTGTCCAGTCCATTGGAAGATTGATCGCAATAGAATCACAAACCTTAGCACCTGTATATCCTGTAAAGAGACCAGCACCGCAAAGCATGGCTGTTGACTGCCAGTCTCCTGCGGGAGGATCCTGCTGATACTCAATGGTTCTTTCAACGAACAGCGCAGCATCGGATTGAGAGCTTATCAGGGCTCTTCCCACTGTAACATCACTGTAAAGATCGAGGTTATCGTCAGGCTGACCGTAATTATGATCACCATTGCTGTCCCATGTTCCATCAAGGTCGCTGAAGTAAAGGTCAACGGGAGCGTTATCAGAATAACCTTCACAGTAGAGATCTATCATCCGTACAGGGATAACCGTTTCATCTCCCCCCAGCAGAACGTACTGCAGACCGTCATTCTGATACCTTTCAATTATGTAGTTCCTGAGAATTTCCGCATCATCCCAACCGGAACCAGCAAGAAGGATAGAATCGATATTAACAAGCTCTGTTGTGATTCCCGAAGCATTTTTAAAACTAACGAGCTGAGCAAAGGAATCGGAATAGTCATCTGATGTAATTACGATGAAATCAACTGCTCCCTCAACTAAAGATAATGCAGGTGAACAGCTGTTAAGGTATTCCGGATTGTCTATCCAGCCTTCAAGCTGCCTGCGCCCTCGCTCTATCTGCCCGGATGATCTGAACGTGGCTGTTGCCTCATTCCAACTTATATGGGCGATAATATTTTCAGCCATCTCCAATTCTCCGTTGACGGGATTGTATCTTACAGGCATTACCCGAAAACTGAGAAGCTTGAAACCGGCTTTTGATCCAAGATTAACATTGAGAATCCTGCTTGAGGGCCAAAGCGCATTGGATCCGTATATGCGAATGTCCGGCTCTATGATCTCATCCACGATACCGGTACATAATTCCTCCATTGCAACAATTCAGAAGTTCTGCTGATTATTTCATATCTGATTGATGATTATGAAACTACGAAAGTGGAAAGAAAATGTCTATAATGTCATTTTCCCCTGGAAACCCATCTGGAACCCCTGAGGGCAAATCTTCTTCGAAGGCCAGCAGCCTTTGTGATACCGATACGTTTTGTGACAGATATTTTGAGTTTTTCATCTGTGACCGGAACAAGCAGGTGAATTTCACCATCTACCAGTGAAATCCCATTGTATCTTCTGTCTATTCCGAATGCCCGGCAGAGTTTGCCCGGACCGCTGCAAAGATCCTCAGGTTTCTCCGTCCCACGGTTCGCGACCATCAGTTCGATACCTTCAAAAGGCTTCACCGCACGGATGAGAACGGCTTCTCCCCTTCCAGGTCTTCCGGATGTTACGTTGAAACAGTTGTGAACACCGTAGACAAGATAAACGTAAACCAGACCGCCCCTCTCGAACATGAAATGGTTTCTATCGGTTCTTCCTCCGAAGGAATGACTTGCTGGGTCGTCCTCGGTGTAACCTTCGGTTTCTACTATTACACCGGAGATGAATCCTCCCTCAGTCTTCTTTCGTAAAAGGCAGCCAATAAGATCGGGGGCAAGGATTTCAGCACTTCTGCTGAAAAATCCATTCGGGGGTGTTGTATAGTCCTTCAGAATCCTCCTCCTGTTTCATAGGGATAGAATATCGTACATTATGAATTGAGGGAAAGCAAGCCATAATCTGTATTTCTGATTTGGAGGATAAAATGAGTGATTGTCCGTTCTGTAATCCCGATGAAGACAGGATCATCTGGAAAGATGAAAATGTGTACATCATCCGCGACCTTTACCCGGTTTCTCCTTCACATACTCTCATCATACCATTCAGACATTTCGCAAGCGTATTCGATGCCACCAGAGAAGAACTAACCTCAATTTCCCATGCGCTGAGTTTCAGAAAGAATCAGCTTGAACAGTCCCTCGCGGCAGACGGTTACAATATCGGAGTGAATGAGGGAAAGGCTGCCGGGCAGACGATACCTCACGTTCATATTCATCTTATCCCGAGATTCGAGCGTGATGTAGATGATCCAAGGGGAGGAATAAGAGGAGTCATTCCTGAGAAAAAAAAGTATCCCAGTTCGTAGACGACGACATCCACCGGGCTGAAATTTTACTTATAATTCAACTACTGTTAGTATCTTATGGTGTAGTGCAGTTCCAGAGTGGGTTCCTGATATCCATGTATTGTTGTTCTGCTCGTTCCCTCAATATAAAAATCGGAACTGAAGAGGTACTGGGCACTGAAATTACCCGGGTCAGCGGAGAACACATCACCCTTGTAAGAAACATAAAGATTTGGTAGAACATACTTTCCAACATTAAGAACAAGGCTTGTGGTATCCGAAAAAAGCTCGGGAGATATCTCGAATGTATCAAGCCCTATATCATGCCTGAGGTTACGGGCAAGAAGGCTTCCAAGCATCGTCTGGGCTACGTTTTCAACCTCGGATCTGATAGCCGAGGAGTTCATCTGCTGCATCTCGCCGTAGGTAAGACCTGCCGCCAGCAGAGTAAGGATATCCTCCTGGGCGATCTGACCCATCGGACCCTCGCCGGAGAGAGTAACCTGGGGATTTTCAACATCCCCCAATATTAGAATCGTAATCCTGTACTCCTCATGGCTTATTACGCTTCGCACCGTTGTTTCAGCGGTTACGTTCAGTTGCATGGTGGGTGGGTTGCCCTGCACTATGTTAATCCGTCCTTCGGTTATCTGGAAGTCCCTTTGCAGAAATGTGATTCTACCTCTCACGGCCGATACGTACCCGTTCAGAGTTGGTTTGCGCTCAAGAGTAAATATCCTTAGTTTCAGAGCCATCTCAATATCGGCGAAATTTGTTCTGAACCAGAGATCCCCGGTTCCGGTCACATCAATGGACAGATCAAATGGCAGCTCTCCCGAATCTCCAGAGGAAGAAGAGCTTACCGGTTGTGGAATACCTACCGCTCCCTCAAGAACTTTCAACTTACCTGAGAGGACAGGTCTGCCTTCCAGCCCTGTTCCATCGGAGTTGAGCCCTCCGGAACAGATTACCGCTCCCATTCCCGGTATGGCTATTTCCATATCCAACAGAGAGGAACTTACGCTGTAATCACCAAGTTCAAAGGGAAAAAGGCTGATGATATCCGCTTGCCAGCTGGAGGAAAAGTTGCCGGTGCTTCCACTGCCGGCACCCAGTGTGAACCTGGCGTTGTAACCGCTTTCAGTAGTATCAGGATAGTTTAGGTAGAAATTCACGTTGGGAAACTCAATTCCCAGAAGTGTAATGTAAAGACGGCTGATCCTTGCGGATGCCTGAATTTCAAATGTGTAATCCTTATCAGTTTTTTCGTACTCAACCCTTGCGGAAACACTTGCACCCATAGTTTTCACCGGTAAGGGAAGAACATAGAACAGCCAGTCGCTGATATTGTTGATCTCAAGCTCGAGCCACTGGATCTTGTCGGCAAGCAGGGCAAACTCAGTTCCAGCCCAGATATCCCTGGCTCTCATCTGCAGGCCGGATCGAACTCCATTGTGCCAGGCATATATTCCATTAACGTCGAATGCGTTATTCTCGGCGGAAACATCAATGGTTACACTGTCCATTTTAAATTGACCGTACGCCGGATCCGAAATTCTCCCTGTCAGTGAACCCTGTACACCGGTTGTATCCATGAAGTACGAAATCCTGAAATTGCCGACACCGGACATATCAGCAGGCAGACCGGAAAACGTGCTGAAGGAACTGAAATCGAAGTTGACTATGTCAGCATACATTTCCGTTCTTTCCTCACTGAAAATCCCGGACACGGCAAGTTCTCCCACGGGAGGGTCCAGCCAGAGTGTGTCGAGTACAATTGTGCCGTTTTCAGTGAATCCCGATAATCCTCCAGCAGTGATTACCCTCAGTTTTGAATGGGTAGCCCTTATCTCCTCCATATTGAAGAAGGTTGTATCGCCAGTCTCTACTTCTATTTCAGCCGAATAAATCCGGTTATTGGAACCGGTTAAAGTTAATCCGTTTATTTTGATGTAATCGCTGTCGAATTTTATATCAGCTACCGTGTGGAAAACGTCAGAGACTACCCTGAGGCTATCAATCAGAAGGGAAGCATCCGCTATCATATTTCGGTCCGACACACTAAAAGTTCCCTCAAGGGATGCAGTATCGGCCGATACCCCTTCAGCTACAAAACCAAGGACTTCAACACTGCCATTGAGATTCATCCCGAAGGGAATTCCCGCTATAGTATTTCTTGTGGAGTAATTCAGGGAACCGTTGAACGATGCCTGTTCAGCGGACATTCCGTCCATTTCCAGTTCTTTAACCCCTGCATTACCCGTGATATTCATTCCGAATTGTGTACCGCTTCCGTTCACAGAGAAAAAAGCGGAGGTGATATCTGGGTATTCAACGGTGTCCAGCTCCCTGAGAAAAGAAAGATCTATAATCTCACCATCAGCCTGCATTGTCCACGATTCAGGTGTCCATCCTGGTCCTAAACACCCATCACCGGCAAATGATACTCTGCCACTGCTGCTGTTGACAGATCCATTAAGGTTAAAGGAGTTGTCTGAAAGAACAGCATCGAGATGGAGCGTCGAGACACTGACGATTTCATAGGTTGATGCGGTAAGGTCGATGGTCGCGGTGCCGTTCAGATTCGATGAGCCTGTTCCGCTGCACTCTGCGGTGACAGAACCGGTAACATCCGTAGTCGAGATTTGTGTCAGATATTCCGCAATGTCTGTATTGGTCATGTTCAGGCTCATGGCTGCATTCCATCCCATGGATTCTATATCGAATCCGCCATCGAGATTCAATTCGACATCATCAGTTGCAAGGGACAGGTTTCGCACGGTGATACTCTGAAGATCCGCTGTCAGAGTGTCCACTTCAAAGGAAGCTTCCGCCCCGAACAGAACAGCACTTCCGCTGGAAAGCATCAGTTCAACCTGAGGATCGGACATTTTACCTACCAGGCTGCCCTCGAGAAAGAAAGTCAGGTCAACAGGGATATTGAAAGATGAAGTTCCCGCGCTTCCCGAGATTTTAAGGTCAAGTATTTCCTCTGAACCGTAAAGTGTTCCGGAGATCAGAAGTGATCCGGGAGCTGCAAAGGCGGTGAATCCATCAGTTGTAACATCACCGTCTCTCATAAGCAGAAGTCCGTTCCCGCCAATTCTGCCAAAACCGGGGAGATCGATTTCTGCAGAGTCAACATTCACAGCAACTCCGAATAGTCTTTCAATGGAAGCGTCCAGGTACATGGAATCGATGAGGATGCCCGAGGATTCAGTTATTATCCCATATTTCAGTAACAGCCTGTCTGTACTGACAGCAATACCACCGTCGATGTCATTAAGGAGGGATATGAGTGAATCAGGCTGATCATCCTGAATGCCAGTATCGGGAGCAAGCCGGATATTGAGCCTGTCAACCAGTATCTCGTCAATATGGGTACTTACAAGGTAATCAAGAAGGCTTCCGCTTATCTGAACGCCGGTTACTGCCACCACAAGACCCTCCGGATCCGATACTATAACCGAGTCCGCAGAAGTACTCCAGAAGATATTTGTACGCAACCCTCTGAAGGTCAGTGTAATACTTTCATCAGAAACGATACTGCCGATTATCTTTCCCGGAGCATCCCCTAGAAACCCGCTGGCCAGAAGGATATAAAAAGACAGAACCAGGAGCGCGAACCCCAGAAGTATTATTCTGAGCCATCTGACAAGCCCCCGTCTCCTGTTCATGAGTGAGACTCCCTGGAGTTCATTATTCTAGAAAACATGACCGATCCCGATATATATTTTTCCCCTCTTGAGGGAATTCCTCCAGGTGGGCGCAAACCCGTAATCAAGCCTCAGGGGTCCAAAAACAGTATGGTAGCGCAGTCCGATTCCAGTTCCAAATCCTGCCGTACCAAGATCAACCTCATTAAATGTGTTCCAGAGCCCTCCGGCATCCGTGAAAAGAACAGTTCCAAGGTTTCCGGCTACTCTGACCCTTAACTCGAAATTCCCGAGAACCTCAAGCCGCCCCCCTACGGGGTTCCCATCGCCATCCTTCGGACCCAGTGAATTGAAAGGATAACCCCGGACAGTTGTTCCTCCTCCCAGGAAGAATCTCTCATCGGGAGGTATGGTGGTGTCATCACCGTAGGGAAACGAACCCCCCAGTCTCAGGCGACCGGCCAGAATAAAATCATCGTTCATCGGAAAGAAAAGCCTGGCTTCGCTGGAAGCTCTGTAATAATCGCTCCCTCCAAGAAATCCTCCTGACAGTTTTCCCTCGCCCATCATCCAGTGTCCCCGCAGTGGATCAAGTATGGGGCTTCTTGTATCGTGTATGAGAGTTGAGGTGATACTGGAGGTTGTTCTCCAGTCGGAAGTAGTAAAACTGTTTTCCACCCATTCGTTGTATTTTTCATACTCAAGACTGTAACCGACTGTGAATTTCAGGTGTTCCGAGATATCCCTGGCAAATGTGGAGGTAATTGAATAACTCCTCTGTCTGATACCGGGAGAGTAAAGGTAGAGGTAGCCCAGTTTCAACTGCCATTTCCATCTTGATGAAAATAACCAGGGTTCCTCGTAGATAATCTCCGGTTCTATCATCTGTCCTTCCCTGGAACCAATGAATTCCATGATGTTTATGCCGATTGTCAGCCTCTGGTTGTTACCCATGATATTGGGGTGAAGCCATGTGACGCTTCCGATAACTGCCGATGGCGACACGTAGCCGGAACCAAGGTCTATTCTTTTGTACCTGCTTTCACATACGGAAATGTCAAGATTGACGACAGTGCTGTCATCCTCATTGGAATTGTAGGCGAACCGGACATCCTGGAACAGACCAAGCCCGTAAATATTACTTATTGACTGCCTGAGCAGCTCCATATTCAATGAATCTCTCGGCTGGATCAGTATTTCTCTTGTAATTACTTTTTCGCGAATGGTTTCAAGCCCGGTAACTGAGACAATGCCAAGAAATGCCTGCTTCTTCTCGTCAATATTGCATTCCACTGCACGGTAACCTGTCTGTCCGTCGGCTTTATTCATGCTCAAAAGATTAATATCGATGGATGAGTAAATGTAACCTCTTTCATTGTACAGATTTAGAACGGAATTTCTGAAGGAAAGAGTATCATAGGGTGTTATCGGTTCACCCGGAGATCCGGGATAAACTGCAGCAAGTGAATCTGCGGAAAAAATCAACGCACCATTGAATACAAGACCGGACAGAATGCTTCTGGTTCCGGACTCAGCAGAAATTCTCACAACGTTGATATCATCATCCCACATAGGCCATTGAACGGTTACTTCTGCATCGAGATATCCCAGATCATTAAGGTTAACAATGATACCATCACTAACCTGTATTGGTGTTATCCTGAGAAGGGATACTCCTGTCTCAAGCCCGGTTCCTCTGAGAAGCTTGTGCTCCGAAATGGGATAATCTCCAGAAATATAAATGGAATCCACAACAGGTTCTGTGAAAGAAGCGTATACAGCTGAAGGCAAGAACAAAATCAGGAATAATGCTGTAAATATTTTTACGCTGAAGCGTTGGCTTTGCAGTACGATGCCGATTCCTTTCCAGGTGTTTATAGTTGAAGTATCCGTATTCAGTGCAGTCGCGCTGTACAGGTACTCGGAAATATACACATCAGCAAGTATAGTTCCACATATGGTCAAGCATAATTCCAATAGATGATCAGGGCTAGAGATTGAATTTGTATGGTATCAGGTATTCAGGAGGTTTACCACTTGAATGAAGTTCTGCTTTTTATCGGGGGAACGGATCCAAGCGGTGGGGCAGGATTGCCTGCGGATCTGAAGACCGCCTCAGCCATGGGTTTTCACGGGTGCCCGGCAATCAGTGCAGTTACCGTTCAGAACAGTGGAAATGTTCTGTCATGGGATGCTGTTGATCCTGCAAAGCTGGTTGAACAGCTAACGGCTGTTTGTGATGACGGTCCGGTTGCAGGTGTGAAGTCGGGGATGCTGGGAAGCATTGAGAACGTCTCCGCTCTGGCCGGATTCATTAGAGAAAATCTGAATGGAATCCCCTACGTTCTTGACCCGGTTCTCGCGGCAGGCGGAGGAAGTACCCTCGTGAGCAGTGGTATGACCAAACTGCTGAGGAATGAATTAGTACCCCTGTGCACTCTCTGCACTCCGAATATCGGTGAAGCGGAGATCCTTTCCGGAATAGCAATTGAGAATGAAGAAGACATGATTGAGGCCGGGAGGATGATTATCAATATCGGCGCAGCGGCTGTACTGGTTAAGGGAGGTCATCTGCCTGGGAATCCTGTGGATATACTGGTAACTAAAAGTGGTTACAAAAGGTTCGTCGGATCCAGGATCACAACTGAGAATGTACACGGAACCGGCTGTACACTGGGCTCAGCTGTTGTGGCTCTGCTTGCTGCTGGATTTCCAATGGAATCTGCTGTCAGGGACGCGAGGCAATTTGTAAGAAGGGTTATCGCCAGAAGGATCAAAAGAGTGCATGGAAACCTTCCAGGCCATTTTCCGGAAGCAGGCCCTTTGTCTGTAGCGCCGGACGGCAGTGCATTCTACCTTCCTCCTGCCTACTGCCCGATGTGTGGTGCTCCCCTTGGCAAATCACCGGGAGAACATGGACACCTTTTCTGCAGAACGTGCGGCTACATCCATTACAGGAACCCCCTTCCCGCAGTAGCTCTGATGGTTCACGACGGTGAGAGAATACTGCTTGTAAAGAGGGCGGTTCCGCCGAAAAAGGGAATGCTGTCCCTTCCCGGAGGTTTCCTGGAAACAGGTGAAACCCCTGTAGAATGCGGTTGCAGGGAACTGCTGGAGGAAACGGCTCTTCACGTAAAGGAAAGCAGACTCATGGGACTTGAAACCGACATGACTGCCTACGGCGGAATTCTTCTCGCTGTTCTGGAGGTAACGGACTGGGAAGGTACACCTGTTGCGGGAGACGATGCGTCAGAAGTTCTCTGGAGTCCGATCAGGGAGGTTCCTGAACTGGCATTCAGTGCGCATAATAAGCTTGTGGAAAAACTCGTAAAAACTCTGTACAGCTAAAATAGTGACTTTTATGTAAAGGCTTTCAGGGTTTCCTCAAGGGCTTCCCTGTCTTGAGTTCCGTAAACGGTAACATTCTTTACCCTTTTCATAAGCCCCTGAAGAACTTTTCCGGGACCGACTTCAATAAAGGTATCGAATCCGCTTTTCTGAAGCTTCTTGATAGAATCGGCCCACAGAACAGGTGACGTTACCTGTTCCTTGAGCAACCGTTTTGCCTCGTCACCACTTCGGATGAGGTCGGCGGTTACGTTTGCTACTACAGGTATTTCAGGTTCGTAAAAACCGGCATCATCAAGCGCGCTCTCGAGCCCCTTGGCTGCATCCTTCATAAGAGGTGAATGCCAGGCTCCCGAAACCTGCAACGGTATAATTCTTCTGGCGCCCTTTTTCTTGCACAGTTCTCCAGCTTTGTTCAGAGCATCCCTTGCTCCGGAAATTACAACCTGGCCCTCTGCATTAACGTTGGCTATTCCAACAGGGCCTATATCGGATACTTCCTCAACGCATTCCCTGGCATCATCAACACTTATTCCTATAAGCGCCAGCATTCCCCCGGGATGCCTGTCTGCACATTTCTGCATGAGCTCACCCCTTATGCGGGTAAGCTTGGCTGCTATTCCGGGGAGCAGTACGCCTGCGGTTACCAGTGCGGCATACTCACCAAGGCTGTGCCCGGCCGTGCCCTCCGGTTTTACCCCTGCTGCTACAAGTACGTTCATTGTAGCTATGCTGATCATCGTTATGGCTGGCTGTACATTGTCTGTTCTGGTTAGAATATCGGGTGGTCCTTCGGAAATAATTTCACTCAATTTTAGAACACCGGTCATTTCATTGATCCTGTTAAGAAAATCCACAGCATCAGGATAGTCTCTGAGGAATTTATCCATGCCTACACTCTGTGATGCCTGCCCGGGAAACAGAAAAGCCAATCTTCCCATTAAAATCCTCCTAACAATAGCGAGAAACAATCACCGAAATTCTATATAACAATATCAGGCAAACGCAACCCCCGCAATTTCTCCTATTCACCCACCCTGGGATTCCGCCCGAGAAGAACAAGCAATCTCGCTTCCGCTATCAGGCATGCTGTTCTGGAAGACTCAACGGATGCTTCAGCTGAAGTAACTCCTGATTGCGCATCAAGCAGATCGAGAAGAGAGATGCTTCCAAGGTCGTAACTCATACTCGACAGCCTTAGCTTCTCGCTGGCCTGATTAAGAACCTGAAGTGAGAGTTCCCAGCTTCTGATTGCGCTGATAAGGTTGTTTTGGGCAGTTAATATAGAGCTTCTTATTGAATTCAGAAGAGCCTCGTGAGAGGCATGCTGTCTTAAAAGGGAAGCTCTGGAGGACTGAATGATGCTCTCGCGGTTGAATCCGTCGAAAAGGGTCCAGTTCAGAGAAAGAGAAACCTGCCAGCTGTCCCTGTTGGAAAAATCCTCAAAATCAAGTTCGTCATTGCTCCAGTTCCAGCTTCCCGCTCCATTCAGCGAAGGCCAGTACGAACGTCTGTTTGCCTCATAGGTATACTCCGTCGCCATGAGTCTTTCTTGAGAAGAGGCAACTGAATTGCTGCCCGAAATATCAAGGCTGTAGTTCGTGGCCGTTGAGATGGAAACCGGCTGCAGCACAGCATTGGTATTAACCGTATGCTCCGAGCCAATTACACCGGCAGTCTGATATAGAGAGATATAGGAGTTGGACACCGCCTGCTCTTTCTGAAGCAGAGCCAGACTGTCGGAACTCTGCTGAACCTCGGACTGTATCAATTCGAGGTTCGTGGCTCCTCCTATCCTGTAAAGAGCCTCCGTCCTCCTGAGCTGTTCGGTACTTCTTTCCAGAGCTCTTTCCGAAGAAGCCCGCAGCTGCACTGCCTCTATCACTCCGTAATACGCCGTTATGACGTCCATGGTCAGATCAAGCCTGGCCTGATCCATATCGAACCGGGAAGCGTCAAGAGAATGCCTGCTCCCGGACATTCGCAGCCAGCTGCTTCCGCCGGATGCCAGAATTTCCTGAGAGACGCTGGCGGACATGGACCATGATGAATTGTCAGTGTCCGTATAACCGCCGGACATATCCGGGACAGAATTCCATGAATGACTTGCGGATGAACTCAGACTCAGCCTGGGCCAGAGAAAGGATTCCGAAGAAGTCAGTGATGCTTCGGCAGCCATCAGATCGGCTGAAGAAATTGTGATGTCAGGTGAATTCTGCATTGCCACAATAACCCATCCTGAAAGGTCAAGTGACAATGAATCGGCCTGTGCGAAAAGAACTGAAATAATCAAAGGCAGCAAAAAAGCAGCTTTCCTCATTCTTCAACGCTCCCTTTCCGTTATGCTTCCGGTGCGAACATCACCGGCAGAGAAATAAGTAGAATACCAATAGTATACATGGAAAAACAAAGACGTATCCCCCATGACCGGCTGCGATGCAGCATCGCTGCAAGACCTCTTCCCCATAGAACCATAGCAGTTATAGAAGGAATATCTACACTCTCCAGAAATCTATATATAAACACATGAATACGTGACGGGTCGACAACATCAACCGGAACAAAAAACGACAGGTTAAGCCTTACAGAAGGCGGAATATCAAGTAATGAAACGAATAGTATCAGCAGTACCCCCGTAAGCATGTACGCAGCCTGGGAAAGCATGGAAGATGTCAGGTAATCAGTGACTTTACCAACTTTTTTATTCTCTACAGCATAAACCGTCCCGAATGCGGCCAGAGCAGCAAGTAAAGCGATAATGGCCCTCTCCACAAGCCTGGCCATAGGAAGGCTCTCGGTCATGCGTTTCATTTCGCCAAGTTCACCGGATACAATGCTGTCAGCCCGGGCAGTAGTAAATCCTTCCTCGGTAAGTTCTGGAAGCCTCTCACTTCGCCATTCAATCTCTACTTCCTCCCAGTTGATCAGTACAGCGGGTATGTAACCGGCTACGGATATCACAATCACCGCCGCGATCATTACGATTCCGGCAGTTCTCATGTTCAGAAGCAGAGAATAGGTTTCATCCGTTCTCCAGAACTGAGTGAATACAGCAAGCAGCGATTCGGTTGCATTTTCTGGGATTTTCATCGTGCCTTTCTTGTTTCAACTGCCATGGAATATACGTTCTCGTAGGGTAATATTCTGCTTTTCCAGGAATTGTCCTGCCTCATGCACTTCTTCACGAGCCAGGCCCACCTGTTCTTACTTCTGTAGTACTCCCCGGCTCGAAGGATACATTCAAATAATTCCCTGGGATCAGCCTTGTTCATTACAAAACCAAAGCCTCCGTCTTTTTCATCAATAACTGTATCCGCAAGCCCTCCTGTACGATTAACCAGCGGGACAGCACCGTATCTCATTCCCATCATCTGAGCCAGGCCGCAGGGCTCAAATCTGCTTGGCATCATTACGATATCACAGCCGGAAAATATTCGCCTGGCCATAGCTTCATCGTACCTTAGAGTTACCGATACTCTTCCGGGATGTTCCAGAGCAAGCTCAGAAAGCCTTGTCATGTAATAGCTGTCACCGGTTCCAAGTATTACGAAGTTGAAGCCCCTGTCAGCCAGTCTGCCAATAACAGGAAACAGAAGATCAAGCCCCTTCTGCCTTGTCAGCCTTGAAACAACTCCGACCGTCAGTCCTCTATCAACCGGGTCAAGACCAAGTGTATTCAGCAGCGCTTTTCTGCATTTCCTTCTGGGTGAAATGGAATCCGCGCTGTAAGTCGCGGTCAGAATTCCGTCAGTTTCCGGATTCCATGCATTATAATCTATACCGTTGAGTATCCCGGTAAGGTTGTCGGAACGCTCACCGAGCAAACCGTCGAAGCCCTCACCGAATTCGGGCCTCTGTATCTCTTTCGCATACGTTTCGCTTACGGTTGTAACCTGATCGGCATAAACGATTCCGGCTTTAAGAAAACTGAACTCTCCGTAAAACTCCAGGCCTTCCATCGTGAGCAGCGACCATGAAAGGTGGGTGCAGTCGTATTCCTCCTGAGGGTAATTACCCTGAAATAGCAGGTTATGAATGGTGAATACAACCGATGGCTTTATTGAATTTCTGAGGTAAGCGGGGATAAGCCCTGTCTGCCAGTCGTGACAATGGAGTACGTCCGGTGGTTTACCAAGGCTTTCGCAGAAAGCTACAACTGCTCTGCAGAAAAAAGCGAATCTTACCGCGTTGTCATCGTATGCGGATGCGTCATCCGGGCCGTATATCCCCGGCCTGTGAAAGTATTCATCTTTGCTTACAAAATAGACCGATACGCCGCTTCCGGGTATAACCGATTCGGCAATGCCGAATTTTTCTCCCGCTGATGTTGAAAATTTCCCGCTGATCCATTTGAAATCCTTGATCTTCTTAATATCACGGTAGAGGGGCATTATTATGCTAACATCATGACCCGCGTTTTCAAGAGCTATTGGCAGGGAACCTGTAACTCCGGCCAGACCTCCGGTACTGGCAAAGGGATATGCTTCTGAGGCGGCAAAAATTATTCTCACTTTTTCTCCTTCCTTCGGCGAATCCTGATGATAAGGAAAACCAGGAGCGCGAGGGCAAGAACAACCCATATCCATATCTCAAAATGCTTCATGAATCCCTCTGCGGCCTGTATGTTATTCCCGAGAACCGAACCTGCCACCGAAAGTATCGTATACCATGCTATGGCGCTGAAAGCCACAGGAATCACGGCCAGGACGAACCGCATGCCCGAGGTTCCCGCCATGAGTACGAGAAGGGATCTTATTCCTGGAATGAACCGGCTTGCAGCAAGTATAAGAGGGCCATGGCTTGCGATCAGTTCTTTTGCTTTGTTGACCCTTTCCGGCTCCAACTTCCTTTTCAGCCAGCCTTCAACGAATTGCTTTCCAGGTTTATGGCCGAGGTAGAAAAGTATACAGCTTGCCATAAAACAACCGGTAACTCCGTAAAGAGCTACCAGGAAAAGAGGAAAGCCGCTTGAAACGGTCCAGCCTGAAACGACAATGAAGAGGATATCACCGGGAAACGGAGGAAAAAGAGTTTCAACAAAAGCAATTAATCCAAGAAGGGGTCCGGCCCAGGCACCGGGCGGGTTATTCGCAAGGTATTCAAGTATTCTTTCTATCAATGATTCCCAATCGCCGCAGTGTCAGTTCTCCTTGCGATCCTGGCCATAACCATGCAGCCCAGGCCTTTTCCTTTTCCTATATCGCCAAGTGTATTTGTTGATGTCCCCTTTACCCATATCCTCTCCGGTTCAGTATCGACTATATCAGCTATCCTGTTAATCATGACATATCTGATGGGAGAGATCTTCGGAAAATCCGTAATAACAGTTACATCGATCTGTCTTATTCTCCAGCCCTCTCCACGAACGCGGTCACAGATCTTTTCCAGAAGAACTGCACTGTCAGCGCCCTTCCACCTGTCATCATCCGGAGGAAAGAGCACTCCTATATCACCCAGCCTGGCCGCCGACAGAAGAGCGTCCGAAACAGCATGCAGTACAGCATCTCCATCGGAATGACCTGAAAGGCCGAATTCTGATTCAATATGACAACCGCCGATAAAAAGAGGAATTCCCGACTCAAAGGGATGGAAATCAAGGCCGGTTCCGATTCTGCTTTCCATACTCCCCCCCGACAGTGACTCCATGATCATTAAATCCTCCGGATCCGTAAGCTTCATATTTCCCGGTTCCCCTGCCACGGCAAGAACTTCAAAACCGGCTGATTCCATTGCCGCGCACTCATCGGTCACCTCATCGGCATCTTTGAGAACCCGAAGAATATTTTCAAGGATGAACCCCTGAGGTGTCTGGCTCATTCGTAAATTGTTCCTTGAAACGGTGCCGCTTACGAGAGAAGATGATGTTACTTTCTTCACAGTATCCCTTATGGGAATAACGGGCACTGCAGCCCCCGAATCAATTACACCCTTCATGACATTCCTGATAATAGAGGATGAAACAAGAGGGCGTGCTGCATCGTGGATAAGTACATTACTGGATGAATCCAGGGCTTCAAGGCCGGCAAGAACGGAGTCCTGACGCCGAAGGCCCCCCGAAATGGTCTTTATGCCTGCCGGTGGTTTCCAGAATGACTCCCAGAGTGCAGTGTCACCCGGGGTAACGACAACGATCTCTCCGATTTCATCAATGGCCAGAAAAGCATTGATCGACCATTCAATGATTGGTATGCCATGAAGCCTGAGAAATTGCTTGTGTACTCCTGAACCAAATCTGGTTCCTGAACCGGCAGCAACAATTACAACGCCCCAGCTTTTCTTCTGCATACGATTCAGCTCTTCAGTATTCTCCCTGCCCGTCAGTCATCGGTTCCGGTGACGCTGCCATCCTTGTTCAGTTTTGCGAAGACCATGGTTCCGCCCGATGATCTGAAAGTTGTATGAGCCTGAACTTCAACGCTGGTGCCTATCATCCCCTCGGCATCTTCTACTACTATCATGGTTCCGTCATCCATGAAACCTACAGCCTGTTTGGGATTTCTTCCCTTCCTGACCAGCCTTATGGACAGTACCTCTCCCGGTAACGTCACAGGCCTGGAAGCAGGCCCCACCTCTTCAAGATTTATAACGTGATTGCCCTCTTTCATAGCTATATCAAGAATATCACTGTCGCTGCTCAGGAGGGATACGCTTTCTTTTCTGATGTATTCAAGCATGCGGAAACGTTCTCTCTCCTGTTTTCCGAAGTCCTTGTATTCAAGACCTCCGGAATTGCCCGCAGCGTCTTCAAGCCTTTCAAGAGTTTCCATACCTCTTCTGCCGCGACCCCGTTCAATTATATCGTCTGAATCAGCCATTTCCTCAAGCTGGTTCTTTATTGAAGCCGACAGAATAAAGGGCCCTCTGATAAGTCCTGCAAGCAGCATATCCGCAACCCGGCCATCGATTACCGCGGAAAGGTCTACCAGAACAGGTGTAGCAGCTTTTTCTTTTTCTTCGTTAGTCTGCATCAGCCCAAGTTTCTTACCCTTTGTGAATGCCACGTGACCGAATACGTACGCAAATGCAAAAGGTATCATAATAAGCGGTGTAACGCCGGATTCAGATGCGGAGAGGTTCCCCATACGAAGCGCCAGTATAACAAGAATACCTGCGACAAGCCCGATAATCGCACCGACAGTTGTATAAATAATTTCATCTGCAGGAATCCTGACGAATACGATCTGCAGGATAACGGCAACTATGCCGATCCCGAGACCGGTAAGTCCGAACCATGGGGAGGGCGAAAGTCCATCGAATGCGAATGTCCCCAATAGGCCGAGAACAAGAATGAAAAGTATACGTACTTCCCAGCCTGATGTTTTCATAACCAGTTTCCTCCTTTTTTCTTTTGATTGGAGAGAAGGTTTTCGATGGAATTAATTAAACTTATAAAACCCTCTGCTCCACTGCCGGCTTTTTCCGCATCATCCGCGGCTCCAGCCAGCCCTGAAAATCCCAGGCTGAGAGCTTCTCTCAATCTGAGATCAAAATGTGTCACCGGCCTGAGTTCTCCGCCAAGCCCTATCTCGCTGCTGACGGTAATGCCCTCCTTCACCGGTTTTTCCAGTCTGCTGGAAGCAACCGCAAGACAAACCCCGAGATCAGCTCCGGGGTCGGTCAGGCTGGCGCCTCCGGCAACATTTACGAAGACGTCCTGATTGCCAAGATCCATCCCGCATCTTTTTTCCAGCACCGCAAGAAGCATCGGCAGTCTGCGGGAATCCATACCGTTAACACTTCTCTGTGGATATCCGTACCTTGTGGTACTTGTTAAAGCCTGAACTTCTACAAGAAATGGCCTTGTTCCCTCCATGACAACTGTAATAACAGTTCCTGTACGAAGGGCGTTATCCCTCCTTAGGAAGTAGGCTGATACTTCTCTTACGCTTCGCAGCCCTTCCACGGTCATCTCGAACACACCAAGCTCATTTGTTGAACCGAAACGGTTCTTTGCAACTCTGAGAAGACGGTAGACCCGATCTCCCTCACCCTCGAAATATATAACAGAATCAACAAGGTGTTCCAGAACCTTCGGCCCCGCCAGTGAACCAGACTTGGTTACATGGCCGACTATGAAAGCGGTTAAACCTTTTGTTTTGCATTCTCTTATAAGCTCCGAAGTACAGTGCCTCACCTGGGAAACTGTACCGGGAGCACTGGCAAGGTCGGAGGAGTAGAGTGTCTGGATGGAATCAACCACTACGAGGGAACAGCCTGTGTTCAAAAGATTACTGAGGACAGTATCAAGGTTCGTTGTGGCAAGAACTATCACGTCATTCCGCACTGAATTAATTCTGCGTGCCCTCCGGGCAATCTGTTCAGGGGATTCCTCGCCGGTTGAGTAAAGTACTTTCTCTCCTCTGTCTGAAAGAGCGGCGGAAAGCTGAAGCATAAGGGTACTTTTCCCGATGCCGGGTTCTCCTCCTATAAGATTCACCGATCCTTTGAGAACACCCCCGCCCAGAACTCTGTCAAGTTCTTCAATACCTGTTTGTAATCGTTCCCCGGAAATTTTCGGGATTTCTGAGAGAGGAACGGGGTGAGTAACGATTCCTCTGGAAAGGGGTTTTCCGGAAACCTTTACAACCACCTCTTCCACCATGGTGTTCCATGCTCCGCAATGGGGGCATTTCCCGGACCATCTTACTGTATTTCCTCCGCACTCGTTACAGATGAAAATTGTCTTCTTTTTGGCCAAACTGCCCCTAACTAATCAAATCCGTCTTGATCAACAGGAAAAAAGCGGGTGATATCGGCTTGGAAAATAAGCTCTATTATGCCCAGAGGGCCGTTTCGCTGTTTTCCTATCTTCAGTACAGTTTCTCTTCTGAGAAAATCAATCTGACCTTCAAATTCACCGTCCTGATCGGCATGTATTTCCGGCTGATGAAGGAACATTACCAGGTCGGCATCCTGTTCTATAGCACCGCTTTCCCTGAGGTCGCTGAGCCTGGGAGTACCGCTCCTTTTTGTAGCCATACGGCTCAGCTGGGAAAGCGCCATCACGGGAAGCTCCATCTCTTTGGAAAGCGCTTTAAGATCGCCCGTTATACGCGCAATCTCTTGCTGTCTATTCTCGGATTTTCCGTCACAACGCATAAGCTGAAGATAATCGACGAAGACCATGCAGAGATCTTCCCGCCTTTTAAGGCTTCTTACCTTTGCCCTTACCTCCATAGAACCTATACTGGCCTTATCATCGATGAAAATCTTCATCCTCTGGAGCCTGTCGGCGGCTGCCTGAAGATCGTACCAGGCATTCTGGGAAAGGGTCCCCTCGATAATTGGTTTTGTACCTATGTGGGCATCGGCGCAGAGCATTCTCTGAGTAAGTTTCGCATCGGACATCTCCAGGCTGAAAAAAGCTACAGCCTTTTCCGTTTCGCTTGCGATATGTGTCGCCATATTCAATGCCATACTTGTTTTGCCTATACCGGGCCTCGCGGCAAGAATAATCAGCTCACCCGGGTGAAATCCCGTAGTCATCTTATCAAGCTCGGTAAACCCGGTGGAAAGCCCGGTGACGTAACCCTTGGTATTCCTGAGGTTTTCAAGTTCTTCGATACCCCTGGAAACAAGCTGTGCTAAAGGTTTGAACTCACCCGAAGCCCTTGATTCGGTAATCGCCATGATCTTGCTGGCAGCTGCATCAAGAACGTTCTCTACATCATCAGTTCCTTCGAGAACTTCGTTGATATTCTCTCTGCTTACCTTGATGAGCTGGCGAAGCATGGCCTTGTCCTTGATTATCTTTATGTACTGAAGCACATTCGAAAGCAGGGGAATGTCATCGGTAAGAGAAGCGATGTACTCTATACCTCCGGCCTCTTCCAGAGTCTTTTTTCTCGATAATTCCTCACCAACCGTAACCATATCCATTACGCTGTTTTTTGAATCAAGATCACGGCAAGCCTGGAAGATTCTCCTATGTTTGCGGTCGAAAAAATCGTTTGTGTTAAGTCCATCAAGGGCTTCAACAGCGAGTTCCTGATCGAGAAGCATAGCTCCAAGAACGCTCTTTTCAGCATCCAGGCTATGTGGGGGCCTGTGCCCCTTTTCATCCATTATGCTTTATCCTTCCCGGTTCTTGGAAGATTCAGTTCATCGAGCAGTTTTTTAAGCTTTTTCATATCCTCCCATACAGGTCTTTTCAGGGCTTGAGTTCGCAGAAGAGCAGCCGGATGATAGGTGGGAAGAACCGGTATATCGCCATATCTGTGAATGGAACCTCTGAGTTTTCCTATACCCTCTGTGCTACCAGTCATTGTTCTGCTGGCAGGCGCACCAAGGGATACTATAATACCCGGTTTCATTATCCGTATCTGTTCTTCCAGTATCCACCAGCAGGCTGCAACTTCATCCGGTGAAGGATTTCTGTTACCGGGGGGTCTGCATTTCACGATATTTGTTATGTACACTGAATCCCTGTCCAGGTCGATAGCTTCCAGTATTTTATCCAGCAGCTTCCCCGCGCGGCCAACGAATGGTTTGCCCTGAATATCTTCGTTGGCTCCGGGCCCCTCACCGATGAACAGGATCCCCGCGGAAGGGTTACCTCCGCCGAAAACAATCGAGTTCCTTTCTTCACATAGACGGCAAGCCCGGCAGTTACCAACCCTTGAAGTAAGAGCCTCAAGTTCCCCCGATATATTTCCACCTTCTTTACCTGTCACCGAAGGAGTCTTCTCACCTTTCAGTTCTGAAATCCATTCAGGAAGTACAAAAATCTCATCAATACCAAAACTGGCTACCGAATTCCAGAAGGGATCAGCTTTCCCTCGCGGAGTAAGTGTATTCCTGTCCTCAGCCATTAACATTCACTGCCTTTCGTTAAATATCTTCCCATGGCTGCGGCCAGCAGCTCAGCAATATACCTTTTCGAGAACCGTTTGACTTCCTCGGAACTGCCGTTATTGAAAATCAGCTTCCCCTGGTTGGAGGATACATCCATTCCGGCTCCTGGAATATCCCCCGGATTGTAGAAAATTGCGTCTGCCCCCTTCCTCTTCATTTTACGAAGGGCTCTCTCTTCTCCGCCGGACCCGAATTCAAGGGCAAAAGCCATCACCGGACACATACCGTCTACTGACCTGTGCAGTTCTTCCAGTATATCGGGAGTTGCTTCAAGTTCAAGCTCTACAGTTCCTGCCCTTTCGGTTTTACCATCAAAGAAATCAGAAGGGCTGAAATCGGATACTGCCGCTGCCATTACAAGCAGATCGGCCCTTTCAACTTCGCCCATGAGAGTATCAAGCATTTCCCGTGCTGTTTCAACGGTAATAATATCCGTTCCGGAAGGATCTGAATTGCAGGCAGGACCGGTAACGAACAGAACATCGGCTCCGGCATCACGGAATGCCTCCGCCATACTGCAACCCATAAGTCCGCTGGACCTGTTGGAAATGAAACGAACCCTGTCAAGCGGTTCCCTTGTGGGGCCGGATGTTACTATCACCCTTTTTCCGCGCCAGTGTTCAAGCCCAGTGAAAGAATCGGGAGAAAAAGCCCTGACTTCAGAAGGGAAGCCCATATTCGCCAGCTTAAGTTTCTCACCACGGAATATCGCTTCAACCTGCAGCAGGGAATCCTCAAGGCTGCCATTGCGTACGTAGTAATCGAAGGAACCGATCCAGCCCGTTTCCCATACTGCGGTTTCCATCCTTCTTCGAACGACATCAGGATCATCTGTATTTCTGGATATCAACCTGCTGCGGAGTACATCCGGAGAAGGCGTCAGAACGAAGATCAGTATTGAAGCTGGAAAAGCTTCCTTAACCTGAAGTGCCCCCTGAATATCTATATCAAGGATAACACTTGCCCCGCGGTATAGTTCTTTTAAAACCCAGGCTTTTGAGGTTCCATAAAGATGTCCGTGAACCTCCGCGTACTCAAGGAAATAACCTTTTTCTATCATCTCCTGGAATTCTTCCCTGCCTTTGAAGAAGTAGTCTACCCCGTTCTTCTCCGAACCACGCGAATTTCTTGTTGTTGTTGAAATTGAGAATACTGCTGAACTGAACGTCTCAACAAGGTGATGGGCAAGGGTGGTTTTACCGGCTCCCGAAGGTCCGGCAAGTACTATCAGCTGCCCGGGCGCGTTACTCAATAT
The DNA here is from genome assembly GCA_030600545.1 of Candidatus Aegiribacteria sp. Lineage (GTDB taxonomy): Bacteria > Fermentibacterota > Fermentibacteria > Fermentibacterales > JCC-6 > Aegiribacteria. The sequence goes on along the minus strand of JAUVLV010000013.1, from coordinate 10,492 downwards.
TCGCAGCCTATCATCGATTCCATCAGATATCCTCCCGGATAAAGCGATTCGGACAACACCATACACTACGAAGTATATTAAACATAATTCAAAGACATCACCAGCCCGAAGTGAGGTGGCCGTATGGAGGTCATTTCTTTTATCCGGCAGCCTTCGCTGATGAGGTGTATCCTGCGGCGTGGTTTGGGCAGTTATCAGTCATCCGTGGAATTGACCGGGCGGAGTGGCAGGTAGTATCATCAGTTCAGTATGATAGATCAAGGTCACGGGGAATAGAAGTACCATGTCGGGAACGAATCATGGTGTGGCTGGAAATCGATTTTCCTATTGCTTTATCAAATAGGGGGAATCAGTTCTTATGACCGATTCGATACAGGCGCTGGAAGACAGACTCAAATCGGTAACCGATAAGGAGCGTATCGATCTCCTGATCGATCTTTCCCTCATGAATTTCAAGGTATCCCCAGCTAAAGCCCGTTCCCATGCGGAAGAAGCCCTTGGTTTATCAGTATCCAACGGGTCCAAACTGCTGGAAGCAAAAGCTCTGAATGCACTTGGCAAAGCCTGCCTGGGGCAGCTTAATCATAATGAAGCTCTAAAACACCTTCACAGTGCTCTTTCTCTTTACGAAAAACTTGATTCAAAGCAGGGCATCACCAATGTGCTCGAGAACATAGGTCAGGTGTACTACTCAAGTGGTGAACAGAAAGATGCCCTGGAATATCTGAACAGGGGCCTTGAAATAGCTGAACGGTCAGAAGCGTTGGATTTCATGATACAGGGGTACCATTCCCTCAGTGAGCTTTACGAGAAGGAAGAGGATTTCGAGAAAGCTCTTGAATATCACCGAAGGATGAGTGAGCTTGAGAAAAAACTCTTCAACCTGGAGAAAAGTAAGGTCATTACCGAGATAGATGCAAAACATCAGACGGAAAAAGCTGAGCAGGAAGCGGAGATCAGCATACACAAGGAAGAACTTGTTCTGAAAAACAGGGAACTTGAGAAACTTCTTAAGGAGAAGAACGATTTCCTCGGCAGGATGACGGAGTATATCTCCGACGGGGTGATGATAGATGACCAGAATGGAAAGATTCTTTACTCCAACGACCGTTTTCTGAAGATATTCGGTATCTCTCGGAATGATCTTCTGAAGATGGATCCTTTCAAATGCATTGCACCGGAATGGAGAGAGAAGGTCATGGATTACCACAATCGACGTCTTACCGGTGAAGACGTCCCCGACAGATTCGAGTGTGAAGGCATTAAGAAAGGCGGTGGCCGAATCTGGCTTGAGGTTGGCGTTTCGGTTGTTGAACGGGACGGCGTTCCACAAGGTACCCAGTCTCTGGTGCGGGATATTACCAACAGGAGGATACTTGAAGCTCAGCTTCTGCAGTCGCAAAAACTCGATGCTGTCGGAAGGCTTGCGGGCGGTATTGCACACGACTTCAACAACCTGCTTACGGTAATAAAGGGTCATACAGACTTCATTCTTTTAGATATTCCTGAAACCCATCCCATGCGACCGGATGCCGAGGGGATACTCAAAGCTGCCGACCGAGCCTCTTTACTAACCCAGCAGCTTCTCGCATTCAGCAGACAGCAGATACTGCAGCCGAGGATTCTGAACCTGGGCAGGATCGTATCAGGACTTCAGAGGATGTTGAGCAGGCTGCTGAGCGAGGATATCCAGCTTGTCACATCCTTCTCGCAGGACGAAGGATGCGTTTTCGCTGATGAAAGCCAGATCGAACAGGTAATCGTCAATCTGGTGATAAACGCAAGAGATTCCATGAAATCAGGCGGTAAACTCACTATCGAGGTCATCAACGTTGATATTGACGAGAATTCACTGGTAATCAATCCCGATCTTCATCCAGGTCGGTACATGCAGCTCTCTATCAGCGATACCGGATGTGGAATGAACGCAGATACACAGGCTCGTATCTTCGAACCTTTCTATTCAACCAAGCTTAGTGAAAACGGCAGCGGTCTGGGCCTTGCCATGGTGTACGGCATAATTAAACAGAGCGACGGAGTTATTGAGGTAAGCAGCGAACCCGCTGTGGGTACAACCTTCATGGTATATCTGCCCAGGGTTGAAGGAGAACATATTTACGATGAGGAGCAGACCGCAAAGAGCACTGAATCCAGCAAGGGTGAGAACATCCTTCTAGTGGAGGATGATGAAGCCCTGAGAAGCATAGTTGAGCGATACCTTTCCCAAGAGGGATACGAAGTGATGTCTGCCGGGTCAGCGGAAGAAGCGTTGAAAATTTTCGAAGGCATCAGTAATAAATTGCAGTTCCTTCTTACCGATGTTGTATTGCCTGGCATCAACGGCGTAATTCTTGCTTCTATGTTGAAAGAGAACGGTTTCAACGGCAGCATCCTATATATGACGGGCTATATAAAGAATGAGATTATGCCTGATGACATGAAAAAGGGCGACAAGGATCTGCTGGAGAAACCCTTCAGTCTTACTGCCCTTCGCCAGAAGATAAGAGATTTACTGGATGCCAGGTAAAGCCCGGATTCATCACAGATACTCTACTACAACGCCGTATACTGACCAGAGCGCTACTCAATGTTCGCAGCCTGTTCCTTAAGTGAAGACAAAATGTTCTTCATTGTCCGAGAATTCACAATGACTGTATAGATGGTGGTGGAGTAGCGAAGGTGGATAAAAAAACCCAATGTATGAAGTACTCCGACGACAGCCATGTGAAGTCAACCTGTTGACATCAGTCAGCTAGACCCTCCAAGCGCTTCAAGCGCTGAAGCAGTATGGCCACGATCAGGTAAGCCAGCCCTATCAGCAGGAACATGAATCTGTATCCCAGCATCACCGGTATCACCAGGGAAACGACTATTCCTATTATGGAAAAAGTGATGTCGGTACCGTATGCCAGGATCACGTGCGCCTCACTTCTGGCAGAGGTTATCTGCAGAAGCTTGGGAAAGAAGGCACCCAATACGATACCCACTGGAAAAAAGATGACAAAGGTCAGGAATATCCTCGGGATCAGAGTCAACTGGGGAAGTATTGAGAATGTATCAACATCAAAGAGAGATATTACCGGTATAATAAGCATCGCACACACCGAAAGCACTGTCATCCCCTTCCATCCTATACCCCTGGTTCCCATGAGAACACTTATCACTGCGGCCCCTGAGAGAAGGGCGGTTATGATCACTGTTCCGGCCAGATAAGGGGCACCGAAAATCGGGATTACCCTTTGTATAAGAAGAGTACTCATGCCCATGAAACCGAAACCGGTGCATATGGCATAGAGGATTTCCGTACTCATGAAAGTACTGTCGAGTCCTTGAAGCGCTCCCTTGCGGCGCGCTCTGTAGAAGAGAAGAGAAATAGGAATCACCGCAGATAGCGCAAGAAACAGGGTGGCAAGCATGAGTGGATTCGGCGGAATTTTGCCGGCGATGTAGAAGAACGGTCTGTCGTTGGTTGTTGTCTCGGCGCTGGACGCTAACCGAATGAATTCCTCATTGTCCGTGAGAACGATATCCACATAAACAGCGCTGGTCAGGAGGCTGTCAAACCTTTCCCTGTCAAGTCCGTTGTTGTCATAGATCAGGAAAAGGCCTCCGCTTATGTACTCGCTTGCGGAGGCGATAGCGAAGTTCTCCGGGGGAACACCTATTTCCAGAAGGTTCCGGAACAGGTGAACTGCAACAGTCGGAAACGACCTGTTCATAATGTCACTGCCGTACTGGTTCATTCCGGAGGCCAGTGCGATAACAAGGCAACCATCATCGGAAAGGCTTGAGATGGAGGTTTCCAGGCCTTCCTTTGTGTAGAGGTAATTCTCCGCCTTTACCAGGCTCTGAGCCGCTGAGGTAATGAAAGTATCGGTAAGGGGGAAGAGAATGTATGAATAAGGACCTGGATGACTCTTCATGTAGGCCAATCCCTCTTGAGCGAGATAGGTAACATCTGGTGAGTGGAGGAAGTGGTCGGGTCCGGCATGTGAAGTGGCGAACTCCACCACCATGGGATCCAGCTCCACTGCTGTGATGGTATCCGACATTGTAAGGAGAAGTGGTATCTGCCCTCCGCACCCGGCACCTATTATCAACGTGTTCTCCGACTGCTCCGGGTAAAGGAAGAGGCTTGCAGGACGGAAAGGACTGTTTTCCTTCATGAGCGCAGTTGTGGTGACGTTGTCATAGGTGACCATGTATGCACTGTCCGACTCGAAGTAATTGAGCTTCCTGTAGGGGGACCACCCGATATAGTCCATGCTGTACTTACTGGTGAGGAAGCCCTCGAAGTTGTCAATGGTCCGATTGACAAGACTGTTGTACTCTCGTGGAAACGCACTTCTGAGGAGGTCATAGGTCCTCACCGATGGTATCAGAGCTAGATAGGCTGCCGAGAACAGAACAAGAGGAATAAGTACTCTGGGCAATATCTTTCTACTCTGCCCTTCCGGTCTGAACATCACCATCACCAGAATCAGCGTAGCAAGAACGGGAACGAAGTAAAGAACCAATGGATCTGCAAACCCCATCATAAGCACAGGCAAGATACCCCCCCACCGCAGAACCTGAGATATCGAACGTCCAGGTCATAACAGTTTTGTTTTTTCGGGAGGCTGACACAAAGATCTGGCCTACCAAGTAGCCGAACAAGCAGTAAACAAGCACTATCGCAGGATATATTACATACATGCTACCCATGATAAGCTCAAAAAAACGTCCTAATGCAAGGAACTGAAGCAACACCAGCGATACAAGGATGACGAAGAGCAGCAGAAGTACAAGAAACAATGGAAGGTGCGGTGATAGCCTGTTCAGCCAGGTAACTTTCTTAAGCCGGTGATCCTTTCGCCCTGATGAAAGCAGTATGAAGTTGCCCAGCCCCAACCCGAGGATTGCTCCGGCATAGACAAAGAAAGAAGCAAGGGAAAATCCAATACGTATTCCAGAGAGGATTTTCACCAGAATCAGCTCGCTGAAGATTATGGAGAACGAGGCAAGAAAAATGGCCAGATGTGTGTTGAACCTCTCTTTTAATATCATACGATTTACCCTTCAAAAGTGATTAAAGAAAGAATTCCACTGTAACATGATATCGATAGGAATCTGTTATTTATCGACATCAGTAATACTGCTCTGAAGAAAGATCCCCGCTATCTGTCCAACCGTGATTTTCTGTATGGAGTAACAATACTGATGAACGTATGTTACTGTCAAAGCCTTGAGAGCAATTTCCTACCATGTAATATCAAAGCCTTTAAATAAGAGCGAATAGAATACATAGCCAATGATGCAAAATGATCAATTTCCGGTTTACCTCAATTCCTATAACTGATTGACAATACTGACTCTGCGCAGTTAATAAGTAGTGAATTCAGAATGATCCGCATTCCAACTCGATTACTTAACTTTGTCTGAGAATTTAACTTGATGTATATTTTACCTCTTCGTTCATATATTTGATTCGAGTATAATTCAGTAGAGGGAAAAGTCACAGATGAAAAATACTGGCAGACGACTGAGAATATTTGTCATCTCCGGCATTATAGTACTGGTTATTCTGTCATTTGCCGGTTACAGGTACAGAGGACTTATCAGGCTAAAGATTCTTAGCATTCTTCATTCTTTCGATGATCTTCCTGAAATAATTGATGAAGAGAAGCCAGAGATACAACCCGGTGCTTGGGGACTGGCAAGAACGTATGCCACTGCCGAGGACGATATGACTGAAAGTGAAAAGGAACAGATCGAGTTGCTCCGATCACTTGGTTACCTGTCCGGTTTCTCTGAGGTTCCTGTCGAAATGGGTGTTACCGTTTATGACACTGCCAGGACATGTCCGGGTTATAACCTTGTAATGTCAGGACATGACTCGGATATCTTTCTCATGGATATGAACGGAGAAACTGTACACAGCTGGTTCAACAATGAAGTTACAATATACGGTCTCTGGCCTGATGCTCAGGATCAGGATATTGAATACACCAATTGGAGGAAAAGCTGCCTTGCCGATAATGGAGATCTGACAGTTGTGATACGAGGCGGAGGTATCGTAAGACTGGACAAGGATTCAAATCTTCTCTGGGCGAGTGAATGCATTGGCGCTCACCACGATCTTGATATTGATGAAAACGGCAACGTGTATGCCCTGGGGAGTAACGTTCACGTCAACGAAAGATATTCCTCAGATAAATGCATCGTAGAAGATTACATCTGCGTTCTGGACTCTCTGGGTAATATGGTTCGCTGGATCTCAACGTACGATGTTCTTGCTAATTCCAGCTTTGCGCCAGTTCTTCGCAGAATGGAGAATTCCGGTGATGTGCTTCATTGCAACGCAATAGAGTATATCGGGCCGGAAATGCTGCCAGATTATTACACGGGGCTCCTTCGCCCTGGAACAGTGATAATTTCCCACAGGGCCATCGATCTTGTATGCACAGTTGATCTCGAAGAAGAAACGGTATACTGGGCAGAATCCAATTTCTGGCACTTGCAGCACCAGCCAACCGTCCTTCCCGACGGTACAATTCTTATCTTTGATAATCAGGGATTAAATGAAAAATCCACAGTTCTCCAGTATGACCCGGAGACCAGAGAAGTTCTCTGGAACTACACGGGGAACGAAGAACATCCGTTCTATTCAAAAGTTATCGGATCCTGTCAAAGGCTTCCAAACGCTAACACTCTAATTATCGAATCCACCATGGGCAGAGCTTTCGAGGTGACTCTTGAAGGAGAGATAGTCTGGGAATTCTATAATCCTTACCGGGCAGGAGATAACAATGAACTTATTGCCACTCTGTTCGATGTTGTCAGGGTGCCGACGGAAAATGTGGAAAACTGGCTTAACCTATAGGAATCTTTTTCTATTTGAAAGAAACCCGGAATTAAGTTTACAATCTCGTCGGGAAAACAGTGAACACGCAAGTCACATGAGGTTGGATAGCAAAATGGTTTTATCGGCTCCATAAGGTTCCGCGAGGACAATCAGCCAGCCAGACGTTCTACTCAATGTTCGCAGCCTGTTCCTTAAGTGAAGACAAAATGTTCTTCATCTCAATAACCTTCAGTGACTGCTCCGGATCATCGACTTTCGCTCCCATCGTGTTTAGCTCGCGGTGCATCTCCTGAATAAGAAACTCCAGTTTCCGTCCAATTGAACGGTCATCGGAATCCAGTATTTCAAGAACATGGTCAAGGTGGCATTTCAGCCTCTGAACTTCCTCTGTTATATCCGATCTGTCTGCCATGAAAGCGAGCTCCTGCATCAAGCGGTTTTCATCCAGACTGACATCATCCAGAAGTTCGAATATTCTTTCCTTAAGACGCCCGTGCCTTTCCTGTACCGATTCCTTTTGCAATGCAAGAACGGGAACAGCCAGTTCCCTTATACTTTCGAACCCCTCGCGAAATAAGGGGGCAAGTTCAGTTCCCTCCCTGCGGCGGCTCTCCCTGAGTTCCTTTAAAGCCTCAATCATGGATGATCTGAACGCATCCGTCAGTTCATCGCGGTCAAGCATTGAAGGTTCAGCTATTTCCACAACTCCGGGAAGACTGAGAAGCTCCCCTGCGGTCATCCCTTTGATGTGTTCGTTATCCTTGATAAGAAGCTCCGCGGTGATAATGTACTGCTTTGCCGATTCTATATTGATAGATACGGACGAACCGCCAAAGCCACCCATCTCAACAGCAGCATCCAGTCTGATGCGCCCCCTGTCGAACATTTCTTTGATGACCTTTCTGACTTCGGGTTCCATACTTGAAAATACTTCGGGCAGCTTCAGAGAAATACTCAGGCTTTTATGATTGACCGATTTCGTTTCAACAGTCAACGTAAAACCTTCACCACCGGTCTCAGTTCTTCCAAAGCCTGTCATTGATTCCATAAGATATCCTTCCGGATTTGTGGCTGGACTTCACTTGCGACACTTACAACAATAAAAAATCCCAGAAACCACAATAGAAACATATTTCATTCCTGTCAACTAACTGAAAAAAGATAACTATTTCTATTATATACTCTGAAACTGAATTATCAGGAATAGCAGAACCGCTGCTGGGAACTTGACTGCAGCATAATCTGATTAATAGTATCAGCGGAGCTGGTGCACGTATCAAGGTACTGCGATATGTAACAGTTAAATAATTATTGCAATGTTGGATAAAAAATGAAGATATCAAAGAAAGTCAGGAAAAATCGTTGATCCCCTTCGATAAATACTACCTTAAATACCTTGGCGTTGATCCGGAACGACTGAAAGCAGGACATCGAGTGTTTCCCTGCAAAAGGAGAGCAGGAACATTTGCTTTCTTCTATGCACAGCATCTGATTTCAACGGTGATTGATGGAAATGTGATATTCTCCGTTTCTCCGGAATTTGCCCCCGCCTTTGATATTCAACGTACACCTCTTTCAGATAACGTAATTAACGAGGATCTGCTGAAAATGATCGATGATACTTTCTTTGATTTTCTTCCAGTCCTGCTTTACAGCACCAGACTTATGATGCGAATGACACTGGATAAGGAAGAATTGGTCAAACAGGAAAAGAAGATCAGGGTTGATGTTCTATCAGAATCAGACAGGGCCAGGTTCATTTCTCGCTGGATTATTAGAGGAAAGAGATCTATTGAATATTTGTGGAACGCAAGGGTGAAAACTGTTCGTGCCGGCAGATACTTCACTGCTTTCGAGAAAGATGAAATCGCTTCTTCAGCATACATATCAGATATCGATTACCTGGGCGCGAATATTACGGTAGGAACAGGTCTAAAATTCAGAAAGAAAGGATACGGAAAAGCTGTTGTCAGCCATGCTACCGAATGGTGCTTCTCACATGGATATCGACCAATATACCTTGTAGATATTAACAACAAACCCTCAATTAAGCTGGCTGAGAGCCTGGGATTCAGTGAGAAGTCACTGGAAGTTATAGTATCATCATACAATGAAATCCATTGAAGCGAAGCGGATTATCCCTTGCTGGCGAAACGGCCTGGAATGATACAACGAATTCATATATTCGGAGCGTCTGGATCCGGGACCACGTCTCTTGCGAAATCCGTCGCTAATGCAACTGGCTTTCCGCACATTGATACGGATCACATTTTCTGGATCCGGACGAATCCTCCCTTTAGAACTGTTCGTGAACGAACGGAAAGGCAAGAGCTCCTACATCAGGCTCTTTCGAAAACAGATTCCTGGGTTTTATGAAGGCATATATAACGGTGAACTTATAACCATTTATCGTAAATTGCATATCAATTGGGAATGTACATGAAACATCGTGAGTTTAATTTTGAATGATATTTACCTCTTACTGTGATCCCATACTGCGGTAGCCTGGAAAGCAACAGCTTTGGCAACTCCAGAAAGTGAAGCAAGACACATCAGCCAGAAAAAATATGGTAAGCGCAACGAAGACGGCATTCTGTTACCGGCAACCTTGTCTGCGAAAGCAATCAAGTTAAAAACGATGACACTTATAAATAGAACATTGGTTGGTGAGTCACATATCGCAAGTAGAATGCTGGCAATGGTGGCAATAATGGCAAACAGTCCCATGTTCCACCTGAGAATTTTATGGACTATGAGTTGTAAAGCAAGACCGTATCTTTTTCCTTTGATAGCCTTACCGAATAGAGAGAAAGCTGAACCCATCATCCAGCTGACTATCCGCACGAGACGTTGATACTGAGTAGAGTTATCCGGGGTTGGTTCCGCAGCAATGGCGCGGCGATTGTAAATACATCTATAACCTTGGATCCGAGTACTAACAGCGGTTTCAAAATCATCAGCCCGTGCAGGATCGGTAGGGTTATACAGTTTACTCCGTACAGCATACACCGCTCCAGTAGCCCCGAGAACTGCTCCAATCCTGCTGCCAAGTACTTTCAACATTTGTTCATATCGCCAGTAAATGGATTCACACGTGACCGAGTTCAGGCTGTTCCGTCTCGAACCATCCACACAGCCCACTGCAGGATCAGCAAATGGCTCCACCAGCTCTCTCACAGTATCGGGTCTAAACTGAGTGTTGGCATCGGAAAAAACCAGAATTTCGCCCCTGGCAATTTTCGATAGCTTGACCATAAGCACTGACTTACCAAGTTGTGTCTCTGATCGCAAGAAACGAATTCCATTTTTCTCAAAGGATTCAATGATCTCATCGGTTTTGTCTGTAGACATATCGGAAGCAATAAGTATCTCAAACCGGTCTTGCGGATAGTCCTGAGAAATAAGATTTCGAATTCTTTCTCCTATACACTTCTCCTCGTTCCTAGCCGCAACCATCACGCTGACAACCGGATATTCATCAAAAGAAAACTCTTCCCTGCGCGTAAATAACAAACCAAGAAGAAACATTATGAATGGATACACAGCTATGGGCAAAAGAATCATGCCCAAACATACCCAGAATATCGTTTCTATAATTACCGTCAGAACAGACTCCCCCCTCAGAAAAATATGCAGAATTTATAGTTA
>JAUVLV010000070.1 GCA_030600545.1 Candidatus Aegiribacteria sp. | reverse complement strand
CCATTTTGTTTTTTTCATTTGTGAAAATTCTCCTCTCAATTATTCAGTATTGTATATGTCATAACACCAGAAAGTGATTAAAGTTCGAGCTGCTTCTTCAACAGCTTCATTGCAAGGTTTCTCAAATCGGGATCCGATTTATCATCAAGGTCGATGTTTATGGATATTCTTATAACAGGGCTGCCATCTGGTTCGGGAGATACTGCAGTCTTTTCCGCTTTTTTCGAAACAGCAGCCTTCTTAGCCGGTTCAGGTGGTTTTTTAATGAGATCCTTATCGGGGAGCTTCGCAAGGTCGCAGAGGACCTTGAATGTAAGTATCATGTAAGCCGCTTCCCGGTCTGAGGCACTGGTGTTGCTCCTGAAGAACTCCATCAACACAGCGCCTTCCCGGTTTTCAGCATTGGGTAATTCAGAGAAAAGGGATCCGTAAGCTGCCTTCACTGCTTTTCCAAGTATCACGGGAGCCTGCTCGGGATCGTGGGATTTATCCCATAGAACGGAGGGCTGTCCGTTTTCATCGATGAAACCCATGAACAGAAGAAGTTTCAGAAGCCCCTCATCCACTTCCCGCTTGAAACCAAGACCGATAAGATAATCATGATCAACCAGTTTTGGTTTAATGGTTTTGAATACTGTACTTAGCAGCAGTTCGATGCTGCCGGGATCATGCAGTATTGGATATTCCATAATCTGCCCTCTTAATTTGTTAATAACTCATTAACCAATATATATATAAGACATCTGAAATTTTTCCGCTAGCGGATTATCAGTTAAGCAAATGGAAATTCAGTAAATTCTCCATTACTGCCAAAAAAATCTCATTCGTCTACGGGAACGACCTTTATAACCAATTTATCGCCTTCCGACCAGAGAATACTCTCCGCTCTGGTGACATTCATCAGGTCATCCTGAAGGCTTCTAAGTCCATCCAGGTCTTCTCGCGGTATTTCGATATCAAGAGCTTTGAGAGGAGCTGCCATGCTGAGATTCTGCTCACTCTTGAATTTTCTTGCCCGCTCGATAATCTGAAGACTCATGTCGCCGTACTTAAGAGCTTCTTCGTCCATGTAATCAGGATCAGGCCACGGAGCCAGGTGTAGGCTTTCGTGCCCTTCGGACTTTTTGAAAATTGCCTGGTAAAGTTCCTCTGTTACATGTACCAGTACAGGAGCGAAAAGCCTCAGCGAACCGTAAAGAACACGGTAGAGAGCATACTGGGCCGACTGCTTTCCCGAAGGGTCGTCATCGGAGTAAAGACGCTTTTTCGCAATCTCAAGGTAATTGTCACACAAAACTTTCCAGAAGAAGTATTCGGCTTTGTCCATGGCTACCGAATACTCGTACTTTTCCATACCTGAAGTAGCACTTTCTGTCGCGATGGTAAAGCGGGATAGTATCCATCTGTCATAAGGTCTCAGTTCGGGCTCAATTTCCGGATCGTAATTTTCCAGCCTGGAGGCGGCAAATTTAATCGCGTTCCAGAGTTTCGTTACAAGCCGTCTTCCATCGCCAAGCACTTCCTGACTGAAAAGGACATCACTGCCAAGTTTTGAGCTGCATGACCAGTAGCGCAGTTCATCGGCGGAATACCGCCCCAGCGCGAGCAGAGGATCTCCCTCTACATTGCCCTTGCTCTTTGACATCTTCTCGCCGCTTGGATTGAGAGCATGCCCGCTCATCATAACGTCTTTCCATGGGATATCATCGGAATGCAGGTAAGCCTTGGTAATGGTGTAAAAAGCCCACGTGCGAATGATATCGTGTGCCTGTGGCCTGAGACTCATGGGCATGAAGCCTTCCCTCTCGTCTTTCTCTCCCCATTTTTCGTTTATCTGGGGTGTAAGGGAACTTGTTGCCCATGTATCCATTACATCAGATTCGGGTCTGAATGAATTGCAGCCGCAGTTCGGGCAGGGCTCTCCCGGGCTGTCTTCAAGAGGGTCTACAGGGAGGTCCTTCTCATTAGCGAAAATTGGTTCTCCGCACTCATTGCAGTACCATATTGGGAATGGAACCCCATAGTAGCGCTGTCTGCTAATGCACCAATCCCACTTCAGATTTTCTACCCAGTGGTCGAAGCGTACTTTAAAATGTGGTGGATACCAGTTAATCCTATTACCGCACCTGATAAGCTCATCTTTCCTGTCCAGAATTCTTACGAACCACTGCCTGTTGACAAGGTATTCAAGAGGAATGCCACACCTTTCGTGAACGTTAACGGCATGCTCTATATCTTTGCCGCCTTTCCTGAAACCCTCTTCGATTAACTTATCAACAAGAACCTTCCGAGCCTTCTTCCAGTACATTCCTTCGAGGAAACCGGCCCGGGCGTTCATATGGCCCCTTTTGTCCAGCACTATTCTCAGGTCAAGGTCGTATTCCTGCCACCATTCGATATCAGTTGTGTCGCCAAAAGTACAGCACATGACGATTCCGCTGCCCTTCTCCATATCGACTTTCGAGTCACCCATTATTTCTACTTCATGGTTGAATATGGGAACAACTGCTTTTTGTCCTATCAGACCGTGAAACCTTTCATCGTTCGGATTAACAAAGACAGCAACGCATGCTGGAAGCAGTTCCGGCCTTGTTGTTGCGATGGGTATGCAGCCATTTCCGTCCGCAAGTCTGAATTCGAGATCATGGAAAACGGCAGCGAATTCCTTATCTTCGGTTTCTGCCTGAGCAACGGCTGTCTGGCATCCGGGGCACCATAGTGTAGGTGCTTCCTTCCTGTAAACAAATCCTTTTTCATTAAGATCAAGGAAAGACCTCTGGCTGATTCTCTGAACCCAGGGGTCGATGGTTGTATACAAAAGATCCCAATCGCATGAAAAACCGAACCTCGTCCAGAGATCACGGAACATGCCCTCTGCTTCCTTGGTTACTTCAAGACAGAGTTCAACGAACTGACTTCTTGGCATGTCCTGAGCCTTTACATTTCTCTGCTCTTCGGTGAAGCGTTCGCTTGGAAGTCCGTTATCATCGAAACAGAAAGGATAGAATACCTCCATGCCCTTCATTCTGTGGTATCTGGCCATAACCTCAGCCTGGACATAGCTGAAAATGTGCCCCATGTGAATCTTGCCCGATACGGTGGGCGGGGGAGTGTCGATGGAGTATACCGGTTTGTCGGAATCGCTATTGTATCTGAAGATACCCTGTTCATCCCAGAATTTCTGCCAGTGCGGTTCCGATTCCTTTGCATTGTAACGTTTAGATAACGCCACTTGATAATCCTTTCGTATTTCCCGGAGCATTTATTTACCATATTACGGAGAGCCAGAAAGATAACCCTGACGGGACAGCCAAACAAGTGCTCCGGGGGGCATACGCTTCTGCGGGATATTGAATATTGTTAATAGACCGGAGCTGATAAGGGACACGTATTTCGCTGCAGTTAAGAGAGATCTTCTCTTAGTGTATTAAGAACGGTTTGGAGGGATATTGAACACTCCGTCATCGGAATTTACCGGAAAGATGATTTTGTCTCTGCTGAAGGGAACGAGGGGAATTCTCAGCGTCAGGGCTATAGCCAGCATTTTGGACACTGAGATTCCCGCAGTGCGGAAAATACTTGCAGAATTTGAAGAAGCCGGGATCGTATGCATAAAGAATAAGTACCACGTTGATGGATGGACTGTTCCTGTTAGAAATGGATCCCGCGTCGAAGTTGAAGATTCCCAAAAATGGCTTGAAAGGCTGTCGGAATACGTTCTTTTCTCCCCGGGGGCAACACTCCCGGAAATAATGACTGTTCTTGAAAACGGAAAATCTTTACCCAGAAACAAAGTATTCCTCCTTCTTGAAGCTATGCAGCAGGCTCAGGAAAATGGTGAGTTCAGGCTTCTTTCGTACTTCATCAGTGAGATCATGCTTCCCGGGGAAAGCAGCGTGACAGTACAGGAAGCAGGAGAAGTTCTTAAAATTTTTGAACCCCGTAAGCTGAGAAATTTTGAATGTGATACCGCTGTTGAATTCATAGAACATTATCTTCCTTCGTTCAGAACAGCTCGAGAGAGGGCAATGGGACTGACTCGGATGGGAGAACTTGAACTGATGGAGGGCAGGCTGTCACAGGCTGAGGAACACCTGAAAGAAGCTCTGGAGCTGAGCATGGAGATGAATACTGGAGACTGGATACCAGCAATACTGAGCAGCCTGGCTGAAATCCCCAGAGATTTTGATGAAATGAAAGAAACTGCAGCAGTAATTGATAGAGTGATAAACTGGCTGCCCGGACTAAGTGATAATGATGTTATGGTTAGAATACTGGCCACGTCTGCGGTTGCTCTGGCCGAACTCAGAATGACCGCTGCCGCTGAGAAAACCATTCTTTTCGCCATGACCCATATCCCGGTGGTTACCCTTAAAACACAGCAGATTCTTGAATGGTGCAGGGCAAAGGTTTTCATTGCTTCCGGTAGAAAAAAGCCCGCCATGATCATGCTCCAGCGAGCATTGTTGCTTGCTGAAAGCGTGAATGACCAGCTTGCGGTCATGGAGATACTGAACACGATTGTTTTCGAAATGAAAGAACGTCCGGGCTACACAGTAAGAAATCTTATCTCAATAATGCAGAGTGTTTCGAAAAGAGCTTCAACCAGCGGAAATATTTCTAACAGACTGTACGCCCTTGATCACATGGTAGATATGTACACCAGAACTTTGCAGTTTGCGAAGGCAGAAGACGCGGCACAAAGGGTTTCAAAGATTATAGATTCATCTGATATGCTCGAGGATGAACCCCTGACGGCATGGTGCAAAGCCTATCTTTGTTTTTTAGGAAAGGATGAGAAGGCAATCGTCGGGGGAGACCTTATTCTGCCGGGCACCGATGGTTTTCTGAAGTCTCTTGTCGGTGGCTCCGAACCTGTTATAGAGGCCGGGATAATTTCCGATTATCTCCTTGCTTCCCCCGGAAGCGATTCAGCGATTTTTGCGCTGATTCTTGCCATGGAAGCTTTCGCCAGGGGTTTCAATAAGACTTCTTCGATTATTGCCGCAGCCCTTGATTCATCCTACAGCAATTTTCAAGAGGATCCCTTTCTATCCTGGGAATTCTGTATCAACGGGATCCTTACCTCAAAGGACAGACATGCGGACGATTTCTTCCAGTCAGCGCAGATACTGGCAAGGCAGCTGGACAGACTTCTGCTTGTATGGCTGGTGCTCCGATGCAGGATAAGGTTGAATCCTGACAGGGATTTCAGAGAACGTGCTGAAATATCCCTTCTGCTGGCCGAGCTGGACGAGCATATAGCACAGCAGCTTTCGGGGGATAAGAGAAACGAATTCATGGAAAGAACGGGCGCAGGCCAGCGCATTGAAAAGCTGAGAATTTCAGCGGGATGCCCGGAAGGAACACTGAAGAATATAAGGGATTCACTTGCGCAGAAGCTGGAAGACGAAACCATAGATGCATTCAGGGAAATCAGTAAAATATCATCCAGGATTTCCTCCCGCTCGGAGATAAGCACCAGCCTGGAGACCCTGGGTATTCTTGCAAGAGCGGACAGGATTCTGGCCCTGAGGGTCAAAGGCAGCAATGTGAGCATAATCGAGGCTTACGGTCCCGGCGGGTCGAAGCTTCCCGGTACTGATGTTGAGGAAGAAATCTTTAAGTTCCCTAGGGAAAAAATTTCAATTGACAATTTTGGAGAAACCCCCTTTGGAAGCAGAAGGTATCTGATCATTCCTACCGAAAAATCCGTTATTCCTTCCCGGAGGGAGAGAAAACTGCACTCACTGCATTCCCGGCGTGGGAACTACCTGCTCATCGAGATGGATTCACCCTTTTACAATATCAGCGGAACGGTGGAATTCTTCGTTGAAGGCCTGTGCAGACAGATAGGATCGGCCCTTCTTCTACGTGATCGCGAATCCATGGCTTATATAGATACACTTACCGGCTCGGACATCGGTTATTCGTGGATGAAGCAGCTGGTTACACTCAAGGATAATGAAACTTCTGCCGGTACTCCCCTATCGGTCCTTCTTGTGGATGTGGATGGATTGAGGGAGATCAACAGTCTTTTTGGATACAGGGTAGGAGATAATACGCTGAAAACAGTTGTTTCCACCATAAAGGCACTGCTGCGCCCCGGCGATATAATAGGCAGATTCAGGGAAGACCTGTTCGGTGTTCTTCTTCCCAAAACGGGGGGCGAGAACACCATTAAAATCGCTGAACGGATCTGTTCCGTTATAGCCAGTGCTGAAATAAGGCCAGATAGAGTTCCTGTAACCGTCAGTATCGGAGCATCCATATCGTCATCCCGCAAGGAAAACCCGGAGCTTACCGTCAACCGGGCATATGCAGCACTGAACCAGTGTAAGAGTTATGGGGGCAATGGAGCTATTCTCTGGTCATTGAAAGATGATGTAAATGAGTTCGATTCTGAAACGATGATGATTTTCAACACCGGGGACCCCGGCTGGGACCATTCCATCAGCATTGCAATAATGGAATTGCTCACCAGGGACAGTACTGCACTTGAGATGCTTGCGGAAAAACTTCGGGACGTACTGCGGAGCGAATTCATATATCTTGAAGATGGAAATGGGAACAGTTTCAGAATCGGCAGCAGCATTTTAAAAAGGATTCCTGAAAAAATTCATGATTATTCAACCAACAGGATAAGAACACATTCTGGAATAATGGGAAAATATGATGCCCTTTCGGTAGGATTAACGGATGGCGGCAAGCTGATTTCAGCATGGGATAATGTTGATGGAATATCGGGCAGCCTGAAGAATGTTTTCAGGGCCCTGGCTTCTCTTACCAGTCTGCTTATCCAGGGTGGATCAGTTATTTCTGAGCATCCGCCTGAATTGCGGCCTTAAGAAATCTGCCCGTATGAGAAACGTTGTTTCCAGCCCTTACAAGCCTTCCCAGCACCATAAGCAGTTTCTTCACATCATGGAAGTGGAGGCCTGTTGAGGGTTCGTCCAGAAGGGATGCCGCGTACTCCAGACATTCGTCGGAATGACCAACTGGAACCGTCCTATTATTGGCTATAGTGAAACGAAGCAGTGTGTTGTATTAAGTTAAATAGTTATAGTAGTTATACTTCTATAGACCTATCGGGAAGGCCAGACTGGATTTCTATCATGGGTATTTATAGGGATATTGATGAATGTCCAATAAGTGCAAACTGACTACGCATTATAGAAGAAAGAAGTAAATTGCGTTACAACAGACAGCGGCAGATTCCGTATCAGTTAGTATTCAGTACAGTATGCACTGTGGCAGCGCTTATGATACTAAGTGACTGCACTGATCTTACGGAGTTCGACCATACGATGCACACAGGTATCAATATTGTGTCCACACCGGATCTTGTCGTTGTTAACACAATTGAAAACATCGCGGGGGCAAGATCCCTATGCGCCTTTTCCGATTACTTTATTGTTGCTACCACAGAAGGAACACTGATACGTTTCGACCTTGAATCGCACCAGCAGACGGGTTGCTTCAACATCGGCAGATCTTTCTCTTCAGGCTATTTTGAAATAGAGTACAGTCCGGATGAAAGCAGTGTCTACATCATTGGTGCATTAGGACAGATAGTGGAAATACATTTGCCGGATATGGAAATAATGGACTGTTTCTCCATCTGTGAAACTCCTGTGGATATTGAAATAGCCTCCGGAAAACCCTACTTCTATGTGGCCGGAGCGAGTTCTTGCAGAATCTACGAAGTCAGAAAGGAAACCAATGGCATGTCCAGGAGCTGCACACTGCTGTCCAGCCCAACATGCATGGCTATCGATCATACTCAGGATTCCATGCTTGTTGGGACACAGGCGGAAGTCGAGCTTGTTTCTACCGGACCGGTGATGCGTCGAAGAAAAATGGATAAATTCCCAACGATACTTGCCATTGAAACCATCCCGAGCTATGTCAGTGTCAGGCTGTGCGCTGTGTTCGAATATTCAACCAGGAAAATCGCCACTATAAAGTACTATTTCCAACCACCATTGTGGACCGGAATGGTCCCGGTTGACGGAGATCTCCACTACATGTGTGCAGACACTGCCGGCAGCCATGCTTATGTGCTCAGCTATCTGGGAGATAACATAAGCAGACTGGTCGCCTACAACTGCAGTAGCTGCAGCATAGATGATTGGATCGATCTGCAGGGTTATCCTCTTGATCTTGAAATAAGCCCTGAAGGAATGTTGCTGGCTCTTACTGCTGAATAGGTATGATGTAGCCCGTTATCAGCTCAAGTTCCGTTTCAACAGGGGAAAAATAGCGAATATCTGGATAGATGGCGGCGGATGTGAAATTCCGCTTGTTCGCAGTGTCCAAGTTCAGGGCTCCTGACATCGGATAGCTAAGAGCTTGTTACCCCTTGACATTGCACCTCTAAATCGTAATATATAATGCGAGTCAAGGAGGTTACAATGGTTCTTCAAAATAAACTTCCGCTTCTTCCACAAGGTGCCCGAATTCTCAGTGATAATCTGGCTATCTGCAAAGATAATAAGAAGACAGTATTCTACAATGCCTCCGGTCCGATATTCACCTATCGGAATGGAGATAAGATCAGTGTTCGTATGGCTGAAGCCATGTTCTGTGAACTTAGTCTGGTCAGCCCATCAATTCTTGCAGAGGCACTTGGAGTTCACCAGAGCACGGTATTCAGAAACAGGAACAAGTACCAACAAGGAGGTTCCTCCGCTCTCAAGGACCGCAAGCGGTCACGCAAGCCGCACAAGTTGACGGATGAACGTTTACCCCAGGCTCAAAAGCTATTGAACAAAGGTTTTACCAACGGACAGGTTGCCAAAGAACTCGGAGTTGTAGAAGGAACGATACGCCATGCGATCAAGAAGGGACGACTCCAAAAAACTTCCTTGCCATCAGGCAGGAAGAGCAGCGCTGTATCTCTGAAACGTCCCCGGGAA
>JAUVLV010000040.1 GCA_030600545.1 Candidatus Aegiribacteria sp. | reverse complement strand
GAGATAGAGTCAGCCCTTGTTGAGCATGAAGCCATAGCTGAGGCTGCCGCAGTGGGTAAACCGGACGAAGTGAACATGGAGGTTGTAAAGGCGTTCGTTACATTGAAACCGGGCTACGAGCCTTCGGATGACCTTGAACTGAACATTATGAATTTCATCAGAAAAAGGCTTTCTCCGCTGGCGATGCCCCAGGAGATAGAGTACATGGACAAGCTTCCAAAAACACGTTCCGGTAAGATTGTAAGAAGATATCTCAAAGCAATTGAATGGGGAGAAGAGGTTGGAGATATGTCAACCCTTTCCGACGAATAATATACGAAAGGAGCTGAAATGGATGAGATGAAGGATGCAGTACTCGAGTACATAGTGGATGAGTACCTTGATGAAGATGATGATGATGAGGTTTCCTTTGATTCTCCCCTGATCTCTTCAGGAATTGTAGATAGTTTCTCAATGGTATCCCTTAAAAGATTCCTTGAGAATAAATACAGTATTAAGCTTCCCGATGAAGAGGCTACACCGGAGGCTTTCGATACGGTGAACTCAATCTGTATACTGGTTAATAAACATCTGGGATAATCGGGGGTAAGATAGTATGGCGTTTTCAGATAGTACTAGAGGTCTGTTTACAGATGAAATAGAGAAAATAAAAGAAAATGGTCTTTTCAAAGAGAAAAGGTTCATCTGTTCAGAACAGGACGCGGAAATTGAAGTGGAGTATCCCGAGGGAGCAGCACACAAGAAAGTTCTCAATTTCTGCGCGAATAATTACCTGGGTCTTTCAAGTCATCCTGATGTAATCAAGGCTGCACATGAAGGCCTTGATGCCCGTGGTTACGGCATGAGTTCCGTAAGGTTCATATGCGGTACGCAGGACATACACAGAGAACTCCAGGATAAAGTATCAGCTTTTCTGGGGATGGAGGATACCCTTCTGTTCCCTTCATGCATGGATGCCAATTCCGGTGTTTTTGAAGCTATACTCGGGCAGGAAGATGTAATTATAGCAGACAGGCTTATCCATGCATCACTTGTAGACGGTATACGTCTCTGTTCGGCCGAGTACGATACATTCAAACACATGAATATGAAACATCTGGAGAAGAAGCTTAAGCTGCACCAGGATAAGAGAACCAGACTGGTAGTGACCGATGGTGTATTCTCCATGGATGGCGATTTAGCTCCCCTCGACGAAATAGTGGATTTGTGTAACCGTTACGATGCTATGCTTCTGGTTGATGATTCCCATGCATCGGGTTTCATAGGAAAGACCGGCAGGGGAACACACGAGTATTTTGATGTGATCGATGGAATTGATCTTATCACAACTACATTCGGAAAGGGCCTGGGAGGAGCTTCCGGTGGTTGTGTATCCGGTCGGAGCGAGCTTATTGAACTCTGCCGCCAGAAAGCAAGGCCATACCTGTTCAGCAATTCCCTTGCGCCTCCTATCGTCAATGGATCCATTAAGGTAATCAATATCATCTCCGGTTCCACGGAACGCCGTGACAAGCTTGAATGGAACACGAAGTACTTCCGTGAGAAGATGGAAGAGGCTGGCCTGAACATGCGGCCCGGTGTAACACCAATCGTTCCCGTGATGCTGTACAATGCCAAACTGGCGAATGATATAGCCAGGGACATGTATGCTGAGGGTATTTATGTCATAGGATTCTGTTTCCCTGTGGTTCCCGCGGGGAAAGCCAGGATCCGTGTCCAGCTTTCTGCCGCCCATGAAAAGGAACACCTTGATAAGTGTGTTGAGGCATTCAGAAAAGTTGGAGATAAGTACGGAATACTCGGTCTTGGCAAGAATGAGATAATCGAGAAATACGGTAACTAGAGAATAGCCAGGCCTGTCAATAGTCCAAAGGAGGATACATGAAAGATACTCTTGCCAATCCGGCCCCTCTCGGGCTTATGGGTTTCGGAATGACAACAGTACTTTTGAATATGCACAATGCCGGTTTTTTCGGTAACGATATCATGATCCTTGCCATGGGTATTTTCTATGGAGGCCTTGCACAGATAATTTCAGGGATAATGGAATTCAGGAAAGGTAACACCTTCGGCACCACCGCGTTCACGAGCTTCGGACTGTTCTGGCTGTCTCTGGTTTTCATTTTTCTTGGAGCCAGATACCAGTGGTTCGACTACAGTACGATATTTCTCGGATGGTATCTCTTCATGTGGGGGCTTTTCACGTTTTACATGTGGATAGCTACCTGGAGGACGAACCGTTCACTTCAGTTCGTTTTTCTCAGTCTTACCGTTCTCTTCCTGTTCCTCGCGTTGGGCCATTGGTTCAAGATGCCCCGCTGGTTCAATGTCATGACCGGGATAGAGGGCATAATATGCGGACTCTCCGCCATATATCTTGCGGCAGCGGGTGTTATTAATGAGGCCAGGGGCAGGACTGTCATCCCCATCTGTCCCAGGGACTGAAAGAAAGTCGCATTGTGTGCAGGGGGCGTTTTACTCGCCCCCTTCTTTGTATATTGATGATGTAAATTTGGATCGCTGACTGGCTATGACAGTTATATTTCGAAGTAACCAAGAACATCCTGTTACGGAGTGTGCATGTATGGAGTATTTTGCAGAAGACGGAGGAAAGTACGTTTTCAGGAGCGGTTCAGGAAGATGGCAGGCGAGAATAATCACAGTGGTGATGGTAATCTTAATACCGGTGGAGGATCTTATCCGGACTGGATAGAATGAACTCTTATTTCATCGGGGTGATGTCGAAGGTAGTAAATGATGCATGCGTAAACAAGAAGGTTGATGATAAGCCCCCATATCGCTGTCAGCTGGGATTGGTAGAACAGGAATACCTGTGTCACGAATATATTCACCAGTATAGCCCGTTTGAACCAGTGGACAGCCTTTTTTCTGGAGGATTTCAGCACCAGAAGCCCGGTAAGCACCAGTACGCTGCTTGAAAATCCTCCTATAAGAGATAATCCGGATACGTTTTTCGTTGGTATCCAGCCGGGACTTATCCAGCCGAATATCGCGGCGAACTGACTAAGACTTGTGAATACAAAAAGGATCATAACGACGGGAATTACGCTGGGAATTGCAAGGATGCGCTTCAGCAGAGCAACGGATTTGTTTCTGATGTAATCGTAGCTTTTCAACCAGTAGGAATCCATGTCGAAGCCGCTTTTTAAATCCCTTCTAATTGCTTCGTTCACTTTTATCTCACGTTCGGAAATGGGTCTTGATTCCGCAAGCCTTCGGAATATCAGATACATGGTTACAAAGATGACATAGATAATGGCGATGGTCGGTTTGAAGAAGTAATCATTGTCGCTTGTTATGAACTTGCCCAGTTCATCTATGAAAAGACCGAAACCTATCCCGCTGATGAAAGCAGCAAGACGCCGTATAGAAGGATTCCAGTAATGAAAAACCATTACAAGTGAAACCAGCATCAGCAACCCTCCCCAGAGCATATGGGCAATATGGAGTGAACCGAAGGCAATACGTGGATAACCGGTCAGAGCGAGAAAAGTGCGGTTGATGAGAATAGTGGCCACCGCGATTAAAAAAAGAAGTTCAAGCATGTCACCTGAGTCAGTATCTCTTACAAGACCTTTTTCCCCTGACTTCATGATTGCCAGCGACCTTCCGGATGAGTGTTCTATACTAGAAAATAAACCTGATCCCTATTCCGCCGTTAATATCGAATTCCATATCAGGAATTATATCGAGAACAGCAGCAATTTCGATAAACAGATCCAGTGGTGCCCCACCCGGTAACCAGGAAATACCCACCGGTGCTCTGGCTCCAAGCCATGTATCGTTAGCAAGTACAACTCTTCCGCCAATACCATAATAAACCGGCAGGAGTCCGCTGGCGTCTTTTATAAGATCGTAGTTATGCCATAGAAAGTCGGCGTGCAGGTACAGGTCTTCATCATTATCCTTAAGGGACCATGATACGGCTCCATCAATAGCTGAATTTCGATCAAACCACATTTTCGCACTGATGCCTGTAGGTTCTCCGAGTATCAGGCCAAGTTCAAAGTTTCCCGGTCCAGTGGATGAAAACAGGACTGAAGCAATAAGAACAATTATCATATCGGTCTCCATTCCGAAGTTTAAAGATACATTAATCAGATCCGATAATGCCTTCTTCGAAAATTATAGCCGAGTATCATGGACAGGCAAGAGCATAAAACTGAAATGTTCAGGTATATTCCACTGCTGCATGTATATATGAAAGATAATGTATTTCATTTATTGTGTCTACTTGTACTCTACGGGGCTAAGGCGGTCTTTATCCACAGGCAGTATTCCTTAAAGGAATAACCAGGTCAGACTGGTGTTGTGTTTCCGTGGAAGCCTGCAAGTATGATTCTTCAGCATAAAGGCACTGGACAATTGTCTATCGACGATTAAGAATATATACTGTTAGCATATGAATGGTTGCTAACATACGTATAGCGTTAACACTGCCATCAAATAGAAAGAATACTTGAAATAAGCGTAATTCTGGGTGCCGAATCCCTTGTAGCGGAAGGTAAAAAAGTGATGAAAACGCTGTACGTTATAAGTCAGGGGATTATATAACGTTTTCGAATAATCTGATATGGAAAGGAATGTATTTCATTTATGGCCATTAACGGTACGCTTAGCGATATAGGTTTAGTTTCATTGCTCCAGTTTCCCAATTCCAGCGGGAAGACAGGTCTGCTTACAGTAATAACCATTGATGGCAAAGCTGACTTCTACTACAGAAAGGGCGAACTCGTACATGCCAGTTACGGTAAGAAGACTGGTAAGTATGTTCTTGTGGATATTGTGGATTGGAATGAAGGCCAGTTCACTTTCGAAACTGGGTTGGAACCTGAAGAAACAACCATCCAGGATGACCTTCACAATATTCTTATGTGGGCTCTTAAGGAGAGAGACGAGAGGAAGAGGAATCAGAATGAGGAAGATACCAGTACTGTAGAATTCGATACTGACCCTTCCAAAAAGCTCGATAGACTGCTGAAATCAGCATCAGATATTGAGTACATTGGCATATTCTCTCCTGCCGGGCAGTTCATAGCAAGATCGAATTCTGAGAAGAGATATCTGCTGGGAATTGAGCCATTTATAGAATTCGTGGCCAGCTTTATTGCTAACTATCCAGGAAAGGTTACCGGAAAAGCAGTCATTGAAGCGGCTGATATATCAATTGCGATCAAAGGCCTTAATGAAACAGAGACTGTAGTCATATCTACCGGACACGAAATGAAACTCGAAGAATTATCCATCACTCTCGGGGAAATAGTAAGAGGATTAAGTGGAGTGTGACGAAGATAGAGGGTATGGAAGATAGAAAGAATCTCATAGCATTGCGTTTGAACAATTTGAGAATAACTGACACGAAAGGACTGTTAAATGGATCATGATGATAGCATTTTTGCGCCTGTGAAATTTCTTAAGGAGAAAAACTTTGTTAATGCTTGCACTAAGCGCAGTACGGAAGAGCAGGAAATGATAATCGACCAGGGCTCATTCAGCAACGATCTGTATGTCATCAAGAGCGGTCGTTTTGTCGTAAGCGATTCAATGGGTGAAGAATTCGTCCTGGCAGCACTGGCAGAAGGTGATGTCTTCGGTGAAATGGCCTTCTTCAAAAGCGGAATCAGATCTGCCACTGTAACATGTATTGCTCCCGGTGAAATTCTCTCCATAAGCAGGGAAGCTTTCAAGGAACTGCACAAGAAGAATTCCGATCTGGCTATTCGGGTTACATGTACTCTTGCCGGGATGCTCTCAGACAGACTGAAGCATGCCGATGCAACCCTCAGCCTTCTGTCGGACGACAGCGAACTCAGGCAACGGTACGAAATCCGCAGGCTGATAAAGGAACTTAAAAGTTCCATACATAAGCTGAACAGCGAAGATTCAGAAGATAGTTAATATCAACGTATTTGTTGAACCGGTGGACCGGGTAGAGTTCAGTACATGGCACTGGACATCGTTGAAGTACTCAATTAGTAAGTAATCATTATGGATGATGATACCACTAGAAATTTCGTCAATATGGGGATTGATGCCCTGACAGGTCTTAATAACAGATCATATCTCGACAGCATTAATGAGGCATATATCAACAGGGAAGGACACTGGTCACTTCTCATGCTTGATGTTGATCACTTCAAGCTGATAAACGATATATATGGACATCTGACCGGAGACAAGGTTCTCAGGCAGACCGCTCTCACAGTACAGATCAATCTAAAGGAATCTGATATTGCAGTAAGGTTTGGTGGTGATGAGTTCATTGTAGTTCTTCCGGATACCGGGGAAGAAGGGGCACTGGATCTGGCTCAAAGGCTGATATACG
Source organism: Candidatus Aegiribacteria sp. (assembly GCA_030600545.1). Taxonomy (GTDB): domain Bacteria; phylum Fermentibacterota; class Fermentibacteria; order Fermentibacterales; family JCC-6; genus Aegiribacteria. The sequence goes on along the minus strand of JAUVLV010000040.1, from coordinate 16,500 downwards.
AAATCAAACGTGTTTCATTTACATCAGGACTTCATGTCAGTGTTTCCATAGGGGTGAGCCAGAGCAGAACTACCGACGGTTCCATCATGGATATTGTATCACGCGCTGACAAAGCTCTTTATGAAGCAAAGGAAACCGGCAGGGGCAGGTTCTTTTTTTTCAGAGAGGACTTGACCGAAACCGATGTTCCAGATATCAACTTTTCACACCTTGTGGGACGAAGGCCGGAGCTTCAGAAACTCAGGCAGCTGCTCGAGGAATCCGTGACCGATTCCAGCAGATTTACCATTATTTCCGGAGAGCCAGGTGTGGGCAAGACAAGACTTGTAGATGAACTGCTGAATTACTGTGATTTTGTGAAATCAATTGTCGTGAAGAATTCGGTAATGGAGCATACTCAATATCAGTCATTTTCCCTTCTGATCGATCCACTCAGGGATGTACTGTCCAGTCTTAGCGACAGCGAATTCAATACTGTACGCACGGTTGTTGAACCTGTTCACCCCGCTACACTTGACCTTTTTCCCGAACTGCAGGCCTCTGTTATGGATGATACCATTTACTTCCGCGAAGAGAGGCTCAGATTCAGAATATTCAGGGATATCTCAGTTCTTTTTGCGGCCCTGTCCGCGATTCATCCAATTACCTTGATTCTGGATAATCTGCAGTGGATCGCAGAGCCGGACCTGGCCATACTTTCCTTTGTAGCGAGGAATACTCCGGATGCCAATATTCTCTATTTGTGCATTATGCGAAGGGATGAAACCTCTGAGGAGATATTCAAGAAGCTCTTGTCAATAAGATCGTCCTTGCCACTTCTGAGCCTTGAGATAAGTAAGATGACTCCTGAAGAAACACGGAACATGATACTCTTCGCACTGAAGGATCCGAACGTGCCCACCAAAGTCCAGGAATTCCTGATAGTCCAATCCGGGGGTAATCCACTGTTTCTACGTGAACTGCTGACATCATGTGTGGATTCGGGGTACATTTCCCGCAGCAAGTCAGGAGAAAAAAACTACAACATGCCTGATGATATCGAGGTGCCTGAAAGCATTGGACAGATCATCACGATGAAACTCTCCAGCATAAGCAGTGAAGCCGGCGAACTGCTTAAAATTGTATCCCTTTCGCCTGATCAGTTCAGCCTTTCGCTGCTTGAGGGCATGACAGGTCGAGACAACGTATATATTGCCCGTAGACTGGATGAGTGCATAAAAGCGGGGATTATTGAAGAGATAAGTGATGGAAGTAATAATATCAGTTTCAGATTCACACACGGTGCTGTAAGAGACTACCTCTCTTCAGAACTTCCGGAGTCATTGAAAGTAACCTACCACCAGAGAATGGCAGCCTATTTTGAGGGATTTTATGAGAAGGGCAGGAAGGAGCTTCTTACTGCAGTTGCATATCATTACTCCAGGAGCCAGGATGATGATCATGCTGCCAGGTACGCTCTACTCGCGGCAAGACAGGCTTTCAACACTGGAGCAAACGGAGATGCCATCTATTGGTATACAATCTACCTTGACAGGATTCCCGCTGGTTTGGAACATGCCAGATTGTTCTCCGTACATATCAATCTGGGATCTTTGTATTCGATCACCGGTGAAGTGGAAAAGGCTGACAGTCACCTGAAAATGGCTATTGAAATGGCTTCAAGCCTCGAAGAACTTGCTGCTGTTCATTTAAGGCTTGGAAGAAATTATTTCAACAGGAGCCTTTATCCGGAAACCCTTGAAAACTACAGCAAGGCAGTGAAAATATGCCATGAGGATGATTCGGGAAATCCCGTCATTTTCAGAACACTTATTGAGACGCTTATGGAAACATCCATTGTGCACAGGCTCCAGGGAAATTACGATAAAGCCTTTTCGTGTCTTAACAGCGCTGATCAGCTTCTGGAAGAAAACGATACCGAAATACCAGATGATATCTTCGCCCTGTACTGCACACGGAAAGCCGACGTTATCTCAGAGCTGGATTCAGAGGATGAGGCTCTTGAACTCTATGAGAAAGCTCTGAAGATATACACTGGAATTGATGACATTCCAGGCCAGGCTACAGTACTTAACAATATGCACGAAATTTATTCCCACCGGGGAGATTACAGCAGAAGTCTCAGTACTATGGAGGAGGTTATCCGGATAAATATGAAGCTGGATGACAAGATGGGTCTCGCCATCGGGTACTACAATGTTGCTGAATATTACCAGGGAGTAAACATGCTTGACCTTGCCATGGAGTATTATGACAAATACATGGAGATCAACGAAACAATCAAGAATGAACTCGGACATGGATACGGCGGATACGGTCTTGGAAACCTGTACTGGCTAAAAGGTGAAAGCAAAAAATCAAAATTTTATTTTGAGAATGCTTCGGAGATATTCAATAAGCTTCAGTGCGACCAGATGAAGACCAGGTGCGATCTCATGATCGCCAGGATCTGCATGCAGACGGATGAGTACGATAAGGCCAATGAAATACTGAAATTAGTCAGTAATAATACACAAAATCCATCGATTAAGCTGGAAATACTTTATGTAAAGGGACTTATGCAGCTGTCTCAACAGGATAGGGAGTCGCTGGATCATGCTGTTACGCAGTTCAGAACGGTTATTGATTCTTCAGACGAACACTCCGAAGTGGATATCGCGATGTACTATTCGGCACTGGTATCAGCCCTGCGAAAGCTTGGCAGGGATGAAGATATGATAACAGCTCTCGGAGAGGGTTCTGAAAGATTGGCGCGGGGACTTCAGCGCATCAGATCATACTCCGTTAGAAACAGCATGATGACCAGACGTGAAATAGCTGATTTTATTGCCCTGTGCCACAACAGCGATCTGCCATTTCCTCCCTATGGATTCAATTTCAGCACAGATCAATGAAATACCTTCCGGAATTCTGTTATTTTGAAGGTGAGCCCTGCTCAATCAGGAAGTCTGTTGAAACGGTTCATAATGCCGGTCTGAAAACGGCAGGTACTTTCAAACAGCTCCCGGATGAAACCAGAACCATTCCGCTGAATGAGCGGTCAGGCTAGAATTTGACCCTTGAGAAACTCAATCGGCGATTGAGACAGTGCAATGAGTGCGAATTATCACTGACACGAAGCAATGTCATTTGTGGAGAAGGCACTCTACATGCATATCTGATGCTTATTGCACAGGCTCCTGGAGAGCATGAGGATATTGAGAACAGGATGTTTGTCGGCCCATCCGGTCAAATCCTCAACAGATTTCTGGAGAAGAGCGGAGTCCAAAAAGAAAACATTTATATGACAAACCTCATCAAATGTACCCTTCCGGGTAACAGAAAACCGAAGATGGTTGAGATAGACCAATGCGTCAGGTACCTTGATAAAGAAATCGAGTTGGTGAATCCGTCGGTGATCGCGACAATGGGTTATTATGCAGCCAGGTACATCTTTCAAAAATACGATATTGATTTTCCTGAATCGAAAGGGGATGTTTCAGAAATATTCGGAAAGCTCTTCCATGCAGGTTCTGTGAATCTGTATCCTATGGGCCATACCGCTGCGGTGCTTTATCATCCAGCTCTGGAAGCCGGTATGGAAAAGCACTACCGCAAGCTGTATGTACTGTCGAAAGGATGCAAGTGGTACGATGTTTGTCCCATGAAATACTTCAGTGAAAAGGGAATGATAGATAAGAAATGGACGGAATTCTACTGTCATGGAGACTGGGAAAGCTGTGTCAGGTACTGGAAAGAAGAAAGTGGTGAGTATCATCCGGATGAGATGTTACCCGACGGATCGATTATGAATAAATAGGGACGGAGGCATTTTAAACACAAATGGTGAATAAAATGTACGAATACCTTTCAATTGATACGTATTATTAGCTAATTATGAATAAAATGCCTCCGTCCCTATTTATTTACAGTCTGCGGACTAAGTTCAAGGAAGTATTCATTGTATGGAATGATACTAACAGCAGAACCATTGTAAGAAGGATTTTCCTCAGCAGTGAAAACGCATCAGCTTCAGTCCTTGCTTCAGCTGTATTTCCCGGAATTTCACACTCTGCAAATCATGCCATAAAGCGGCTTCCAGGGAGGTTCCGCCACAAAACGTGCCCTTCTTGAAATGGAGGGAATAGCTTTCAGCCCTTCAGACAAGGTGCTTAAGGAGAGATTTGAATCTCCAGTATAATTATGCATCTGTCATAAGCGCACTGGAAGAGAGAATAAATGATTAAGACTGGCAGAAAAATAGCAATAATCGTTCTCCCTGTTCTTACGCTGATATCGGGTATCTGCATCAGGTTCAACGTTGAACATCAATGGGTAGACTGGATCTTCAAGATAAGTCTTTCAGGTACAGTGGGTATATGGACCAATTACTTTGCTATAAAAATGCTTTTCCGGCCCCATTATAGAACAGCTTTCGGCAGGCAGGGCCTGATTCCCGCAAAGAGAGACGATATCTCTGAGGCAATAGCTGCAGCGGTTTCAGAGGAACTTCTTGATACCGATTCAATTCTGGAGTACGTGGAAGAAAACGACCTGGTGGAAAAAACTGCGTCAGGACTGCTGGAATATGCCCATAACTGGATAGACGATCCCCGCAATAGAACAACCATAATCAATTCCTTTGGCAGATACGTGCAGGACAGGGGAGTAGAACAGATCGGTCACCTGCTTTCACATGCTGCTGAACTGATAAGGGACTACGCTTCAGAGAAACTCTCATCGGATAAAGTATGGCCATACATAAGAAATGCCATTGAGCGTGAACTTGAAAAGCCTGATAAAATCCGTCTTCTCTCAATGGTTATTAACAACCTTGTTGAGAGAAACGCATCCGTAATAGCTGAATTGGTTAATGAAATGCTTGAAGATTGGATGAACTCACAGAAATTCATGGTCAAGAATGTGGCGAAGCTCGGAAAGGAACTCTTTGGAATCGATAGTAGAAAAATCAAAAGGGAGCTTCAAAAAAAGGCAGGGGAACCCTCTTTCTTACACGATATCATGAACCTTATGCAAGAGAATAACATCTTAATCTCATCTATGGGCGATGATCCTGTTCTAAGAGAACATTTTTTCATATTCTTCGAAGAGCAGAAACAGAGGCTTGATAACTGGGTAAGAACCGAAGGTGTTGCTGCTGCCAGGGAAAAACTTCTTGCTTACATTGAATCAGAATCCTTTTGGAACTGGCTTGAAAAGCAGCTGGATTCAGCGATTGGAAAACTCAGAGAAATGGCCGAGCAGAGAATTCATTCTGAGGAGTTCAGGAAAACTGCAAGTGATCTTATGCTGCGCTTCGCCGGCAATATCGAAATAAAAGATATTGTCAGGAAAAAGGTCAACGAATTCGAACTCCAGCAACTCGAGGAGCTTATAACAAAAGTAAGCGGTGAGAATCTATGCGGGATCGAACTATTCGGAGGAATCCTGGGCATGCTGGCAGGCCTTATTCTCATAAATCAGTGGTTCATACTGGGTATTCCCGCTGTTTTAGCATTACTCTGGCTGATAGAAAAGTCACTTACGGGAAACAGGTCCAAACCACAATGAGTACATTTAGTACGAAGTGATATATAACAGCAACGAGAACCTGTGCTGAACTTGCCAGCCCGGATTCATCACAAATACTCTACTACAATGCCGTATACAGCAGCGTCTACTTCATTATACTCATGCATCCGTCCTCGACGTACTGTTCAATTACGCCTCCGGAGTCTGCGTTCGCAAGCCTCATATCCACAGGAATCTGCACACGAGTATTTATGGTGAATGCGGGTGAATTCAGCATAGGGTTGCAGCGCACTTACGGTGCGGTACGAATCCTTGCTTCGTTATAGCTTTTATCTCAATCATGAAAATTCTCTGTTCAACGTTCTGATGTGATGTCAGGCAATTCCGGTTTTTCCTGCCGGAATCACAGGGGTATCGGGATGTCAATGGAACTTCTGGATACAGCATATGTTTCCTTTTCTTTACTTTCCTGTCACAGAAACATAATATGAGTTATTATTTACAGAAGTATAAAGCGGAGCTGATTGCGAATGAAATCCAAGAAAACGAAATGGAGTTACAATTGCTGCATCGTAAACGGAAAGTTGGTATTGCCCTTGCAGGTGGCGGGGCAAAAGGTCTTGCTCATATCGGTTTTCTTGAAGCTATCAGGGAGAACGGGATTCCTGTTGATATAATTACCGGAACGAGTATTGGAGCTGTAATCGGAGCGGTTTATGCCCTTGAACCCGATACTGAGAAAATGAAGCATACACTGAGAAAGCTGATGGAATCCGAAATATATCAAAATCTGAAACTCGATAAGTTCAGATCGAGTGGGGGAGATCACTGGTTTGATAGAATCAGAAACAAATTGAAAATAGGACTTACATTTGCCGAAGCTGCAACAAGCCCATCACTTATCACGGAAGAGCCTGTAGTAAAGCTTTTCAAGGAACTGTTTCATGAGAAAACATTTGAAGATACAGAACTTCCATTCGCTGCGGTTGCGCTTGACCTTGTGTCGGGTGAAGATGTGGTGTTCAGTGAAGGGCTGATAAGGAACGCTGTAATGGCGAGTACCGCGATTCCGGGCTTATTCCCTGTTGTGAAAATCGGAGAGAGAATCCTTGTTGATGGAGGGGTAACTGCCAACGATCCTGTTGTAGCAGCAAGAGAACTCGGAGCGGACGTAGTAATTGGTGTTATTTTTGGTTACGAGCCTTCACCACCCGGGAATCTTGATACTTCAATGAGTGTTGTTCTGCGTGGCGATGAGCTTGCAAAGCTTAAACTTTTCAGAATACTTATCGAGAAAGCGGATCATGTTGTTGAGATTCAAACGGGGAATACTCACTGGACTGATTTTGGAATGTATGAAGAGTTAATTGAGATGGGGAAAAAGGCCACGAACAAGCATATTGATAAATTGAGAAGAATTACAAGTAATAATCCATTCAGGAGATGGTTTGGCTTTTAATTGCCTGAAGTAATTTGCTGAGGATGATTCTGACAGGCGGTTTTCCTGAAGGGATTCTGATCTGCATATCGTTCATATGCCTGCAAATGCTGTTTCAATATACTTTCGTAAAGTGTCAGGTTTGCTGCATATTTAGTATATTTTGGCCTTCGGTTAAAGTCGATCCAAATTGATATTGAGAGGTTACTGGAATGTATACTGACAGCTTTTGTGCAATATTGAGATCGAAGCTTGAAAAGATCGAGGACAGCGGTACTTTCAAGAGGGAACGGATTATTACTACAAGGCAGGGAACAGAAGTCGGAGTTCAGAATTCGGGAGAAGTCCTGAATTTCTGCGCGAATAACTATCTGGGGCTTTCCGGTGACCAGATGCTTGTTGACAGAGCATGCGAAATACTTGAAGAGCGGGGCTTTGGCCTGTCATCGGTCCGTTTCATATGTGGCACTCAGGATATTCATAAGGAACTTGAGAAGAAGATATCGGATTTCTTTCTGAAGGATGACACAATACTCTATTCCAGTTGTTTTGATGCCAACGGGGGGCTTTTTGAACCTCTGCTGACGGATGCGGATGCCATCATATCGGACCAGCTGAATCATGCGTCCATTATTGATGGTATAAGGCTTTGCAAGGCAAAAAGGTATCGATACAGTCATGCCGATCTGGAGGATCTTGAAGCGGTACTTATCCATGCCCGAGGCGCAAAGATCAAAGCCATCGTTACAGATGGTGTCTTCTCTATGGACGGGGAGATAGCACCACTTCCGGGCATCTGCGATCTCGCGGACGAATACGGAGCGCTTCTTATCGTCGATGATTCCCATGCAACAGGATTCATTGGTAAGTCTGGAAGAGGCAGTATTGAATACCACGGAGTTACTGAGAGGGTTGATATTGTAACTTCAACCTTCGGAAAGGCCCTTGGAGGAGCTTCAGGCGGCTTCACAACGGGCCCTGCAGAGGTTGTTGAGATGCTCCGGCAACGGTCCAGGCCTTACCTGTTTTCCAATACGCTTGCTCCTGTCATAGTTGGAACGACCCTTGCTGTCGTTGATCTGATTGAGAAATCAAGCAAAGAGAGGGACCAGCTCAGGGATAACCAGAGACGTTTTAGAAAAAAGATGACCGAAGCGGGATTCAGGATTATCAAGGGTGACCATCCTATTGTACCTGTGCTTTTCGGCCATTTACCCGATGACGCGGCCCTTGCCCAGAAATTCGCGGACGAACTGCTTCGTAAAGGGATATATGCAATAGGATTCTTCTACCCCGTTGTTCCCAGAGGAGAATCCAGGATAAGGGTTCAGCTTTCAGCAGCACATACCACAAAGCAGGTGGATACCTGCGTCGATGTGTTCATAGATGTCGGTAAAAAGCTTGGAGTACTGTAGGTTAAGCTTCTGTCCCACTTGACATGAGGGGTATTGTTTTCGCAGATACCCTTTATGAGTACAAAATCAATTAACGAATCACTGTTCGGCAGGATAAGGCGAGAACTTCTCTGTCTTTTCTTTCTGAATCCTGGGAGATCGTTCTTTCTGCTTGAACTTGTGGATATTCTCCGAACGGGAAGGGGAGGGGTTCAGCGGGAGCTTTCCAACCTTGTTGAATCGGGGATCATCGACAGAGAAAAAACAGGTATGAAGGTTCTTTTCAGCCTTTCTGCAGACTGTCCTGTCATTGATGAGATGCAAAAACTCCTTGGTAAACTTGTGAATTATAAGGATATGATATCTCTTGCGGTCAGCGATTGTGGTACCTCCATTCAGACTGCTGCTATATACTCATCAGAGAAAAGGGAAGCTTCATTATCCCTGAAACTCCTGGTGTCATGCGATGATTCCTGTGAAGGATTTCTCAGGGAAATAGAAAGAATAGAGCTGATTATCGGCAGGAAAATCGAACTGCTGATAGTCGGGACTTCCGAGCTGAAAGAATACATCAGAAGCAGGCCAGAGGCTCAGTGGATATTGGATGGGTCGTGGAAGCTGCTTGCTGGAACAGCTGACGACTTAAAACCTGAGAAAGACACTGCGGAAAACGGTATAAGTGAACCTGATCTATTTTCGGGAACGGGCTTCAACTGGTGATGGGATAGGGTCTTGAGCTTCATAAGGGATAAGCAGTTCTATAAATTCTCGGCTTACGGATTTCTGAAGAACCTGCGTTTTTTTGAACCTTTCATCATCCTGTATTTCAGGGAAATCGGTTTCTCATTTCTCGATATTGGCATCCTCTTCGCAATAAGAGAGATATCCACAGTATTTCTGGAAGTGCCAACTGGTTTTGTGGCGGATATCGGCGGGAGAAAAACCTCCATGGTATTCTCCATGGCTGCATACATTATCAGTTTTCTTACTTTCTTCTTCTTACGGTCTTACGCTGCAGCAGCAGGTGCCATGGTGCTTTTCGCTTGTGGAGAAGCTTTCAGGACGGGAACCCATAAAGCCATGATACTGGAATACCTTCATCTTACAAGGCAGGAGGAGTGGAAGCCCGATTATTACGGGGCAACAAGGGCAGCCTCCAAGATAGGCTCAGCGGTCAACGCGCTTCTAGCTGCCGCTCTTGTATTCATTACAGGGAGTTTCAGGTACGTATTCCTTGCTGCAGCATTTCCATGTGTCGTAAACATGATGAACCTGGCCTCGTACCCTTCCGTTCTTAACGGAACTGATGTGCAGAAAGGCCACGCCAGGCCAGGTATCAAGGATACTATAAAGTATTTCGTATCAGTATTCAGGAACAGTGACGCCCGTCTCAGTATCATAAACTCCGCCGCTTTTGACGGATTTTTCAAGGTTCTCAAGGAATACCTTCAGCCTGTCCTGAAAGCACTGGCAATCGGGCTGCCGGTATTAACCGCTATGAGTATCGACAGGAGAACAGCCATTGTCGTTGGTCTTGTCTATTTTGTACTCTTTCTTGCTGCAAGTACCGCATCGAGATACTCCGGGAGATTCAGCAGGCGGATAAAGGGTGTTGTTCAGTCCATTAATATCACGTGGATAATCGGTTTCAGCATACTGATAATTGCCGGTATTTTTCAGGAACTGTCAGTGTACATGGTAACAGTAGGGGCGTACCTTGTTCTCTTTATACTGCAGAACATCAGGAGACCCCTCTGCGTTACCTATATAAGCGATAATGTGCCGCAAAGGGTAATGGCTTCGGGACTTTCGGTTGAATCGCTTATAAAAACGCTTTTCATGACGGTTCTGGCACCGGTATGCGGTTATATCGCCGATGCGGTCGGGATAGGGATTGCAGTTGCTGGTGCTGGAGTATTGATGGGATTTCTGTACATTCCTCTGAGGCTGAAGAGACCGGAGCAGGAATCAGCTTCCGTTCTTTAAATCCTCTTCCGGTTCATCATCGATTCTTCGCTTCATTATGAGAAGAGTACTGCCAAGGCATGCGCCGAGTGTGGCAACTTTCCAGTCGTCATCCTGCTTTTCAGCTATGATATCTGATACTTTACCCCTGAGACTCCAGAATATCTGGATAACCTCATGTTCGTAATTATTACCATCATCGACAAAGATAAGCATATTTCTGCCTGAGATATCCCCAAGCGCAACTACGCTCCAGTTATCCTTTTCTTTGTTCTTAATTGTTTTTTTCATGGCTGCGGCACTTTTCCAGGAAGCAGGAATCATCAGATGTTTCAATATCTATCCCCTTTCATTGGCTGTCAGTTGGGGACCCAGATTTTTTTGGCCAGGATTGTCTCGGTACCTGTTGGAAGGATCATCTGTTCCTTTGTTTCACAGAAGAATACAAAACCCTTCCAGCAGAACAGGTATCTGGTTTTTTTCTTTTTGAAACCGGTAGGGGAGACCACAAGAAGCGGATTCGTAGTTTTGGAGAGAATTTTCGAGAATTCACCGGGTTCAAGCTTTATTATTGCTCCGGAAGCCTTTACAGCATTTGCGATAGCATTTGCAGCTGAAGTTGCCGCTGTTGTGCCCACGCTTATCATCGCAGCCGTTAATGCGGGATCAACCATTATATACCTTTTCTATATGTTTATATAAATAGTACCTGCACGATGGATAAGCAATAGCGATTACCTGAAATAACCAAGATACTGCAGCTTCCTTTCGATTTTATTCCCAAAAGAAACAATCGGTGGATTCCCCTTTGGTGGAAGTGACCAGTAGTAGAAGAGCTGCTCAACGGTTTCCCTGCCGGGAACAAGAGGATTGATTTCATTGGGATCATTCCTCAGGTCGTACATGACCGGGCTCACTTCCTGCGGGTTTCCTATTACTACCCTGTTCCCAATTCTGACAGCTGCAAGATCCGGGATTGTCCCAATGAGGTTACTTGAGTGGATGTACCTCGCCGTTCGTTCGAAATCGGGATTGAGAATATTCCTTCCGTCAGCCCAGATCGGAATATCCAGGCCCACAAGACCAAGTACCGTGGGTAGAATGTCTACCTGAGCAACCACCCTGTCAATCGTACCGACTGGTATGCAGCGCCCGGAGATTATAAGAGGCACGTTGAGTATTTCCCGGTAGAGAGTATATCCATGGCCGAAGCCACCGTGTTCAAGGAATTCCTCTCCATGATCGCCGACGATTATAAAAACGGTGTTCTCAAGTGTGCCTCTGGCCATCAGTTCTGATATCAAGCGACCGATCTGGCTGTCCGTGAAGGCGAGTTCGCTGTCGTAAAGGCCAACCATTATCTCAAGCTGGGTTGAGTCCATTTCAACAAGCCCCTGATTCAGATCCTGTACGTCGTTTATGCTACCCCAGAATTTATTAAAGAGAGGATCAGCTTTTGGGTCGGAGTAGAGAGTATCCCATGGGTGCGGTGGACAGTAGGGGAGGTGGGGGTCGAAGAAATGAACAGCTGAGAAAAGAGGCTTTGTTGAGTCTCTATTTGCGTCGTACCATTCAAGATAATTGTCAACTGTTTCCTCGGCGTTACGAAGGGTTTCATTGCGCAGATAGTACTGACAGTCGAAATGATCGAAACCATGATGAAAACCGCAATCCTCGTTCATGAAAATGTCGTTGAAAAAGGCCGCGGTCTGGTATCCTGCTCTGTGCTTTATCAGATGGGGAATTGTGGGAAAGGTTGGGTCTATCCCATAGAAATGTCCGTTTGTACAGCTGGCTCCATGTGATCGCTGGGAAAGACCTGTCATGATAGTCGCCATTGCGGGAAGAGACCAGCTGCTCTGCCCCTGAACACTGGTACATATGGTTCCGCTGGAAGCCAGACTGTCGAGCACAGGAGTGGTTTCCCTGTAGTATCCGTTTACTGACAGATGATCAGCTCTTATTGTGTCTATTAGTATAAGGACGATATCTGGACATCTACTTAAAGAGGTATCCCTGCCACCGCATCCTGACAGAATGAGTAACGGAACAATCGCAATGAACATCAGAATATTCACCAACTTTTTCATTTCTCCTGATCCTTTTCAAAAGCTCTTTTACTTGTTTTAAGGGCACATAGATGACCGCACATGGAACATACGTCACTGTCGGAGGGAAGGGCTTCATCCCTCTCTTTTCTTGCTGTGAGGGGATCCATCGCAAGTTCGTATTGTGCGTCCCAGTTGAAATTATTCCTGGCTTCCGCCATCAGATTATCGGGTTCCATTGCTCCTTTTATTCCTCGGGCGATATCTGCTGCATGGGCTGCTATCCTTGCTGCGATGACACCTGTTTTTACATCGTCAGCATCGGGAAGCCTCAGATGCTCCGCCGGGGTCACATAGCACAGAAAATCAGCACCGTACCAGGCTGCCAGTGCACCGCCTATCGCGGAAGTTATGTGATCGTATCCGGGAGCGATATCGGTTACTATCGGGCCTAAAACGTAGAAAGGTGCATTGTTGCAGAGGCTCTTCTGTATCCTGATATTTTCAGCTATCTTGTCCATCTGAACGTGACCGGGACCCTCTATCATCACCTGGACTCCAGCATCGTGGGAAAGTTTCTGGAGCTCTCCAAGAGATATCAGTTCCTCAATCTGAGCCTGGTCCGAAGCGTCCGCGAGGCATCCGGGTCTCAGGCCGTCGCCGAGTGAGAAAGTAACATCGTACTCATGAAGGATTTCAATCAGCCGGTCAAAATGTTCGTACAGAGGATTTTCTTTTCCTCTCTTTTCCATCCATTCAGCCAGCAGGGAGCCGCCCCTTGAAACAATTCCCAGCTTTCTTCCCTGTTTTTTAAGGAGACTCAGGGCTCGTTTCGTTACGCCGCAGTGAAGTGTCAGGTAGTCTACGCCCATTCTACAGTGATCCTCAACAGCTGAGAATATTTCCTCCTCTGAAACATCGCTCACATCCCTTCCCTCTCGCATCGCTCCACCGAATACCTGATAAAGCGGAACTGTGCCTATGGGCACGGGGCTTAATTTCATTATTCTGGCAAGTATTGATTTCCACTGAGGGCCGGTTGAAAGGTCCATAACAGTGTGGGCTCCGTGTGAGACCGCAACCTGGAGTTTTTCAAGTTCGGCTTCCGCGGATTCAAGATCCTCCGAACTGCCGATATTAGCATTGATCTTGATGGTCATATCCCTGCCAATCGCAATGGGCCTGCGGATATCATGGGTATTGTTGGCGGGGATTACAATTGTGCCGTCGGCAAGGCCACTTCGCAATATTGCAACATCAACTCCTTCAATTTCAGCCGTCCTGCTTACTATTTCAAGTGCTTCCCCGTTTTTCGCTGCTTCTATTACTGTAGTCATGTCTGCTCTTTCATTTTCCCTTCGCTGGTGCTAACCAGATCAGGTTCATAGGGTGTATTCTCAGCCAGTATAGGCACCCCCCAAATTACTAACTCCATCATCTATTCTTAACAGTTTAGCTCAGAAGTCAAGTGCGCATAGAATATATTTTCATTATTGTTCTGCTGGAGGTAAGGAATGACTGAAAAGAACAGCGATGAAGGCAAGCTTGTTTCGATTCTTGAAGCTAACAACGAACTGGAAGCAATTACTATAAAGGCATTTCTTGAAAGCCAGGGGATTGATGCAGCAATTAGAAGCAGACAGATACCTATGTACGATGGTATTGCGAAGGCCTGGAATCCTGTCTGGGGTTACGTCGTGGTGATGGAGGAAAATCGGGAAAGAGCGGAAGAACTCATCGTGCAATACCTGGATTCATGCAGCGACATCGAAGAATCTGAAGATATGGATTATACTGATGAAGAAATACATCCATGACTGTTCTGCTGCTCATGCACAGCCTGTTGCTGATACCAGGTACCTGGTATTCTTCTCAAGAGCCTCCCGACTCTGTCGCATTTTTTAAAGCCCTTGAAGAAAAACCAGTGGAAATGCTGGTTTTCATGGCAAGAAGTGGCTGGAACCCGGGCGTCGATACAGGTGCACTGTCCGACTCGCTGCTTGAGGAATACCCGCTTTATGCTACTGTAATAGCCTGGACAGCTTCTATTATGGATGTCCCATTCAGCACGGAAATGATTCCGCTACTCATTGAGTACGGTGATACTTACACCATCCCTGACCTGGATTCAGTCATTGATAATCCGAAGCTCCTTGAAGCATTCCTGAGAAGAGTCCAGCATGTAATCGCCGATGGAGAAGAGCCTGAAGATCAGGAGAAGATCCTTTCGATCATAGCGGGTTCATGGAGCAGCCTTCCGCAGGAATTCAGAGCCCTTTCACTTGAAGTTCTCGGAAAACTGGGGATAGATGTCAGTGGTGAAATAAGCCGTAATGAGCTGGAGGATGCGAGCCTGAGGGCTTACGCAAGGTATCTGAGCGAGCTGGGAATTAAGCATTCGTTTGATCTTACGGGCGAAGAAACTCCCCTGGAACGTATTTATACTGCAGGATGCAGCTTTCCCGAAGATGCGTTTTTAATGCTTTCCGATCCACTCTGGGCTGTGCGGTACAATGCAGTTGCAGCCTGCGACCCTGCTTTGCTCGAACCGATGCTTGATGATTCCATCACATACGTGACACTTGCTGCGGCAATTGCCAGAAGAGACGCGGGATATCCCGACGGTGCCGCGAAATTAAGGGAAATCGCGTTGATAACGGGACCGGTAGGGCATATGGCCGCAGAAGAACTTGGTGCTGCCGATAGCCTTCTTATTATGGAACTGATGATACACCGGGAACCTGGCAGAAGAGCTGCCGCTCAGACCGCATGGCTCAGTGATTCGCTGCCAGTGGATTCACTTACTGAAGAGATGTGGCTTACAGACACTTACTGGCTGATTCCAATCTCATGGGCATGGCACCTTGTGGATATTTCTGATTCCATTCACGCAGAGACCGTTCTACAGGATATTCTGTCCCGCCGAGAGAGCTACGCCACCCCGGCTATGATCGATGAATACGCGGCCATCCTTCAAAGACGCCTTGAAGGCGAGGAGGATATCGAGGATTTCGGCTGGATACAATACGATCTTCCCTTCGATATGGAAACCGCGATACCCGATACGGTGATAATCAGAACGGATGCCGGAGATCTTAAGATGGACTTGTGGGATAATACAGCTCCTCTCGCATGCAGAAGCTTCCTGTACCTTGCAGAAAGTGGATTTTACGATGGAATCAGTTTCCACAGAATTATTCCCGGGTTTGTCGCCCAGGCAGGCTGCCCGGAGGGAGTGGGCAC
Source organism: Candidatus Aegiribacteria sp. (assembly GCA_030600545.1). Taxonomy (GTDB): domain Bacteria; phylum Fermentibacterota; class Fermentibacteria; order Fermentibacterales; family JCC-6; genus Aegiribacteria. Next base: position 901 of record JAUVLV010000040.1, on the reverse strand, counting down.
AGGTGGTCCGGGTTACATTCTTCCCAATGAAAGAAGTTCGAGGCATTTCGGCAGGGGAGTACTGGGAATGGCTGACGCAGGGCTCAATACAGCCGGCAGCCAGTTCTTTATAATGCTTGATGATCACGGAAGACTGGATGGAAGGTATACTGCTTTCGGCTGCATTCTGAATACGGAATTCCTGGATGAAATCACCGTTGGAACAATAATAGACGGAGTTACATTTTACACTGAACAGACCCTTGCGGAATAGTCACTTTTTCACTAATTTCCGGGCTGAAAATACTTAGAATTCAAGCCTCTTCGAAAGGTATGAAATGACCCGAAGAATGAACAGAATCCTGGTGACAGGTGCACTTGGACAGATAGGCTCCGAACTTACCGAAGAGCTGCGGAAGCGGTACGGAAGAGATAACGTCGTCGCATCGGACATAAGATCCGATAAAAGCAGTCCTGTCGTAACGGAAGGCCCATGGACCGAACTTGATGTTACGGATGCAGAAGCTGTTGAAAAGACGATAATTGAAAACAGAATAGACTCAGTATTTCATATGGCAGCCATACTCTCGGCCACCGGGGAGAAAAACCCCCAGCTTTGCTGGAAAGTCAACATGGATGGTACATTGAACATCCTTGAGGCTGCCAGAAAGACCGATCTGGCAAGGATTATTATACCCAGTTCAATCGCTGCCTTCGGCCCTGAGACACCAAGGGAAAACACGCCCCAGGAAACGATACTGCGTCCGCGAACCATATACGGTGTAACCAAGGTATCAGGGGAACTTCTCTGCGATTACTATGTTCGGAAATTCAATCTTGATATCCGGGGACTGCGCTATCCGGGTATCATTTCCTCGGAAACCCTTCCGGGAGGGGGCACTACGGATTACGCCGTGGATAT
>JAUVLV010000033.1 GCA_030600545.1 Candidatus Aegiribacteria sp. | reverse complement strand
GGATATAGACGTTCATCTTCCGGTTGAGTTCCTTGAGGCGTATGGCGTTCTTGACGGCCTGCGTGCAGCATACTCTGGAGCAATAGGGATGATCATCATCCCTCGATCCGACACACTGGATCATAACGACGCTTTTCAGCTTGCTGTACTTCTTCTCGTTTTCCTCTAGATCGCTCTCAAGTTCAAGCTGAGTAAGCACATTTTCGTCACCGTAGAGATATGAATCAGGTTCTGTTTCAACACCACCTGTCGTGATTATGATTATCCCGTGCTCGTACTCCTCGATCTCCCCTGTATTACCGCTCTCTATGGAAGTAAGATAATTGCCGATGTAGCCATCAATAGCGGATATTGTTGAGTGCAGGTAGACAGTCACTCGTGGGTGCTCTTCTATTCTTTTGATCAGTTCATCAAGATATTCAGCTACCTTCCGTCCATCCGGTCTCCTTGCAAGACGCCTGAGATTGCCGCCAAGGACCTCTTCCCTTTCAACGAGGGCAACTTCAAAACCCTGGTCCGCTATGGATAATGCCGATGTCATACCGGCAAGGCCTCCGCCCACCACCAGCCCCTTTTGAGTTACATCCAGTGCGACAGCGTGAAGAGCCTTCAGCAGCCGGGCTTTCCCGACCGCTATTCTTGTCAGGATCTTCGCTTTTTCCGTTGCTTTCGCAGGTTCAGCGCGGTGTACCCAGCTGCACTGGTTCCTGATATTGGCCATGTTGAACAGGTAGGGATTCAAACCGGCTTCCCTGATTGTTTCCTGGAAAAGCGGTTCATGCGTACTTGGTGAACATGATGAAACTACCACTCTGTTGAGTTTGTGTTCCTCTATCAGTTCCTTCATAATTTCCTGTGTATCCTGGGAACAGGTGAAAAGATTCTCCCCGGCATATACAACATCAGGCAGCGTCTTCGCATAGGCTGTGACTGCGGGAACATCAACGATACTTCCAATGTTGGTTCCGCAGTGGCAGACGAATACACCTATCCTGGGTTTTTTACCGGATACATCTATTTCATCGGGATACTGCTTTTCTGTTATCTCCGAACCCCGCACATCGGAAAGTATCTCAGCGGCGCCTGCAACCGATCCTGAAGCCTGAATCACTGTTTCAGGGATATCTTTTGGAGAGACCGCCGGTCCTGAGACGAATATTCCAGGCTTCGTGGTATTGATGGGTGACTCATCCGAATTATCGATGAACTGGTATTCGTTCAGGCGCAATCCGAGCCTCTCCGCGAGATCATTATTGTTTTTCCCAGGGGCGAGACCTACTGAAAGAACTACAAGATCGAATCTCTCCAGTGTAACCTTGCCGTCTTCGGTTACGAATCGGATCTCAAGATCCCCTGTATCGCCAATCTCCCTTATTTTACTGACCCGTGACCTGACGAATCTTATACCGGTCTCTTTGGCTCTTTCGTAATATTTATCGAAATCCTTTCCGAAGGCACGCATATCCATGAAGAATATCGTTGGTTCTACTGTATCTACATGCTCCTTTGCTATCATCGCCTCTTTTATTGCGTACATGCAGCATACGGAGGAACAGTACGGCATATGGGAATCTTCCGTTCTGGAGCCAACGCACTGAAGCCATGCTATTTTCGTGGGAACACTGCCGTCTGATGGGCGCTGAAGATGCCCCTCGAAGGGGCCGGATGCCGCGAGAATCCTCTCGAACTGTATACTGGTAAGCACATTATCGTATCTTCCATAACCGAATTCATGCAGGGGAGATGGATCGAAAATTTCCGAACCGGAAGTGAGAATGACAGCTCCGACATTTACGTCCTGCAGTTCTTCAACCTGATCGAAGTCTATGGCATCGGCGGCGCAGACCTCCTCGCAGATTCCGCATTCACCGGTATTCAGGTGAACACACTGCGCAGGATCGATACATGCATGGTTCGGAACAGCCTGGGCGTAAGGTATATACACTGCGGAGCGGTCGACCAGACCCGCATCGAATTCTGATTTGATCGGTATCGGCCTGTTCCCGGTGATCTTGCTGAATTTGATGCCGTTCTCGACAGGACAGACGTTGTAGCAGGCTCCGCATGTCTGGCATTCATCCGATGTCTGGTCAAAGGCGGGAGACACAACGCGCTTGCTTCCCCTGCCTGAAAATCCGAGGACTCCTTTCCCCATCCGCTCTTTGCACATTCGTACACATAGTCCGCAGAGAATGCAATCCTCGTTCTTCGGTTCTATCCGGGTCTGAGTTACACCCATCTCTTCGGCAAGACGTTTGATATTCTCTGAATCGGGACACCTTGCGAGAAGGAGCTCCATCATGATCTTTCGGGATTTCAGAACTCTTTCCGTACCGGTTTTTACTGTCATACCCTCCTGCACGGGGTAGTTGCAGGATGTCTGAATGGATACTCTTCCATTCTGTTCTATCTCAACAAGACATAGACGGCAGGCACCGTAGGGAGAAAGCGCTTCGTGATAACAGAGAGTCGGAATGGCTATATCTAGTTCTTTGCAGGCTTCAAGAAGAGTCGTTCCCTTTTCGAATTCTACGGATTGATCGTCGATGGTGAGTTTGATCATATTGCTTTCCATGCCTTGCTACTCCACTATTATCGCGTTGAATTTACATACATCGTAGCAGAACCCGCACCTCGTGCATTTGTCAGAATCGATTATATGCGGCTCTTTTACTTTACCGGTTATCGCTCCTGCGGAACAGTTCCTCGCGCAGAGGGTGCATCCTGTGCAGGCATCGGCATCGATCCGGTATACAACAAGTGCTTTGCACACATGCGCGGGACATACAGCCTTTTCTATATGCGCGTCGTACTCATCCCTGAAATACTCTATTGTAGAGAGTACCGGATTCGCGAGTGTCTGACCCAGCCCGCACTGGGAGGCGTCCGTCACAGCCTCTCCCAGTTCAAGCAGGAAATCGACATCCTCAGGTTTTCCGTCACCTTCGGTAATCCTTGTAAGTATGTCAAGCATCAGCTGACTGCCGTCCCGGCATGAAGTGCATTTACCGCAGGATTCGTCATTTGTGAACTCGAGGAAATACCTTGCTATATCCACAACACAGGTATCGGAATCCATAACCACCATGCCGCCTGATCCCATGATTGAACCCGCTTCCGCGAGCCGCTCATAATCCACGGGAAGGTCAAGAAGCTTCGACGGAATGCAACCACCCGAAGGGCCTCCCGTCTGTACAGCTTTGAACTCCTTGTCATCGGGAATTCCGCCGCCGATCTCAAAAATGATCTCCCTCAGTGTAATTCCCATAGGCACTTCAACCAGACCGGTGTTTTTTACTTTTCCCACGAGCGAAAACACTTTCGTACCCTTTGATTTCTCGGTGCCAATGCCTGCATACCAGCTGCTGCCTTTGGTAACTATCGCCGGGATGTTCGCCCAGGTCTCGACATTGTTGATATTGGTAGGATTTTCCCATAAACCGGATTCTGATGGAAATGGGGGACGGTTGCCAGGTTCAGGAGATACGCCTTCAATAGAATGCATGAGTGAAGTCTCTTCCCCGCACACAAATGCTCCAGAACCCTCTCGGATCTGAATATCGAATGAGAATCTTGAATCGAAAATGTTCTCTCCGAGCAGCCCGTTCTCATGTGCCTGATCTAGAGCTACTTTGAGTCTTTCAATAGCCAGCGGGTATTCTGTTCTGCAATAAATGAATCCTGTGGAAGCGCCTATAGCGTATCCGCCTATTATCATGCCTTCTATTATGGAATGCGGGTCACCTTCGAGAATCGATCTGTCCATGTAAGCTCCCGGGTCACCTTCATCCGCGTTGCAGACGATATAGCGATCGGTTGCTTCCGTTTTGCGTGTAAATTGCCATTTCAGGCCGGTAGGAAAACCTCCGCCGCCCCTTCCCCTCAGACCGGAACTCTTAACTTCTTCTATCAGAGCTTCGGGCGACATTCCCCCGAGTATTTTTAATAGTGCTCTGTATCCGCCTCTCGCGATGTACTCCCCTATAGAACCCGGATCTATTATCCCGCAGTTTCTAAGAGCTATCTTCTGCTGTTTGGAGAAGAACGGGACATCTTCGTACAGAGGTGTTTCCGATAGCTCATCCTGCTTATCGTTAAGATCATATTCTTTGAAAACATCATCGAGCAGAAGTTCCTTATCGTATTTACAGAGAAGGTTATTTTTCGGAATTCTACCGTTTTTAAGCGCATCCATGAAATCAACGACTGTTTCCTGCGTCATTTCAACATATGTCAGCCTGGGAACTCCGGGAATGAAAAGGTCAACGATCGGTTCTCTCTGGCAGAAACCAAGACACCCGGTCTTCGAAAGAACGGCGTTAAAACCTGTTTGTTCCAGGATTTTCTCGAATTGATCAAAAACCGCCTGAGCCCCGGTAGCCAGACCGCATGTTGCCATTCCGACGGAGATTTTGATCTGTTCCGGATAAAGCGATTCCAAACCATTCTGTCCGAGCTGATCCAGTTTCTTCTTGTTCATGGCGCTCATTCGTAATCCTTAAGTATTCTGGAAAGATCGTTCAGTTTTACCCTGCCGTATACCCGGTCATCGATCATGATAGCAGGGGCGAGGCTGCAGCAGCCTATGCACCTTGCCGCCTCCACAGTGAATTTCAAATCTTCCGTTGTGCCGCCGGGTTCAACTCCAAGCTCCTCGCATGTGCGCAGCATGAGCTTTTCTGCCCCTTTTACGTAGCATGTTGTTCCCATGCAGATGCTGATCTTATGTCTTCCTCTAGGTGTCAGGCTGAAGGAATTGTAAAAAGTGGCGATATTGTAGATATCGGTAATGCTGATTTCGAGTTTCGTCGCGACGTAACGGATGACATCTTTCGGCAGGTAGCTGTAATGTTTATCAATCTCCTGCAGGACCGGCATAAGCTTGCCCTTCTGATCAATGTGTTTCTCGAGGATACCCTCAACGATGTCTCTATCCTTCTTGCTCAGCTCAATCTCATCGGTCTCTACAGCGTAAATGATCTTGGTGACAGGACAGTTGATAACGCAGGCTCCGCATCCTGTGCACTTCTCCGAATCGACGTAACGGGGATGTTTTTTAACACTGACGGTGAAATTGCCGGCTTCACCCTTTATACCCATCAGCTCCGCGTTAGTGATGAGATCGATATTCAGATGTCTTCCGGCACCCACGAGTTTGGGCGAGATTACGCACATTGCGCAGTCATTAGTCGGGAACGTCTTATCCAGCTGGGCCATGATTCCGCCGATTGCCGGTGTCTCCTCAAGCAGGTAAACCTTGTATCCGGAATCTGCGAGATCGAGGGATGACTGGATTCCGGCTATACCCCCGCCAACGACAAGAACGGCTCCCGATTTCACGGAGTCTTTTACCATTTCTTGTCCAGTTCGTCCTCAAGGCTTTTAAGAATTTCTGCCTTGCCATTTTCATCCGGATGAAGTTTATTCTCGATGATACTGCATCGGAGGCTCTGAATAACCTTATCAAGTTCCAGGGCTTTATCGAGTCTCTCAGGCTGAACGTATCCTTCTTTAACCGCCATATCACGCAGGATGCTGATTACATCAGTGAATTTCACGTTCTGTGGACACAGGGCTGCGCAGGTGTAACATCGGGAACACATCCATAAGATGTCCGATGAAAGAACTTCTTCCCGCATTCCAAGTATCGACATCCTGATGATCTTTCTGGGGTCGTACTCTTCGTTTACCTCAGCCACCGGACATGAAGCCGTGCAGGTTCCGCAGGTGAAACAGCGCATGAAGGATTCCGCCCCCGGCTGGGAAGCTATATCGTATTTGAAATTCGGGTCATTCTCAGCAATAATTATCTTTTTCATCCGCTAATCTCCATCTAAACCGTCTCGGGTATTTTTTTCAACTCGGCCATTGAGAACACAGGTCCGTCAATGCAGATATACTTTGAACCGATATTGCACCTTCCGCATTTGCCGATACCGCATTTCATGCGTCGCTCCAGAGAGGTGTATATCCGCTCATCTGGAAATCCAAGTTCTGTCAGAACCGGAAGAGTGTATTTGATCATGATAGGAGGACCGCATACTATCGCCATTGTATTATCAGGGCTCGGTGCTACTTCCTGCGTAACGGTAGGAACGAATCCTGTTTTTTCGGTCCAGCCATCCACGAGTTTATCAATTGTAACATGAAACTGGATATCATCTCTCTGTTTCCAGGTTGCTATCTCATCTTTGTAAATGAACAGATCCGGATTTCGTGCTCCGTAGATAACTGTGATGTCCATATAATCATCCCTTGAATCGAGAAGGTATATCAGAAGGGATCGCAGTGTCGTGAAAGCGAAACCGCCGCCTACTATCAGTACATTCATGCCTTTCATATCTTCCACAGGGTACCAGTTGCCCAGAGGGCCTCTCATACCCACAATATCCCCGTTTCTCAGATAATGAATATCGTTGGTTACAGAACCTGTTCTGTTAACAGTAAAACGCAGGTAATCCGGCTCGGTGGGTGAGGAAGCGATACCGAACGGTGATTCTCCCTTTCCGAGTATCGATATCTCACAGAACTGACCGGGCAGATATCTGAAGGCTTCTTTTTCCGATTCATTTAAAAAAGTTAGATCGTAGGTACGCAGTGTTCTGTCCGGATCCTCTGTTTCGATCCGCTGAACCTTCATCTGCAATGGAATGTATGGATTAGCCATTTATATAACCTGTTCTTTGTATGCAATAATTCTTTTGAGTACTTCTCTGATATCCAGGTTTACCGGACATACCATGACACAGCGTCCGCAGCCGGTGCAGAGATTTTCTCCGTAATTTTCCGGGTAATAACTGTATTTGTGCATGATCCGCTGCCTGACACGCTCACTAGATAGAGCTCTTGGATTATGTCCGGATGCTTCCATCGTAAAGATCGGGAACATGCATGAATCCCAGATACGAACCCGCTTGCCCTTTTTTCCCTTACCTTCATCCTGTACATCAAAACAGTGACATGTAGGACAGCTGAAGGTACATGCGCCGCAGTTGACGCACTTCGCGCTGATTTCACTCCAAATAGGCTCGTCATAAATTGCAGTCAGCTTTTCGCCAAGTCCGCCCGTATCAAGCGGCGCGGTCATCATCGATTCCGCGTCTGATGCCAGCTTCACAGCCAGGGCTTCATCTTTTCCCGTTGCGTTCGTAAGGCAGGATGAACTGTTGATAATTTCGATGCCTTTATCACTCAACGGTTCCATCAGATAAACATCCCCGGCATCAACGACAAACACATCCATTCCGTCTCTGTTATGCGGCCCGCCGCCGAGCCAGTTGCAGAAGCAGGTTGAAAGCGGTTCGTTGCAGGCGATGCCGAATATCAGAGAGTTGTCGTACTTTTCCTTCCAGTAAGGATCCTGGAAATTTTTATTGTCCGGCATCTGTATCGCGCTTCCGAATACCCTGTCAAGCATTACAAGACTCCGGGCGTCACAGCTTCTCATTCCCCATACAGCGATAGGTCTGTGAGATGTCTGCGCTTCCCTGACTCCATCTTCGTCGTACTCGAAGAGCACTTCCGCAGGGGGGAAGAAAATTCCTTTCGGGAACATATCGGTTACATGGCTGTTGAAATCGATCTCATCGCTTGACTCTACAGGGATGAATTCGGTTTTCCCGTTTGTCTTTCCCGGAGCGTAGACAGAATACTCCGCTGAAAGCTCACGGATGAAATCATTTAATTTCTGTTTGTCCAGCCTGACCATATTCATTACCCCATTATGAAATCTTGTTTTTCGTCTTCCCTGAAATCAACCATAGCGGGCTTCCCGTTGATATCAAGACCGGCTACGTCACCGAATCTGTCTTTGACTTCCATAGCTACTTTCCTGTTGAGAAGCAGAAGGTTTATATCCATCGGGCACGCTCTCTCGCAGGCTCCGCATTCAACGCATCTTCCGGCTACATGAAGGTTCCTAATGATATGGAAAACCATTGAATCCGTGAAATCGCATGTATTGCCTATCCACGCTGGATCGTTCTGATCTACGAAGCAGACGTTGCAGTAACACGAAGGACATACGTTCCTGCATGCGTAACAGCGAATACATTTTTCGTACTCCGCTCGAGTGCTTGCCCATTTCTCTGACGTAGACATAGCCTCGAACTCCTTTATTTCTTTCAGCCTGTTCTCATTCGGCACTTCGCCCCGTGGCTCGCCAACAAAGATATCGTACTCCTGCGCATCGGGATAAATGCAGGAAAGACATGAAGAACTCAATATCTCGCTCCTGTCTGATGAAAGCTCGTATCCGTTGCCTTTGAGGGTAACGGTATCTCCGCCATCTATCAGCTCGAGAACTTCTCTTCCATCGGTCTTTGCGAGTACCTTCTTTTTATCAAGCACTCCGTGGCATGGTACTCCTACCATTACGACGTTTGCGCGGTCGATCTGTTTTTCCAGAATATTCAGAACCACCGAACGAGCGTCACAGCCTTTGACAGCAATACCAACCTTTTTATCAGCGAACTGTTTCTTATCCTTCGTGAAATAAACCGAGAGATTGTTCCCGCAGGTGATGTCGAAAACAATTCTGTCCGCTTCGTCCTCATTGGTAATAAAGATAGGAGTTGCGGCCATTGGCAGCGATCCCTTTTCCCATCCTACGAAGAGATCGATCTTTTTTTCAGCTAACAATTTCTTTATGGTTTTGCGAAGGTCGTTAACTACATTCATAACTTTTTCACCAGCCTTGTCGAAGGGCCGAGCTTTCTGACATCTTCGGTTATCTTCGTTACCACTGTGGCGAATCTTTCGCCTTCACCTGCCGATATCCATGAGAACTGAACCCTGTTCGGCTCTATCCCTATGAATTCAAGAAGAGGTTTCAAGACGGCAAATTTTCTGCGCGCTACATAATTCCCTGATATGTAATGGCAGTCTCCGGGATGGCATCCCGAAACCAGTACGCCGTCAAATCCGGACTGGAGGCTTTTCATAATGAACAGCGGATCCACACGCCCCGAGCAGGGAACTCTGACAACCCTGATATTCGGAGGGTACTGCATTCTCGATACGCCGGCCAGATCAGCGCCCGCGTACGAGCACCAGTTGCAAAGGATGGCAAGAATTTTAGGCTGCCATTCACTCATCGTATTCCCTCCGAAGCTTCTATCTCAAGCGAATCGAATACGGAGAAAAGCTGTCCGTTGGTAAATCCGCGAAGATCAAGGGCTCCGCATCTGCAGGTAGAAACGCAGGCTCCGCACCCCTTGCAGAGGGCATCGTTAACTACAGCCACGCCCTCTTCCGGATCAACTTCTATAGCGGTATAAGCGCATACTTCCTCGCAGTATCCGCATCCTGAGCATCTGTCCGTCCTGACCTCGCAAATGGTTCCTTCCGCCAGAATGGATTTTTTCTTCAGGAAGGTAAGCGCTCTGCTTCCGGCTGCTTTTGCCTGAGCAATTGATTCGCTCATATCCTTTGGACCATGGGCCAGCCCGCATACGAAGATTCCCTCTGTCGCAAAATCGACCGGACGCAATTTGACATGTGCCTCAAGGAACAAACCGTCTGAGTTGAGTGGGACCTTGAGCATTTTCGCAAGTTCCAGATTTTCCTCGGGAGCGTCGATAGCTGTTGCCAGCACCAGCAGGTCAGCGTCTATTACCACATCTTTCTCGAGAACCGGATCGAATACCGTTACTCTGATCCTGCTGTCAGGGTCATCCGGGCGAATCTTTTCTACTTCTGGCTTGTTTTCGAGAGTGTATCTGAAGAACAGTGCTCCTCTGTCTCGAAGTTCTGAATAGTACTCCTCGGCAAATCCGTAAGTTCTGATGTCACGATAGGCGAAGTAGATATTCACTCTGGATTTTCTTTTCCTGAGTTCCAGCGCGTTCTTGACCGCCTTCGAGCAGCAGACGCGGCTGCAGTACATTCGCCCTTCTTCCCTGGATCCTACGCACTGCACCATTACCACTTCCTTCAGTTTCCCCGGAGGGAATTCCTCTTCATGAAGCATTCTCTCGAATTCCTTCTGAGTGACTACTCTTGATGAGGAGCCGTAGAGATATTCTTCTGTTTCATGCTCATTGCCGCCGGTTGCCACAATAACTGCTCCGTGAGTCAGTTCTTCCCGCTTGCCCGTGCTATCCTTAAAAGCGGTTCGGAAATTACCGACAAATCCGGTTATTTCTTCTATTGTACTGCCCGGCAGGACTCTTATCCTGTCATGGTTCTCTACTTTCTCGATCGTTTCAGCAAGGAATTGCTGAGGGTCGGTACCGTCAAAATTAAAGAAGATATCCCTCATGTTGCCGCCGAGAACATCCTCCCGCTCGATCAGATAGACATCGTGTCCGGCATCACCGATCGCGAGAGCCGAAGTCATGCCTGACAATCCGCCTCCGATTACCAGAGCTTCGGGATCGATATTGATAGGAAGCCTTAAAAGAGGCACGAGCCCCCTTGCCTTGCTGACACCCATTTCAACGAGATCTCTCGATTTCCCGGTAGCCATTTCAGGTTCATTCATATGGGCCCATGAACACTGGTCACGGATATTAGCCATCTCGAAAAGGTAGGGATTAAGCCCGGCCTCGCTTATTGTATCACGGAAAAGAGGTTCATGTGTTCTGGGTGTACAGGCGGCTACGACCACCCTGTTCAGGTCATGCTCCTCAATGCGTTGTTTTATCGTCTCAAGACAGTCGGTGGAGCATGCGTACATCACATCCTCGGAATGCTCAACGTTTTCCAGGTGACTTGCGAATTCAGCAACATCTTTAACATCAACGACACCGGCGATATTTATACCGCAGTGACACACAAAAACTCCTATTCTCGGACGATCTCCTGTGACATCTTTCTCTTTTATATCTTCGGAGCCGACGGAGGGATCGTATCTTTCAAGTTCAAGGTATTTTACAGCATTCGCGACAGCGCCGGATGCTGAGATTACAGACTCGGGAATATCCTTCGGGCCGCTCATCGCTCCGCACACGAATACACCTTCCCTCGAAGTTTCCAGTGGATGAAATGTATCCGTCCGGCAGAATTCGAACCTGTTAAGCCTGATATCGAGATCTTCTGACAACCCGCGACTTCCAGCGCGGGGCTGAAGACCTATCGATAGTACTACCATATCAAAGGTTTCATACTGAATGTCGCCGTTCTCGTACGTGTATTTCAGGTCCAGGCTGCCATCTGGCAGTTCCTTAATCTCAGATATTTTGGATCTTTTGAACTGCACGCCGTACCAATTTTCCGCTTTATCGTAATATTTATCGAAATCCTTGCCGAAAGCCCTTATATCCATATAGAAAATTGTGGCTTCCAGTTCTTTGTTGTGCTCCTTTGCTATGATCGACTGCTTTATGGCGAACATGCAGCAGGCTGATGAACAATAGTTCCTGTCGATGCTTATGTCCCTTGAACCCACGCACTGTATGAAAGCCAGCCTTTTAGGAGGTAAACCGTCGGAAGCTCTTTCAACATGCCCTCCAAAAGGTCCTGATGCGGACAGCATACGCTCGAATTCCAGAGAGGTGACGACATTTTTGTAACGATGATATCCGAATTGGCCGAAGCCGATAGGATCAAACGGATCGATACCCGTAGCGAGAATGACGGCTCCAACATTGAGTTCAATTTCTTTGTCCGTGTCTTCATAATTGATAGCGCCGGTAGGGCAGACCTTGGAGCAGAGTTTGCACACACCCTTCGTAAGGTAAAGGCAATGATCCTTGTTGATTGTGTATTCGGATGGAATACTTTGAAGGAAATATCGCGAAATGGCTTTTGTCTTCCGGAGACCCACATCGAATTCATCCTCTATCTTAACAGGACATTTCTCCTCGCAGAGACCGCAGGAGACACATTTCACCGGATCTACATATTTGGCACGTTCAATTACGCTGCAGATAAAATTACCCGGGGTGCCGGAAATATCTTTGAGGCTCGACATGATATGCAGAGTGATAAGCGGGTGTCTTACGCATTCGCTCATCTTTGGAGCAAGAATGCACATCGAGCAATCGTTGGTAGGGAAAGTCTTGTCCAGCTGCGGCATTCTGCCGCCTATGGTGGGTGTATCCTCGACCAGGTGGACTTCAACACCCATCTCAGCAAGGTCCAGAGATGCCTGTATTCCGGCAATCCCCGCGCCCAGAACAAGAACCGAGTTCTTTTTGTTCTTCACAGAAATATGTTCTTTCTTGTTGGGTTTTCTCCGAGTTCCATTATTTCCTCTGTGTATTCATTCGCTACCCTGGCGAATTTCGGCCCCTCCGAAGCGGATATCCAGGAAAGCTTCAGCCGTTGTGATTCGAGCCCGAGGGATTCAAACACACTTTTTACGATCGCGAATCTTCTTCTGGCGTGGTAATTACCGGTTTCGTAATGACAGTCCCCCGGATGGCAGCCCCCGATCAGAACGCCATCGGAACCGCTTAAAAAGGCTTTGATAAGAAATACCGGATCAACCCTGCTCGAGCACATCACCTGAATTGGGATTATCGAAGTAGGGTACTGCAATCTGGCCGTACCCGCGAGATCCGCCCCTGTATACGTACACCACTTGCACAGGAAGCTCGTGATCCTTGGTGTGAATTCTTTCTTCATATCAAACTCCAAAACAGTCGGACAATTCTATCGTCATGCGAAATTATCCGATATCTGATAATTCCTCCTCTTTGTAAACCATGACAGGGATCGATTCTTCAACGTCTCTTCCAGGCACGTAATCAAAAAGCGCCGCTGTCTTTTCTCCCGTTTTCTTGAATACCGCAGCGACCGGAATACCTACCGGGCACACATCGGAACACATTCCGCATCCGACGCAGGAGAAGCTCATGTGCGTCAGTCTGCCCATATGGAAAAAAATTGTGTCTGGCGGCAGGCGCAATGCGCCCCTTCGCGAAAGGTACTCTTCAAAATAAGGCAGATTGTAATCGAAATTAGCCGATTCAAAATCGCAGAGAAGACAGTAACAGATTGGACATACGCTGTTGCAGCCATGACATCCGACACATTTCCCGAACAGGTCCAGTAAGCCATCCAGACCCGGACCATCTTTCGTTATGGATGCGAAGAGTTTCCCCTTTTCTGCCAGACGGGCATCAAGCGTTTTCTGAAATAAAGACGGGTCGAATTTCTGTTCACTTCGTTCCCCCCCAAATCCCTCGGTGAACTCTTCGGCCTTTTCTGTATTGAGGTACATCACGCATCCTTTTCCGGATTCGCATTCACCGGATACCGACACAGTGATGTCAGCATTCATCGGAATGAAATGTTCGCATGCTCTGCATGTATCTCTTGTATTTATGGGGACTTCACCCTTAGAGATGGTTTTATCGTACTTTGGCAGTAATTCTTCGATCTGACCTTCTTTTACCAGTTCGAGAGGGAAAACACCTCCGCATGTATACGAAATAGTAAGCAGATTCTCGAACGATCCCTGCTCCCGTTTAACCAGTTCCACAAAAGCCCTGAGTTCGCAGGGCTTAAGAACAGCTGCTATCTTTTTCCCGGAGGTCGATATGGAAGAAAGCACCTGCCCGGCGTTAACTGTCATGACAGGTATAACGGGAACAGCCTCATCAAGATCAGGCGCGTCCGTTATCAGAGTGAGATCGTAGGAGTTATTCTCAGGAATTTTTCTCATCGTTACAGCGGCATCGATCTTTCCGCTATCGAGAAGAAATCTCAGAAGTTCCTTAACTTTCCTGGAAGCGCTTGTGTCAATGACTATGCTACTCATGAGATGGGACCTCCGCATCAGCATCTTTCACAAGTTCGTGTACTCCGGGTAATTCCGCTTTTCTGAACTGCCGAAGAGGTAAAGGATCGCCGTCGTTCCGTCCGGCAGTGTACTCGAATGTCCTCTGCGTCTGATCTGCCACATAACTGAATACATCGGCCACCGGTATGGAAACAGGGCAGGCATCGGAACACTGCCCGCAGGAAACACAGGAAAGACTCATATGCGCCATCCTTCCCGTATGGAACATGATCCTGTCCACAGGAAGAGAGATTCCCCCACGCTTTTCGGCAGCGGTTATCAGCGCGTCCGGATCCTGCTCAGCAGTTTCCGAATCAAAATAGCATAGCCTGCAATAGCATATAGGGCACGCGCTCTGACAGTTGTGGCATCCGATGCAATTAGCGAATACTGACAACAGCCCATTGAAACCATTCAGCTGGGCTTTTGTTTCCTCGAAAGTACTTTTCCTTGAATTTAGTTTGTCCGCTTTAAGCTGGTCAATACCTTTTTCCCATGCCTGCAGATCCTTCGTCAGGTCCAGCCCAAGCCCTTCAAGAAGTGCCGATCCCTTCTCACTGCCGGGAATAACGAGCACTTCCTTTTCAGAAAGTCCCAGATAACCGAAATGAATGTCTGAATCGAACATGGAGAAGTTCTCGCATGTGTGGCAGACAGGTTTTGCGGAATCATCAGGTTTGCCTTTCTGCAGCATTCCAGCAAAATATTCCTCGCTGCCTGCGGGATCATCAACATATTTCTGGAGCTGAACCGCACCGGGACAATCGTAAGTTGCCAGAATAAGATTTTCAGGATGAACCTGCCCGAGTTTTGAGAGTTCCATGGCCGCCCTTATTTCGCAGGGCCTCATTACAGCAATAATTTTGAGATTCCCCGGGCCTTTCCGAGTAAGGCTCCGCAGAGCTTTCGCTCCCTGCACAGGCATGGTGGCAGCTATGGGGACGGCATCGTCAAGCAGAGAGATGTCGTTCATCAGTATCCATGCGAAGGAGTCACCGGACGGCACTTTCATAGGAAGAATAACAGCATCTGCCAGTTCTTTTTCCATGGCCAGTCTGAGAAAGTCCCGAACAGCGCCACCGGGCTTTTTCAGGGCCGGCAGAACCGCTCCCTTTAGCTCAGAATCGGTCATTGGTTCATCCTTTCGCGAGTCACCGGAGCGCCTCATCAACTTCACGATAAAGCTGAGTATTTGTAAAATGTTTTGTTCTGAGAGCTCCCGACGGACAACTTCCATAGCAGTTTCCGCATCCCCTGCATACGGCCTCATTGACAACAGATATCCCTCTTGAATCATCGGAGTAGATCGCTCCGTAGACACATACATCAAGGCAGTTGCCGCAGCCTGTGCAGTAGGCTTCAAGAATTTCTGTTACTTTTACTTCCGGAATCAGCTTTTCGCCCGGGATCAATCTTGTAAGTATCTGCCCGGCGGATGCCCTGGCGAACTGCATCGAATCGGAAACTCCCTTGGGGCCATGAGCCGTTCCCACGATAAAGACGCCATCAGTGGAGGTTCCCACCGGATTAGTCATTTTGTGCACTTCCTGGAAAAACCCGGACTCATCCAGAGGAACGGTCAAAAGATCCGCAAGTTCTTCCGTATCGGCTGATGGCACAATCGCAGGGGCAAGGACTACCATATCGAAGGATTGCTCGCTCTTTTTGCTGTTCATCTTCTCGAAACTGACTTCAGTGCCTTTTATGCTGATATCTTTAATTCGCACGAATTCAACACCGGCTGCTTCAGCTTCGGTGTAACGTTCCTGATCGTCTTTTTGTGGAAGGCAGAGATCTCTGTAGAACTCTGTAACCTGAATATCAGGGGACTGATTCCTGAAAAATCCTGCCAGTTTCATCATGTAACTGCAGCATATTCCGGAACAGTAATTTTTCTCTTCCCTTCCAACACAGTGAATCAGAGCTACCGAAGACGGCTTCTTACCGGAGCGCAATCTGGCTTCGCCTTCTCCTGAGAACATTTTTTCGACCGAAAGAGAGGTGTACACTTCATCAGATTCGGAGTAACTTAAGTGAGCGCTTTCCCCCGGGTCGAACAGACTGGAACCTGTAGCTACTACGATAGCGCCTGCCATTATATCCGTTGTTTCAGCATTTTCTATTGATACAAGCTCTATCTCGAAGTTACCAAGGAAACCGATAACGGTCTCGACACTGGTATTCAGAAAGAGTCTGATATTTTTATCTTCCGTGACGGAGTCTATCTTGTTTTTAATTATCTCGCCCTGTCCGGGAAGCAATCCTGACAGATCAAGGGATATCCCGCCGAGATGATCTGTTTTCTCCACCAGGAATACCCGTCTATCCTCGCCTGAAAGCGAAAGAGCTGCTTCCATGCCTGCTATTCCGCCCCCGATAACGAGTACGTCCGGATTGATATCCAGCGGTTTCTCGAACAGTTCGGATTGACGAAGAACCCTGGAAATACCACCGCGGATGTAACTGAATGCCTTCTCGGTAGCTTTTTCTTTGTCGTCAATAACCCAGGTGCAGTGCTCCCGAATGTTGATGATCCTATATAAGTAAGGATTGAGGTCTGTTTTCTTGCATACACCCATGAAGGTTGAGTCATGATCGCGCGGTGAACAGGCGCCTACAACCAGATGCGTGTAGCCGTTACTTCTTATTTCCTCCTCGAGGAATTCCTTTCCCGGACCGGAGCAGAGGAATCCGTACTTTTTAACGACCAGCTCAACATCCTGATAATCGTCGAGCTGAGACAGATCGGCGATGATCTTATCCAGATCAACTTTGCCCGCGATGTTGGGTCCGCATTCACAAATGTAAACCCCGACCTTTGCTCTCAAATTTTTGTCCTGTCCGGCTTCCCGCATTTCGAATTCTTTCATGAGCCGGAAACCTCAGCTGTTACGATATCCATGACCTGTCCGGCTGCTGATTCCGCCTGTATAACAGAATTCTGTATATCCTTCGGGCCTTCCGCAGTGCCGGCAACGAACACCCCTTCTCTAGAGGTTTCCATTGATCCGCTTCCATCCTGTACTGTAGCAATAAATCCTCGCGAGTCTAAATCTACTCCTGCGATTTCAGCGAGTTCAGCAGCGTCATCGTCTGGAACGAGAGCGGCCGCAAGTATCACCATATCAACGTTCAATTCTGTCATAGATCCCGAAGCATCCGAATAGGTAACTTTCAACCCGGGTCCATTTTCCGAGACCTGTACCTCATCTATAGACGAGGTATAGAGCATCTCTGTATCTGTCCCTTCAACACTTTTATAAAAACTCTGGTAATTCTTTCCGGGGACGCAGACGTCCGAATAGATGTTGAATACACTGGCTGACGGAATCTTATGCTTCAGGAATCTCGCGAATTTGAATGAGTACATGCAGCAGACAGCGGAGCAATACTTCTGCTCTTTTCGTCCGGCACAATGAATCACCGCTACGCTTTCCGGGATCTTTTCAGATTCGCGAAGGGTTATCTCACCGAGCGTTGGGCCGTTTGAAGCGAACAGTCTTTCGAACTCCATCGGAGCGTATACTCCGGGTAATGTGCTGTATCCAAGGTTCGGAAGAGATGAAAGATCGAAAGTCGATGATCCGGCTGCGAGTATAACAGCTCCGACCTTTATTTCCATAACTTCATCGCTGTCGTCCAGATTGATAGCTTCGAATGCGCAGGACTCCACGCAGAGATTGCACTCCTCCTTGCCATTAAGCTTCAGGCAGTGTTCGGAATCAATTACAGGAACATTCGGAAGCGACCCGGAACAGGGAACGTATATGGCTTTTCTGTCGATCAGGTTCTCTTCCCATTCGTTCTTTAGAGATACAGGACAGGGTTCGTAGCACATACCGCATCCGATGCAGTCGGTCAAACTTACATATCTGGCTTTTTTTCTGATAACAACGCTGAAATCCCCCAATTTGCCTTCTATCTTCTCCACAATGCTGTATGTGAGGGTTTCAATATTCGGATTCTGCAGTACGTCCTGTTGTATGGGGGCAACCATGCAGGTGGAACACTCGAGATTGGGAAAACTCTCCTCGTTTTTGATAACTTTACCGCCGATGATGGGGAGTTTTTCCACAAGGTAAACCTTATTGGATGCTCCGGCGAGCATTAGGCTCGCCTTCATTCCGGCGATCCCGGCACCTATAACAAGAACGTTCCCGGTTTGAGACATGTTATCTACTCTCTATCAAAAACGAGTACTATTTTTAATGGGATTCGGTCCGAGTTCCTTTATCTTCTCCGTAAATTCGCCCACAACCTCTGCATAGCGTTTTCCCTCTGATGCCGATACCCAGGAGAGCTGCAGCCTTTCCGGGTCGAGGTTGAGAGTTTCCATAACCTTTTTAAGCAGTGCGAATCTTCGCCTGGCATAGTAGTTACCCTCACCGTAGTGACAGTCACCCGGATGGCACCCTGCGACGAGAATACCGTCGGCGCCCTTGAAATAAGTTGAAAGAAGTAGATTGTGGTCGATTCTGCTGGAACACATCACCCTTATCACAGTGAACGAGGGTGGAAGAGCGAATTTCGATGAACCGGCTAAGTCTGCTGCCGCGTAGGTACACCAGTTGCAAAGAAAACCCACGATTGAAGGAACGAACTCTACTCCTGCCTTATCTTCCATTTCCCCCCGTACCTGCTTATCCTGGGAATTGATAAACGTACACAGTTGTTTGTTTCTTCTGACTATTTCAGAAGCAGTGATTGTTCGATACCAGATCAACTTTTTCAGAGATTCATCTAGCGTAAAAATAAAATTTGAATATTCGAATATCCGAATATTTAAAATATGTGAAGGCCCGTGTCAACATCCAGTTTTTCCGGTTCAGAAATCGATGAATTCATCAAGCAATAAAAATATATTCTCATTCTGAGACAGTCAAACCCGGATTCAATCGTAAATATCTTGACAGCAGGCTCAAATAGTCCTATTTTCCTCGTCCCTGGCGGTGTAGCTCAGTTGGCAGAGCAGCGGAATCATAATCCGCGGGTCGGGGGTTCAAGTCCCTCCGCCGCTACCAGAATTTTGCCGCGGGTGAAAAAGCCTGCGGCAATTTTCTTTTATTCCACTCTTCTTCTTTGAGTAAGCAGTACAAGGTCTCTCAGCTCATTGATGCTACGGCATTTCATCCATTTTGAGTCGAAATCAGGGGAATTTGTTATTTCCGCAATTGCCATCAACGCACGAAGGTGGAAAGTTCTTTCATCCCTTGAACCGGCCAGGACAAAGATCATATTGACGGGTGAATTCTCCCCGCCGAAATCAATTCCCTTTTTGCATCTGGCCAGAAGAACAGAAAACCTGCCGGAACCGGGAACGATGATATGAGGTATGGCAAGACCTTTCCGCAGAGCTGTTGAAGAATCCATTTCTCTCTCAATAAGAAGTCTATCTATTTCATCTCTTTCGAGACAGAGGGATTTTTCCAGATTCTCAGATACAATCCTGAAGAAATCTTTCATGTCAACTGGTTTGTCAATGTCCAATATATCAGCTTTAATAACAAGATCATCGAACCTGTCTTCGGTTATATGATCCCGGTCCCGGAGAACCTGCGCCAGTTCCCTTACCAGGTGGTCTCCAACCAGTTCCCTCGGGAAAATCCTTGCAGCAAGATGCAGCAGCGCATATTCCCTCTGAGCCCGTTTTCTGGAATATATGAAGTACCATATGGTGCCTCCGATAATGACCAGCAGGCTGGCTGTAAGTGCAGACTGGCCAAGTTTCGCAAGAAGAACCAGCATGCCTGCAATGCCCAGAAGCTGAATCCAGGGGTATCCGGGGCTTCTGAATATTGGCTTATACGTATGTATACGGCTTTCCCGCATTACTATCAGAGATATATTAACAAACAGAAACAGAATGAGCATCATCGTTGATGCAAGCTTTACCAGGTGAGTGAAATCAAGCAGGAGCAGAAGGATAATTATTATACCTGTTAGAACCAGGGAAACCCATGGAACACCTTTCTTCCTTGAAATTCTGGAAAAATCGGCGGGAAGCAGATCATCCCTGCTCATTGCGAATGGGAATCTGGATGAAGCCATGATTCCTGCATTGGCCGTTGAAAGAAATGCAAGTACGGCTGCAATGCTCATTACCGTCAAACCGTTTCTACCGGCGATGACTCTGGCAGCTTCGGAAATTGGCATACCGGTAGAAGAGAGAACGGAAGGATCGAGAACCCCCACACAGATGAGAACAGAGACAAAATAAAGAATAGTGACTACAATCAGAGCAAGTGACATACTGACAGGAATATCACGTCCAGGATTTTTCACCTCTTCCGCAACACTTGTAATCTTGGTAAGACCCCCGAAGGACACAAAAACCAGTGCCGCCGCTTCCAGAATTCCGCTGAAGCCATTCGGCGCTATAGGTCTGAATCGTTCGGGGGAAAAGTGAGTTAAGCCGAATCCGGCGAACAATGCCAGAGATATAAGAAGGCCTGCAACAAGAACGATCTGAGTCTTACCGGCATGTCCAGCTCCCCTGAGATTTAAGCAGGTGAAGAGAACGCATGCTATCATGGCAAAGAGCCTTCCATTGATGTCAGGAGATAGAAATTCCATGAATATGCCCAGTCCAACAAATGCGAAAGCGGTTTTAACAGATAGTGAAAACCAGGCCGCAAGGCCGGACAGAGTACCTGCCAGGGGACCTAGAGATCTGTAAACGAAGTAGTAGGTTCCCCCTGCTCTTGGCATTGCGGTTGCAAGTTCAGATTTGCTCAGCATGGTTGGAATTGCGATCGCTCCCGCTATTAAATAGGAGAATATCACACCGGGTCCAGCTACAGTAAAAGCAAATGCAGGCAGAACAAAAAGCCCGGAGCTGATCATTGCTCCTGTAGCAATCGAGAAAAGTGCGGGGATGCCAAGATCCTGCGAAAGTTTTCTGTTCTTCTTACTTTGGCGGAACATGCATTACCTCCTGAAGGCATTATCATCCATTACTAACATCAAGTCCACCTCATTTGTCAGTTCGTGTATATTACCGCAGAGGGGGAATACGTGAGCTTACACAGGTCTGTAGAGAACACTTTTATTGAAACGGTCAAACTCAGGAGTCTGCTACCTGAAGGTTCAGATATACTTGCAGCCGTTTCAGGCGGAAGCGATTCCGTTGCGTTGCTGCGGCTTCTTCAGCGGTTTGCCAATCATATGAATTGGGACTTGTCTATTCTTCATATTGATCATCATGCCAGACCGGAGAGTGGTGAAGATGCCACTTTCGTAAAGGATCTTGCAGATAAAATGAATCTGTATTGCAACGTAAAGGCTATTTCGTCACTTGAATCAGGATCTGCTGAAGGGTACTTCAGTGCTGAGAGAAACAGGATTTATTATGAATACGCTTCGGAAAACGTTCTTGTAACCACAGGGCATACGGCATCTGACAGGGCGGAAACACTGTTGATGAGACTGCTTGAGGGAGCAGGGCTCAGAGGCCTGGGAGGAATGGATTACTTCGGAAGAGGTACTGTTCGGAGGCCGTTGCTTGATTTCATCCGAAGTGAACTTCAAGGATATCTTGAAGCAATCGGACAGAACTGGATTGAAGATTCCACAAATAAGGAGGATTCGTTTCTCAGAAACAGAATTCGCCATAAGGTTATTCCTGTTCTCGAATCGATATCACAGGGAAGCACCTGTGCCATTGCAAGATCTTCAGCTAACCTTTCGCAATGGAGGGATATTGCGGATAGCATTATCGACGATTCTCTTGACGAGCTTCTTGATGGAGATACTTTTCAGAGAGAGCAGTATCAAGTTTTGCCGAGAGCAGTAAGGCTGGGGATTCTCTGGGCTGTAAGCGGCCGGTCAAGGAGTGGAAAACTGGAATTTGAAAAAACTGATAAATGGATTCTTGGAAATAAGAACGGGTATCATACTCTTCCCGGAGGCATGAGGATTACTGCTGAAGGGGACAGGATCCATATCAATAAGTTTATGAAAAATGTAAGAGAGGAAGAAAATTGAACGATACTGATTGGGAAGTGTTGATTTCCGCTGATCGTATTCAGGAAGGTATTCGTAAGCTCGGGGCTGAACTCACCGAAATTTACTCTGGCAAAAAGATAATCGTTATCCCACTTCTCAGAGGTGGTTTCATGTTCGCAGCCGATCTGGTGCGGTACATGGATGTTGATCTGCAGATCGAGTTCCTTGGTGCCGCAAGCTACGGGGAACAGACGCAGTCTTCAGGAGAAGTCCGCCTGACTCTTGATACGACACTGCCTCTCTCAGGCAGGGATGTCCTGCTTGTAGAGGATATTATAGACACAGGACTTACGCTGGCGTATATTCAAAAACTGATTAAATCAAGAAATCCGACCTCTCTTCGAACGATCGTACTGCTTGACAAAGAAATCAGACGGAAGGTTGCTGTAGAGGTGAATGAATGCATATTCAGTGTTCCCGACAGATTCGTATTCGGATACGGACTGGACAGTCCCGGAGGTTTTGACCGAAATCTTCCCGATATCGTAGCACTCAAGGAATGAAAAACCAGGAGTTTCATGAATAAAGATAATAAACGACAACCAGGAAAATTACCTTTGCAGCCATTTAATTCAGGATGTTCAGTTAGAACACTTACAATGTGGCTGTTGATTACTCTGATAGCATTCACAGTATTTCAAGTTTTCGATACCGGTACTGACAGTATCGAAATCCCCTACTCCGGTGATTCCGGCCTTATGGATTACATCAGCCGGGACAGAGTGAAGTCAGTGGTCATAGAAACAGGTGGGCCAGTTAAAGGGGAATTCTCAATACCAGTAGTTAAAAACGAGGTTGAATACAGCAGCTTCACGAGCTTTATTCCCTTTGAAAATACGGGAGTACTTGATTCACTGGCGGCTCATGGAGTTCTTGTAACAGCAAAACCACCCAACGAACTGCTTGCTCAGATTCTGGGCTTCATTCCTTTCCTGCTTCTTATCGGTTTTTTTATCTACTTTATGAGAAAAGCTGGAGGAGGCGGTAAAGCTTTTTCATTTGGTAAGAGCCAAGCAAAGCTGTTTTCCAGCGACAAGCCTCAGATTACCTTTGAAGATGTTGCCGGAGTGGATGAAGCAAAGGACGAACTGCTTGAAGTGATAGAATTCCTTAAAAAGCCTGAGAAGTTCCGTCGTCTGGGTGGGAAAGTTCCCAAAGGAGTGATTCTGGTTGGAAGACCCGGGACAGGCAAGACTCTCCTGGCAAAAGCGGTTGCGGGAGAAGCAAAGGTTCCGTTCTACTCGATGAGTGGCTCCGATTTTGTTGAGATGTTCGTTGGGGTAGGTGCCAGCAGGGTCAGAGACCTTTTTGTTCAGGGAAAATCCAAAGCGCCATGCATTATTTTTATCGACGAGATCGATGCTGTTGGAAGACACAGAGGAGCCGGGATCGGAGGAGGGCACGATGAAAGGGAACAGACTCTCAATGCCCTTCTTGTGGAAATGGATGGCTTCGAGGAGAACGCTGGAGTCATAGTTATGGCGGCCACGAACCGTCCCGATGTTCTTGATCCTGCACTTCTCAGACCAGGCAGATTTGACCGGCGGATTGTTGTGAGCATGCCCGATGTAAAGGGCCGGGAGGCCATACTGAAGGTGCACACACGCAAAATGCCGGTTAATGAGAAGGTTAGCCTTGAAAAGGTTGCAAGGAGTACTCCCGGTTTCAGCGGCGCTGACCTTGAAAGCCTTGCCAACGAAGCTGCTCTGAGGGCTGCAAGACGGGGTGCAAATAAAGTTGAGCAGGAAGATTTCGATTATGCAATTGACCGCATCATACTTGGTCTGGAACGCAAGAGTATCGTCATCAGCCCCGATCAGAAAAAATGTACCGCATACCATGAAAGCGGACATGCGGTCGTTGGTATATTTGTCCCTGAATCTGATCCCATACACAAAATCACAATAGTTCCCAGGGGTATGGCTATGGGTCTTACAAGTTTTCTTCCATCCGATGACAGGTATACATATACCAAAAAGAAGCTTGACTGTATGCTTGCAACACTGATGGGGGGCAGAGCCTCAGAAAGTCTTTTCCTTGATACTTTGAGCACTGGCGCCGGGAATGATCTTGAAAAGGCTACAGAACTTGCAAGGAAGATGGTCTGTGAATGGGGGATGAGTAAAGAACTTGGACCCATTACACACGGAGAATCGGGAGACCAGATTTTCCTTGGAAGGGAATTCAACAAGACCAGGGATTACAGTGAACATACAGCAAGAGTGATAGATTCAGAGATCAAGAGGATCGTTGAGGAAGCGTACAGCAGAGCCCTTGATATACTTAATGAGAATCGGGACATTGTAGAGAGAATTGCTGAACAGCTGCTGGAAAAGGAGACGATCGCCAGCACTGAGATCAGTGCAATATTCCAGGAATTCCGTCCTGAAATGGATCCTATACCCACACTTCAACCCGTTTCAGAGGTTGCAGAAACAGCTGATTCTTCTGAAGATGATCCTGAAAAAGAAGAGGAAGTTCATAAAAATGATGGATCTGAAGAAAATAGAGCAGGGAGTGAAGCTGATGCTGGAGGGAGTGGGGGAGGATCCTGACAGAGAAGGTTTGAAAGAAACTCCCTACCGTGTATCCAGGTCAATGGCTGAGCTGTGTCGGGGCCTGAATCCTGACGAAATCAAACCAGTCAAAACCATGTCCTGTAAAGGGCAGAACGAATTGATAATCGTTAAGGATATCAGTTTCTCTTCAATCTGTGAACATCATCTTCTTCCCTTTATTGGCAGATGTGATGTTATCTATCTCCCATCGAATGATCGAATTGCAGGTTTGGGATCAATCGTTGAGACCGTTGAGACGATGGCGGCAAGGCCGACAATTCAGGAGAGGCTTACAACCGAAATAGCGGATAGGCTGATGGTCGAACTTTCCGCGAAGGGCGTCATGGTCATCATGGAAGCGGAGCATATGTGCCTTGCCATTCGTGGCGTAAAAAAACGCGATTCAAGGATAGTTACATCAGCAATGCGAGGTTACCTGAAGAAGCTTGAAACAAGAACCGAAGCTCTTTACCTCATAGGAAGGGCGATAAGGACCACCTGATGAGAATCAGGAAACTCCATATCTCCAGTGATGATCAATGGCTTAAAGAACTGGAACTCATTGGAGCGGATACTGTAACCTGGGAAAGGCTTTCCGAAAAATGCAGAGTCTCAGTATTTTCCACCTGTCAGTTATCCTCAACTGCGGCTAATATTCTAAAACAATGCATGCTTTCAGGTGGAGCGGATGCCATAGTATCCAGACAGGCGGTTTCCTGCAGGACCAGGGAGACCAGGGCTCTTATCGTAGGAACGCCGAAACAAATAATGAGGGGGTGCGAATCGCTTAATGAACAGCCGTTTGGACTCCCGGAGCTTGCATCTGAACTTAGAAATGCACTGGTAAGTTCTCCAGGGCTACCTGAGACGATTCTAACCTGCGGCAAAGTGCTTGATTTCAGCAGAAGACCGCTTGTTATGGGTGTTCTGAATGTAACCTCCGATTCGTTCAGTGATGGCGGAGACTATCTGGACGTTAAAGTAGCAGTTGAACATGCAAGATCAATGGAAAAACAGGGAGCAGACATAATAGACATTGGGGCGGAGTCCACCAGACCCGGTTCACTGCCTGTATCTCCTGCAATTCAACTTGAACGGCTGCTCCCCATAGTGAAGCAACTTTCGTTTGACTGCAAAGCTGTAATCTCGGTAGACACCGCCAGTGCGGAGGTTGCCGATGCAGTTCTTTCGGCGGGAGCTGAGATGATTAACGATATAACTGCCATGTCAGATCCGGCGATGGCTGAAGTTGTTGCGAAGTTGGACATTCCTATAATTCTGATGCATATGCAGGGAACACCTTATGCTATGCAGGATAATCCGGGATATACTGATGTGGTAGGAGAGGTTTATGCATTTTTTCAGGAGAGAATCATCGCAGCAGTTGAGTCGGGAATATCAAGAGAGCGTATTATCATTGATCCGGGCATAGGTTTTGGCAAAAGACTGAAGGATAACATACAGCTCATTTCAAGACTGGCAGAATTCAAATGGCTGGGCTGCAGGGTTCTTCTTGGACATTCTCGAAAGAGTTTCCTCGGTAAGCTGACCGGGGTAGTCAAACCTTCAGAACGAGAAGCTGGTACGCACGCCGTAACTGCACTATCTTCGAACTGTGCTGATATCGTAAGGGTTCATGATGTTGCGGGAACTGTACAGGTACTTCAGGTTTCAAGGGAGTTTGGACAGAGAATATGATGATTCAGCCACTGGGACATTCCATAATCAGCGGTTTCTGGCTTGCCCAGCTTGCAAACATCATTATTATCGCCATCCTTGTAAGAATGCTCTTAAAGTACCTCTGGAGGACTCCTGCAATGCCTGTAATCCTTATGTTCATGATCATCATTCTGCTTGCGAACATTCTCGGTGGGCTGGGGTTCTTTACATTCAGTTATCTGCTTCAGAATCTGACACCGATTCTATTCATTGCAGTTGTGGTTATTTTCCATGAAGAGATCAAAGATTTACTCGGCACAATGGGTCGAAATCTGAGAAGATTCTATGGCCATGCTGATATCATTGAGCGGAGCGAGATTGAATCTCTTGTTGAATCCTGTGTTTTGCTCCGGAAACTGCGGCTTGGAGGGCTCTTTGTAATGGAGAGAGAAGAATCTCTTGAAAGTATCTATGGCGATCCTGTCATATTGGATAAGCTCAAGATCAACCCTCCAGTCGTTGCTTCTCTGCTTCAACCACCCGGAGTTCTCCATGATGGAGCAATCATTATAAGTAACGGGCGAATAGTCGGAGCCAGAGCGATTCTCCCACTTTCCCGCAAGACATTCTTTGGCAGGTCCAGGGCGAACAGACCCAGGCCGGCCCTGGGAACTCGCCACAGGGCAGCAATTGGAGTAACTGAGGTTTCTGACGCTATCGCCGTTGTTGTAAGCGAGGAAAACGGTAATTTCAGTATTGCTCATGATGGGATTCTCGAAGAAGCCATTGTATTGGATGAGTTTGGTAAAAGACTGGTAGATCTCACTTCTGAAAGAGAAATCAAGTAACCGTGCTGGATAAGCTTAAACAGGAACTTGAAGATACTACTCGGGTCATTATCAGTGAATCCGCGCAGAATATGCCCGCAGCCTTTCAAAACGCCCTGCATGCATGTGTTGAGCACAATTACAATCTTGAATTAAGTCTGCTTGCCTGTGCCTCATCAAGGTGGTGCGGTTCTACTGAGGATACAGGAATGCCTGCTGCAGTTACTGCTCTCATGCTTCGCGCGGGGATCACTGTTCATCTTGAAATAAGTGATTTCGCTGGCATTTTCAAGGGATTACCTCAACTGCTGGAAGAACGGGATGATACTTTGGCAATTCTGGCCGGTGATGGACTCATTGCGCTGGCAGTGGAGTACATAGCCGGTAATGGAGGCAGGCATTCCTCAAGGTTGGTTGCGGAAGCGGTGAAAGCTGTAGGAGCCGGTGGGATGCTCACAGGATTGTCCCTGGAGGTTGATCGAAATGATGGGGTTGAAACGGTAGTTCCTGACGGACGATCGTTATTGGAACTGTACAGCGGTCAGCTGGCGAGATTCGCTTCTCATGGAGGAGCTCTTCTGGCAGGAGCTTCGGATATGATGCTTGATGACGCGGCACAGATAGGAGTACTCACGGGGCGAGCAAAGTTTTTATCCAAACGAGCGGAATTGGTAAAAGACAGAAATGAGAAAAGGAATCTTGTTTTTCAGGCTCGGATTCTGATGGAACAGGCGGAAACAATCGTTGGACACAAATCAAACGCAACATTATTCAACTCATTAATGTACTTATCAGACTTCATTTAGGGGACGTACCACACTTCTTCGATGGCACCGACAAAAGCCCAAATCGTTGATAGAACCTTGTAAAGTTATACTATGATACAATATAAGTATTGTTTTGGTCCTTGACAATGATGCACCTATTTGCTATGATAATTACTTATCATATAAGGAGATAGGTTAAT
>JAUVLV010000001.1 GCA_030600545.1 Candidatus Aegiribacteria sp. | reverse complement strand
CATGCCCCAATCCAAACTGCGCTACCAACAAGCTGGGGGCAAGAAAGCACTTTCTGCTTGAGGACAGAGATACTGTGACCTACAGATGCAAATACTGTGAAAGAGCAACAGTCGTAAACGCGGATATGCTGACAACAAAGTGAAACAATTGTTTTTCCCAAAGCTCTATTTCCTGAACTTCATCAATGAGAAGAATCGACTTTGCATCATCAGGAATCAGTGCATCCACCTTTTGTATAAATGGTGACAGTACCGGTTAGATCTGTCCGGGTGATTTCAATCTAAGGTATCTGTCACGTTCGCTGAAAACGCAGCCGCAGTAAGGTTGTCTGTACATTCCCGCTTCCGAGGAAATTCGTATGGATTCTCTGTAGAACTCCCTGAAATCTCTATAAACAAAACGGACGCCGTTTTTCTCCCCGGCGATCTTCCCCGCTGACTGTATAAACGACTGGTTCTGGTAGGGGCTTACCGAAAGAGTGGTGGAGAAATTCATAATTCCGAGTTCCGCCGCTCTCTCAGCTGTTGCCGAAAGTCTGTCCTCAAAACAGGCGTAGCACCTGTTATCAGCATCCAGCAGCATTCTGATATTCTTCTCAAGAGGGTATTCTTCATCGATCTCAAGAGGGATCCCTTTCGAATCGGCGTAGTCTTTGAGTGACTGAAGCCTTCTCTCCCTCTCCTTCCAGGGGTGTATGTTAGGATTGTAGAAAAAAGCAGTAATGTTAAAATCTTCCAGCTTCAACTGTTCATGCACAACAGTCATGCATGGGCCGCAGCATGAATGCAGTAAAAGGTGTTCGGCTGTTTTCACAAAGGGAGTTCTTCCTGGCTGCTGAACTTCAAGCCCAGATGACGGTAAGCTTTGATAGTAGTCATTCTGCCCCTGCTTGTGCGGTTCAGAAATCCAGAAATAAGGAGAAACGGCTCAACAACATCGATCAGTGTGTCCTTTTCTTCATTAAGGGTCGCCGCCAGGGCAGCGACTCCAACAGGGCCGCCGGTATACTGTTTGATTATTACACTGAGGTACTTCCTATCAAGACTGTCAAGACCAGCTTCGTCTACACCATGAATATCCATGGCCTCAACAGCAACATCCTCCGTAATTGCATCCTTACCTTCAACCTGGGCAAAATCCCTTGCCCTCTTGAGCAATCTGTTGCAGATCCTGGGAGTACCCCGGGACCGGAGCGCTATGGTTTCAGCTCCCCCATCGGTTAATCGCAGATTCAGTATACGGGAAGATCTTCTGATTATCTCTGCCAGATCATTTGTTTTGTAAAACTGCATATGAAGTGACAGGCCGAACCTGTTTCTCAGTGGGCCAGTAATAAGACCCGCTCGGGTGGTAGCGCCGACAATCGTGAACTCGGCAAGATCAAGTCTTACAGTTCTTGCATGAGGACCGGGATCCAGAATGATATCGATTACGAAATCCTCCATTGCCGGATAGAGGTACTCCTCCACCACCCTTGGAAGCCTGTGAATCTCATCAATAAAGAGGACATCTCCCTGATGAAGATTGGTCAAGATTCCAACCAGATCGGCTGCCCTTTCAAGAGCGGGTCCGGAAGTACAGACAAGGCCAGCGTTCATTTCATTGGAAACGATATGTGCCAGTGTGGTTTTACCAAGGCCGGGAGGCCCGTGGAAAAGAATGTGATCAAGGGGTTCTCCTCTGCCAAGCGCGGCCTTTATCGCGATTGTCAGTTTCTGTATTACCGCTTCCTGGCCGATGTATTCATTCAGATTTTCCGGTCTGAGAGAAGGCAGTGTGCTTTCATCGGCAGTCTCATCCACTCTCTGGGCTTCTCCGGAGATGATCGATTCTCTGCTCACTTTCTGCTCCTGATTCCCATTGCGCGTTTAACAATAGCTGATGTTCCTGCTTCTTTGTCCAGCTCGCTGCAGGCTATTTCAATCAATCTATCCGCTTCAGCCACCTGTACACCGATCTGTCTGAGAACCGCTCTGGCTTCGCCGCTGGAATCTGAAATATCGTCCCCGGACGGAACCGCTCCATACATTTTTTTCATCTGTTCCTGAAGACCCGCTACTATCTGCCTGGCCCTCTTCTTTCCTATTCCGGGCAGAGTTGTCAGGTAGTCATAGTCCTCTGAGGCTATTGCCGAAGCTATTCTATAAGGGGGTTTTTCAAGGGCTTTAACCGCCGCCTTCACTCCCACTCCTGATACCGAAATGAATTTCTCGAAGAACTCCCGGTCTCGAACTTCGGGAAACCCCACCAGCAGGGGAACAATACGGTTACCTTCCAACTGCAGATGCAGGTAGACGGGAATATCAAGCTCCTGCCCTGCGGATACACTTCTGAAAAAGTAGCCCGGAGCCAGTATACCGATCACGAACGAACCGATTCGAATATGAATGGTGGAATCAACCGTTCTTTCTACTAAGCCCCTTAAACTTTCTATCATATTTTTCACTTTCGTAAGCAGCTATGGCAATGGCAAGGGCATCCGAAACATCATCCGGCTTGATCTCGACTGTCAAACCCAGCAGATGCCTTACCATGCCTGATACCTGTTCCTTGCTGGCTCTCCCGTTCCCTGTGACAAGCTTCTTTATTCTGGTAGAAGGTATAGAAACAATACGAACCTTACTTCGAACTGCCGCAAGACTCAACACACCACGAGCGTGAGCCATCTTTATTGCCGTAGACGGATGCTTGTAATGAGCATAGATCTTCTCAAGTCCCATGACCACCGGGTTGTATTTGTCAAGAATCTCCAGCATTCCGCAATAGAGTTCATCCAGCCTTTCCGGAAGCGGATCATTTGCTGATGATCTTATTGTTCCTCCGTCAAGGAGTTCGATGAAATCGGATGAAAAACGAAGCACTCCGTATCCTGTTGTGCCCAGTCCTGGATCTATACCCATATAGATGGAGGATCCAGACTCAGGCAATTATTCCTCCTGCAATTCAAAATTGGTATGAATCGCCTGAACGTCATCGCTATCTTCAAGTATTTCAAGAAGAGCAACAGCCTTTTCAGCTTCCCTGCTGCCTAACCCTATGTAGTTTTCCGGTTCCTTCGTAACTTCCGCGCTTTCAGGTATTACGCCCATTTCCACCAGTGCATTCTTAACATCGAATACATCGGAAGGCGCAGTGGAAGCTATGATAATGTTATCAATTTTCTGAACATCTTCAAGGCCAGCTTCAAGTCCTGCCTCAAGTACCTGATCCTCGGAATAACTGGCACCATCAATGGTTATCTTTCCAACTCTGCTGAACATGTAAGCTACACTGTTCCTTGAACCCAGATGCCCGCCATGTTTCGATAGAAGGTTCCTGATCTCAGCCGCGGTTCTGTTCTTGTTGTCAGTCAGAACCTCGATCATTATGGCTATTCCACCCGGGCCATAAGCTTCGTATGTCATCTCCTCGTAATTGACTCCCTCAAGGTCGCCTGTCCCTCTCTTGATGGCCCTGTCAATATTGTCGGAAGGCATGTTGTGGGATTTCGCGGTCTCAACCGCAACACGTAATCGCGAATTTGTCTCTACGTCTCCTCCACCCTCCCGGGCGGCAACCGCTATCTCCTTGACAAGTCTGCTGAAAATTTTACCCCTGGCTGCGTCAGCCTTCGATTTCTTGTGCTTTATACTGCTCCATTTATTGTGTCCTGACATTCATTGCTCCTGTTCTGTAAGACTATCTGATTTCTTCCTTCTGTAATATAAACATTAGATATTAAACCTTCATCAGTCAAGAAGGAAGGTCAATCGGAAAAATCCTGATTCTGCTTAATTATCTCATCGGAATCGTTTATCGCAGCATAGAGTATTCCTATCTCTGAACCGTTTATTTTCAAAACATTCTTCTCGGGCGTACACCCGATGGCATAAATACCAGCTGCGTGAACTTCAATATCAAGATCAACCGATGCAAGGTAATCAGCTCTGTTCACCTCAACGCCAACCGCAACTGCACGTGTCAGTAATACGGCATCATCACGCCCGACAGAACCACCGATAACACTGAACCGCTTCCCATGCTCCGTTTTTTCCGGCAGGAAGTTCTCACTATGCATTCTGACTCCAGTGGAAAGTACAAGGTTGGTTGAAAATGCCGGGAAAATGAATCTGTCTTTTTTAGAACCTGCATCGGACTCTGTAAGCCCTCTCTCAGTGCCGGTAAACTCCCGAAACCTGCCAACACCTGACGCGGAGGATTTCTTGCGCGAAATGCGGTTACGAATGTTCACGGAAGCATCAATCTTCCAGAAAGGAAGGAAAACTGAATCGGAATCACCCATCCGCACGAATTCTATACTGACCGGGCTGAGCCGCTCACCTGAAATCCAGCATCTGCCGCACTCGGAGCAGTAGAATATTACATCTGTGGAAAGTCCTCTGAGATCGCTTCCACAGTTGGAACATCGAAGAAGAGTCAGCTTTGAAATATTACGTCGCATAGGGAATAACCATCCTGATGAAGTTAATAGATAACATGATCGTTTCCCCTGCCGACTACTTCACTGAGTATTTTGAGAAGATGACGGGTGCCGTAGGCCAGGGCTGCCAGAATGAGTAGAATTATGGGAACACAGCTGGACTGATTCCCGGAGGGGGTTCTGTAATTGAGCTTTCCGCTGAAAAGAATATCAAGAGAGAAAGGAATAATCCCGGCCCAAAGCAGTGCGGCAGCGATTGTAATAATTTTTTTGTCCTTACCCGAAGATGGAAATCTCCCCCTCAGAATATTCCCTGAACGTCCATCAATAATTACCTGATATGACCTGCCACCGGTTCTGAAATCGGTTATCCACAACGGATAAAAGACAAGAGCATCCCGATATCCGGAGATAACAATAAACTCCCATCTCTCGTCAAGGCCGAAACCGACACCTGAGGCAAGTCTGCTGAAATAGCTGGCTGTCTGGTCATGGGCATCGGCGACGGTAACTAATGGATCAACGAATACACCGTCCCTGGAACTCTCATCTTCAAGAACTTCCAGCCCATCGGGAAGAACATTGCGCTGAATATCAAGCCCCTGTATGGAAAGCTGCGAATCAGCTGAAAGAGTGGGGATCCCGAGGGGTTCAAGGTCGGCTGCGCTGATGTTCAGGCTTCCGGACAGCTGAATCTCCCGCTCTACGGCACTGGATCCCGTCCGGGTCTTAACCTTCCTGGTGAGTGACACGGAAAAATTACTGGAATATCCCCCTTCAGCATCGCTTCTGGAAACTTCGCTCTCATGATAAACAGGCTCTACTCCCAGTACGTAACCGTTTGCCTGTGCGCTGCAGTGCCAGAAAGGAACATAATAAAGAACCGGTTTACTTACTCTGGTCTTTTCAATGCTGTCGGGGTTCACTTTCTTAAGTTCACTTCGCACCAATCGCAGAATATTAACACTCTCTATCCTTGAAGGCAGCACATACCTGCGCACTGCATTCGGAAGCAACAGGCTGCTGGAACAGTTCGGACAAACGGTGTGCGTATCCCCTTCACGTATACTGAGAGGTCCTGCACACGATGGACAGGTAAGAGCCACGGATACTTTATTCATCTTCTGCCGGCCTTTATCTTGAAATGATAGAATGCCAGAGTCAAAGGAACAATAAGTATGAATGTCCAGATCCAGGAAAGCCAGGACTCATCAAAATCTTTTGTAAGGAAATAGATGGGAACCGTGAAAATAAGACCTGCAGCCAGAGTTATCAGAAAAGTTCTGTATAGATTCTGTCCTGAATCATTTTGTTCTTCTATAACCGGTGGCTCACCGATAATCTTACCGGATACGCCATCGACCAGCAAACCTTCTCCGTAACCTTCCAGTTTCAGCATAACAACATAGAACGGGTGAAAAATCACCCTGCTACCACTTTCTTCTGCCATATCTCTATCGAATGGTATCAGCTGATCAGGCTCCGCGAGACTTTTATCAAAGATCTTTCTGTCCCCGGACGGGGGAATGTAATCTTCAAGCTCCTGCCAGGGCTGGCTGAAGCAGGATTGGATTTCTCTTCCGGAAGACAGAACTTTTTCCAGATATGGAAAGAACTTCACTTCCACCGATGAAACCACACCTGATGAGAAAAGCCTCCTGACATATTCTTCCGAAACGGCTGGTTCAACAAGTGCCGGAGTATTTTCGGGAGGATCAACTATAATCCTGGCATCACAGTATGGACATCTGAGAAAGAAATTGCTTTCAAGAACAACCTGTTCCGCCCCGCACTGTGTGCAGCTAATCTTCACTTCCCACAGCCTTCATCTTTTCTGCAGGCCTTGCCCAGACACACTTCGCCACGGCTTCGGCAATATTGTCAATCCTTAGGGGTCTGCTGATGAACATGATGTTCGAATCAGCATTATCCGGTATGTGGTAGGATTCATTGATAACAGCAATTACGCAGCCTTCCGAGATATCCGAGTCAGCAAACCGGTCAATTTCCGACATATAGAAATCGTAATCGGTCAGCAGCAGATTATACTCCAGAACCTCCGAATCCACCAAAATCGAACTCTCCTCCATACTCTCAGCATCTACAGAAAAAACTGTACAACCTACTGCTTCAAGAATTCTGCTGAGGAGTTGCTCCTCAGTTTGTTCAAAGCCTGTAACTGAAACTCTGGGGATAACATCGCTGGCAGTTTCGGTAACAATCCCCGGGACTGCCGGAAGATATACCGTAAAGGATGAGCCCTCGCCAAGTTCAGATTTGACAGTAATATACCCTTTATAGCCGTTCACAATTGAGTATACAGCAGATAATCCAAGACCACCCTTCTGTCGCTTTGTTGTGTAGAACGGATCGATAATTCTGGTAAGATTCTCGTCTGAAATGCCACATCCATCGTCACTGACAGATATCATTACGTAACTTCCCGCATTTACAGGTTTTATTTCCTGGGAAAGATCGATCCTGCATGCTGTGACACTGATGGTTCCATTGCTACCGACCGCCTCCCCGGCATTCATGAGGAGGTTCACGACTACCTGCTCAACAAGCCCCGCTGGAATATCCGCATAACCTGTCCGGTCGGGATAGGCCAGTTCTATATCAAGCCCTGGAAAGGCAGCTTTTAAAATCTCCATGCTGCTCCTGATGATATTTTCTACAAAACACATTTTATTGATGTTGATGTTCCCCATATCATCCCTGGGTGAAAGACTTGAAACCATAGAACTGATCCTACCGATAATCTTCTTCGAATCACGGATGGATCTGAAAACGGCATTTCTGTCATTATGATTTTTGCTTATCCCGGATAGCCGCGCCAGGAGAACTGTAAGGAGATCGTTCAAGTTGTCTGCAATACTGCCTGCAAGAATCCTGATGGCTTCGGCCTTCTGATTTCTCTGCATAGTTGCATTTATAAACCATCTTAAGCTGATATTCCTGAAAACTATACCTTCAATAACATCGGAGCCCATTCTCGCGTCATCTGACAGGAAAACACCTCCTCTAATCAGTATTTCATCTTCCGTCCTGGAAATAATCACAGTAGCCACTGGAAAATTGAAGTATCCATCCCTTAACAGTATTTCATCAATGTCGTCCGTAACCGGTTTTCGTGTATTCTGCTCGATGAAAACACAGACCTCCCAGAGATCCTTCCCTGCCGCTTCCTCAGCACTGAATCCTGTAAGGTTCTCCGCTTCTGTATTCATGAAATTTATCTGTCTTTGGGAATCAACAAGCACAACAGCATCTGTGACTGCAGATAGAATATTTCTGATCCCGCCCAGTGATTTCATAGAAATAATTCCTTCAATCCAGTCATTACTGCCCTATGATGACAATTTCCCTTGCCTGTACAAGATCCGGCGCATTGATAACAACGAAATAGATGCCCCCGGGCATCGCATTCCCCCGCGAATCGCTGCAATCCCAGATAACGGTATTCAATCCACGCGCTTCAATCTGTGAAGACAGATCAGTCACCTGTCTTCCCGCAAGATCATAAACGGTCAGCGAGGCAAGCCCTTCGGATGCTGAGGAAATCGTTACAGGCATCGAGGTCCGGACTGAAGCTGGATTGGGGCTGAAATGGCCAATCCGCGTAATCCCAACACCCGCCGCACTCTCTGAGATACCCAAACTGGTTACCTGCGCCA
This sequence comes from Candidatus Aegiribacteria sp., assembly GCA_030600545.1. Classification (GTDB taxonomy): domain Bacteria; phylum Fermentibacterota; class Fermentibacteria; order Fermentibacterales; family JCC-6; genus Aegiribacteria. Next base: position 78,423 of record JAUVLV010000001.1, on the reverse strand, counting down.
TGACCGCTTCAGAAGGCCAGCCGGGACCGAAATCGGGGTCCATTGCCACTGTCCTGTACCAGAATTCGCCGCTCTCATGGGTTGAGAAAGTATAGGAATTGACCGGAACGCTGAGATCGATGAAATCGTTCTCCTCCCATATTTCAATTCTTATATCATCTATATAAAGTTCACTGGAACTTCCGTAGGTTTCCCATCTGAAATTCAGTGTATCTCCCTGCCATTCGTCCAGTTCATGGATGTTATAACGCCATGTCATGTCATTTCGTGTGAAAGTCTGAAGGTAATACCAGTTGGATCCACCATCTGGTGATACTTCAACTGCCCCCTGAGATGATCCGTTTTTAATGTTGTAACAACTCCAGAAGCTCAATCTTCCCCCGCCGTTTTCGGGAATGATGGCAGTTTCTGTCCAGGTTATGGTTCCCGTACCACCGGAAAGGTAGCAGCTCGGAGAGGAGTGATACTGCGTGGTTGTTGTCGACCAGTTGTTCAATGTAAAAGGTCCCCCGCAGCCGTTATCATAAAGGAGAACTTCGTATCCGGAAAGTTCCTGCAGAGCATAGGAGGCTGCCCCGGGAATGTCACTCCAGTTAATCGTAAAGGGCGTGCTGACCGATCCGATATTTTCAATTACCGGAGTACCCGGTACATGAGGATCAAGTGGACATCCGGCCATGAATGCCGTTACGAGATAACTTCTCAGATTCCTTCGGGTCAACTTGACTGTCTCAGTCAGTGAAGGCCAGAAACCGGCGAAATCCCCCCCGGTTTCGTGATTCCAGCTCATGGCACCGTACAGCCCGTAAGAGTGGTCCCTCGTATTCCCTGAGCTGTAATAGTTTATCTGAGCAGAGGGACCGTGTTCTTCACCTGAACACCATTGGGACATTATCTCACCCTGTGTCGAGTACTGGGCAGCGTGAGGTGTCGCTGCGGTCGTATATCCCCATGGATAGATAAGTATATTTCCATAAGTGTGTGTGGAATGCATCTCTACCGGTGGATGATCCTGCCAGAAGGCATCGATATTGTTCGATTCGGGTTCACTTAAAGCTGCCGTTCCCCTGTACGTACTTGAGCCAGGGCTTCCACTCGATCCTGTGCCTCCCCATCCAACAGTCCAGTTCCTGTTCAGATCGACGCCGTCCCCTCCCGCGCTCCAGTTCATGTTCTTCCTGTGCATCCCGCCACCGCCGGGTGAATGTACCTCGTTGTAAACGTAGCCATCTACGTTGTTACATGGCAGGCACCAGATCTCACGGTTGTCGAGAAGCCATGTCGCCTGCAGACCGCAAAAACCGTTTCGCCCGTAGTTGTCACAAAGCCAAAGCATAAAGAAACGCACATTTCGCATACTGGCCGGTTCTCTTGCATGAATGAGAGCATCGTACCAGACGTTCGGCAGAGAGGGATCGTCAGTCCAGAAATCGTTATTTGAAGATATCTTGACCACTCTCTGCGGCCTTCCTTCGTAAGTATCTCCTATCGAAGTAGGCTCACTTGTGATGCTCGGAAACGTATCGTGAAGATCGTCAAGCCAGATAGAAAGCTCATCCCATGTCAGATATCCACCCATGGATCTGCCATCGAACCTTCTGCTATAAAACCTTTCCAGATCATCTATTCTGGTGGTGAAAGGCATACCTGTAGCGAGAAGAGAATTGTAATCATGCTCATTGGCAATAACATCAACCAAGCCATCTTCGTAGACATGAATGATTTCACAGCCGGAATCCATCAGTCTGTAAGCCTCAATATCGTTAATGGGTTTGAAATTCAGAAGAGAATACCGTTCTGCGGTAACCAATGCGATAGATGCAAGCAGAAGTAAAATAACTTTTTTCATTATTGCCTTCTCTGGGAAAAGGAAAACACATTGATTATTATTTATCGATCAATGTCAGTTATTGTGAATATATGCACGGGAGGTTTTCATGTCAGACAGTTTCATCGAACAGGTTTCTCAAGGCATTCCTGATTCATTTCCGCCGATGCCCCCTGACCTTCCCGGTGTCAGCCATGCACCGGCAAGACCGGATGTACTTACAGTTAAAGAGAAGAAACTCGCATTGAAAAATGCTCTTCGCTATTTCCCGAAAGAATGGCATACTGAACTTGCTCCCGAATTCGCAGCTGAACTCAAAAATGACGGCAGAATATACATGCGTAGATTCAGGCCCGATTACGAGATGAAAGCCAGACCTATAGATGAATATCCCGCAAGAACACCAAAGGCAGCCGCAATAATGCTCATGATACAGAACAACCTGGACATAGCTGTAGCCCAGCACCCACAGGAACTGATAACCTATGGAGGCAATGGAACGGTATTCCAGAACTGGGCGCAGTATCTCATTACTATGAAATACCTCTCCGAGATGACTGAGAATCAGACCCTTGTCCTCTACTCGGGACATCCCCTTGGTCTTTTCCCATCCCACCCCGAAGCACCCAGGCTGGTTCTGACTAATGGTATGGTGATACCCAACTACAGCTCCAAAGAGGATTACGACAGGATGGCTGCTCTGGGTGTGACATCGTATGGACAGATGACGGCGGGAAGTTTCATGTACATAGGCCCCCAGGGAATTGTCCATGGTACCACTATCACGCTCCTGAACGCTGGCAGAAAGTATCTCGGACTTCCGCCTGAGGCGGACCTTTCGGGAAAACTGTTTGTCACTTCGGGACTTGGCGGCATGAGCGGTGCTCAGGCAAAAGCTTCGGTTATCGCAGGAGCAGTATGCGTGATTGCCGAGATCAATCCAAAAGCGATAGAAACAAGGCACGAACAGGGATGGCTCCAGGAAATTGAAGATGACCTCGACAGGGTCCTTATCAGAATTGAGCAAGCCCGCAGAGCCGGAGAGCCCCTCTCTCTGGGATACACAGGAAACATCGTGGATCTCTGGGAAAAGCTGGCAGATGAAGGTATTTCCGTTGATCTGGGAAGCGATCAGACCTCTCTTCATAATCCCTATCTTGGCGGCTATTATCCAGTCGACCTATCACTTGAGGAATCCAACAGGATGATGATCGAGAATCCTGAGGAATTCAGAGAAATGGTGCACGAATCCCTCCGAAGACAGGTCAGGGCGATTAACATCCTGCATGACCGTGGCATGTTCTTCTGGGATTACGGCAACGCCTTCCTTCTTGAAGCATCCAGGGCAGGAGCACAGGGAATCCTCCTCGAAGATGGAACCTTTGCATATCCCTCCTATGTAGAAGACATTATGGGTCCCATCTGCTTCGATTACGGATTCGGCCCTTTCAGATGGGTCTGTACATCCTGCGATCATGAAGATCTGAAAAAATCCGACACGATTGCCGCCGATGTGCTTGAGAAAATAGCAGAAGATGCCGACGCTGAGATCAAACGGCAGATGCTGGACAATGTCCGGTGGATAAGGCATGCTGAAGAAAACAGAATGGTGGTGGGTTCCCAGGCACGAATCCTCTATGCCGACAGGGAGGGAAGAATCAATATCGCAAGGGCTTTCAACGAGGCAATAGCAAGTGGTGACATTTCAGCACCCATAGTCCTTGGCAGAGACCACCACGATGTTTCCGGAACGGATTCCCCTTATCGCGAAACAGCAAATATCAGAGACGGAAGCATGTTCACAGCGGATATGGCGGTACAGAATGTTATCGGTGATTCCTTCCGTGGCGCCACCTGGGTATCCCTGCATAACGGAGGCGGTGTAGGCTGGGGTGAAGTAATCAACGGCGGATTCGGCCTTCTTCTTGATGGCTCACCGGAAGCTGCGGAAAGAGCGTCCGGCATGGTGACCTGGGATGTCTCGAACGGGCTGGCCAGGCGGGCATGGGCTCGAAACCCGGGAGCCATTTACGCTGTTAAAAAAACAATGGAAGCCGAGCCTGACATGAAAATAACAATTCCTGAAATAGCTGATGACAGTGTAGTAAACAGCAGTTTCAAATGATCTGATTTCATGTTCGAATTTATGTCATGCAAGGTACAAATAATTGTTACAGATCAAATAACGAAATGGAGAACAGCATGAGGATAGTATTCCTGTTCGTAGCTTTGCTTATCAGCTTTCCATCAGTAGTATCAGCCTGGGGATTCCATGACGCCATTGGAAATGGTTCTCCCATAATCTGCGTAACCCCGAAACAGAGTGCTATGGGTGGGGTCTGGTCTCTTCCATCCAGCGAAGCGGCATCCATTTTCCTTAATCCGGCGGAATTATCCATGCTGGATGGTACTTCCATCAAAGTTAGCACAGCCATTATTAATTGGCACTCATTTGTTTCAGGTGAACTGGATTACGATCATTTCAGCTCCGGCAATCTGGGTACGGTAACTGCGGCCGCAGGGACTGAAATATCTGAAGCTGTATCAATCGGCGCGGGAATATCAAGAGTCTCGCATTTCGGATTCAGCGGTATCAACAATATTCTGGAGGAGTACGGACAATCTGGTTACAAGATTTACGCGATTGATCTGCTGGATTCTCGGGGTTCCCTCTGGGAAGCAAATACCGGAATTTCGCTGGTTCTCAATGACTGGCTGACCGCAGGTGTATCCGGCGGGCTGCGATTCGGAAGCGGATCGTATACACTAAGGCATGATATTGTCGATCCAATAGCTCCCGATGATACAACTGAAGTGGACTGGGAAGAATCCGATTTCTGCGTTCATGCCGGGCTTCTTATGCCTTTCAGCTTTGGAACGTTCGGTATATCCGGCACTAATAAGACAAACAGATACGACTCAAGGGTTGCCTTCGGATTCCAGAGGGATTTCAGTATTTTAAGCGGAAGCACAATGGGTGTGGAGGTCGATTTTCGGTCCATAGAAAAAAAGAACCCCGCCGTATCCGGCAAAATGTTCATCTATCTGGCGGAAATGATAACAAATGTCAGATCGACCTATAGCGTAGGTTTTATCAGGGCTTCTGATTACAAAATGGCGGCTCTCTGTTTAGGAACGGGAACCTGCATTGATTTCGGAAAGATGGATCTCGATCTGAGTATTTCATGGATGAGCAGAAGCACAAACGGATTTGCTTTCCCTGAGCCCTATATCAGCAACATCGACGACAGTGGAACCTATTACTCCGCCGGATTAAGCTGGGACCTTTAACTCGCAAACCAACGTTGACAGTGCACTTCATATTTTGAAAGATATATTTTCGATGTTCAATACATAACAGGAAAGGATATCATGAAAACACTTGCAGTATTTTCCATATTGCTGTTCGCTCTGACAATGGCCTGCGGCGGCGGCAGCACCGGTAACCCGGGCGACGCTGTAACTGAAATGTTCGATGCTCTGAAGGCAGGAGATGGCGAAAGAGCGGTCGCTTACATGTCAGAAAGCGCTCTTACTGAAATGGATTCACAGCTGGAAATGATCAAGATGGCCCCTGTACAGTCAGCAGAGCAGTTGAGTGCTATGGGTATCGAGATAGATGCGGCGAATATTCCCGACATGACAACGAAAGATTTCATGGTGGCCCTGATTTCCTCTCCCGTGATAACATCCATTATGGATTCTACCGAGGTATTAATAGGCGAAGTTACCATTAATGGTAACGCGGCACTGGTCGAAGTAACAACGACTGTAACGGGTGAATCCGAAACCCACACGATTGATGTTGTAAAGGAAGACGGTCAGTGGAAGGTTACGGAGTTCGGAATGAACATGTAATCATACTTTCTCTACTATATCCTTAACTATACTGTCGAAATCCTTTGCGAATGATGAATCTCCGTTATGGTAAACGAAGGGTTTTCCGCTGTCTCCCGAAGATACTATTTCCGGTTCTATGGGGATTCTTCCCAGGAAGGGTACTCCCATCTCAGATGCCATTCGCTCTCCTCCGCCTGAGCCGAATAACTCGGTCATCTCGCCACAATGTGGACAGACGAATCCTGACATATTCTCGATGACTCCCAGTACAGGGAGCTTAAGAGTGTGACAGAACTGAATTGAGCGTCTTACATCGGAAAGGGATATTTCCTGTGGAGTGGTTACAATAACCGCGCCTGTCGGTTCAGGAATTAGCTGAACAACCGAAAGGGGTTCGTCACCGGTTCCCGGAGGACAGTCAATAATCATATACTCAAGCTTTCCCCAATTAACATCTTCAAAAAGCTGCTTGATGACATTCATCTTCATGGGTCCCCGCCAGATGACAGCATCGGTCCTGCTGCTTAGCATGAAATCAACGGAAATTACTTTCAGAGATCCAAGTTCTGCGGGGTTAAGCCTTTTTCCGTCGGTTGATGTGAGAGTCGTTCCCTCCATGCCAAGAAGTTTTGGTATGCTGGGACCATGAAAATCCGTATCCAGGAGCCCTGTAGCATACCCCTGAAGGGAGAGCGAAATAGCAAGGTTAGCCGCAACGGTACTCTTGCCTACTCCACCCTTTCCCGAAAGCACTAGAATACTCTTATCCGCCGGGGGCTTTTCAAGCCTGTAAGGTGCCATTTTCTGGTTACTCATGATATTCAAACCTTTCCAATAATCAATAATCAGTGTTTAATAACTCGTATAATATAGCGAAATATGGGGCCCCATACACGGCCCCAATTCATTATACTTCCTGAACATGGTTGTAAATAATGGAGGTCAGTCAAATGAATTTTAGTGAATATACTGCTGTTCTGTTCGATCTGGACGGAACACTCATCGACTATGCTGGAGCACAGAAGCATGCGGCGCAACATATTATAGACATACTCAAGCTTGAGGAATCCCCGGATACACTCGAGAAAATCCATGAATTTCTTGACGGGAAGGTCATACAGGATATTGAAGCCTGTAAACCATCAGCCATCGAACCCGGTTCGATTGAGATGCGTCAGGCTTTCAGAAAAGCCGGATTCAACGCAGATCCCGCTGAATTCATCAAACTCTACTTCGAAGGACTCGAGGAGCATGGGGAACCACTTCCCGGTGTCATCGGTCTCCTGGAACATCTTCATGAAAAATGCACAATTGGAATTGTTTCCAACGGTCCTGGATCGGTTCAGCGAAAACGGCTTCAGAAATCAGGACTGATGGAATACCTGGATCTCATTGTACTCAGCTGTGAGGTAAAATCAGCGAAGCCAGACCCGGAAATACTCCGTTACGCAATGAAACTGGCCTGTTCAAAAACCTTTGATACTCTTTTCGTTGGAGACAGCGCAGGCAGTGATATGGGAGCCGCCAACGCAGCTGGAGTTGATTTTGTTTTCGTCCAGCCGGACGGGAATTTTTCGGCTCCTGGCCCCAGGATTCTGGAAATCCGGAAGACCGCCGATCTTATGAAATGGCTGAAAATGGAAACGAGTTGACCCGGACGATTGCTTTTTCGGTATATTGCTATCTGAAACACAAACAGAAAGGTGTGTTATGATGAAAATAATATCCTTGCTTCTTATTATTTCAGTGTCGGCTTTCGCCGGTACTGTGGAATACGGAGCGCACGCGGGAGGACTATTCCCCACAGGTAACGGAGGCGATTTCTATTCAACAAGCCCCATCTTCGGAGTTAATATACTGGCTCATATGCCTGTATACGCTATCGAGGGAAGCATAAGCTACGGTATGCTGCAGTCCAAAGAAGATCTCGGTGATTTCTCCGCAAGCATTATCCCGATTCTTGCAGGTATAAGAACCTACTCAGGACCTGTCTTCTACGGCGGCGGAGCAGGCATGTATGTGGCATCGGTAAGTTATGAATTGCTTGGTGTAAAATACGATGACAGCGACAGTGAATTCGGTGCCTATGGAAATTTAGGGATGATCTTCCCTACCGGTTCCATGGATATCGAAGGAAGCATCAAATATCACTTTGTCGACTTTGACACAGATAAAGCCTGGTTCGCGCTTACGGTTGGAACCTATTTCTAGATAATCTCAGTTCTTTTTTAAGGGCACGGAATTCCCGTGCCCTTTTCAAGTTATGCTGCAATTCCCTCAGCCTTTCTTTTCCTGTACCTTCTTAGAAAAAGAATCCCGGCAAGGGCAAAGAAGCCCGAAGACGTAAGAAATGCTTCTGAATACCCCCAGAAATGCAGCAGAACGCTTCCCAGTATCGGCGCAAAACTGGCTCTCAGGGCGGTCATTGTGATATGCAGACCCTGATACGTGGCTTCCTGCCCCGCAGGGGCGAAGTGCATACTGGAAATGTTCCAGGATATTCTCACACCCGCCATTCCCACTGCAAATATTGCGAATGCGATATAGAAAAATGTTATACCTATATCAGGCATCCAGTTGCCAAAGGCCATTGATAGCGGATAGAAAACAAGAAGCAGGCATACTATACCTGTGAATCGGAATGGATGAAGCTTCTCAAGCCGGACTCCCAAAAAAGGAGAGAGAAGAAGTATCCCCAGCTGCCCGATCACGCCTTTTGCCATTGCGTACTGCTCGTAGTCCAGTCCGAGTTTTTCAGTCGCGAAGAAGGGTATTACCGGCAGAATCATAAGAAAGGCTATACCGTAAATAAAAAAGTATATCTCGAACCAGGCGAAATCCTTGTCATTCCTGAAAATATTCCACAGGCTCTTGAAAAAGTGAGCAACTCCTCTGCCGGTTGATTTTTCAGCCACGGTCGATTCCATGCCCCTGGCCATCATCGATAAGAAGACAGCCTCTCCCGCTCCGAAAATGGCTTCGGCCACGAATAGAATTCTGTAGTACTGGAAATCCATATCCAGCAGAGCGCCTGCAAGCATGGCAACTGGAAGACTGAAAAGTGTGAATGCGCTTGTCCACCAGCCGAAAAGTCTTGCTCTGTTACTCTGGGAGTACCGTTTCTTCATGATACTGTTCTGAGCGGGCAGGATGATACTGTTGGATGCGAAGAAAAGAAGGAGAAGCAGCAGCATGAGGTTAACATTCGAAGAGAAGAACATCAGCGCCACAGGTAGCCTGGAAAGAACTCCGAAAACCAGAACAGCTCTGTCGTACCTTCCCCTGCTGTCAAGCCAGTGATTAATAAGAACGGCAAGCAGGTTGCTAACCGGCCAGAGCATCGTAAGAGCCGTTATCTGCCAGTGGGAGGCATTCAATCCGTTTACTGCGATGTATTCGTGGTTTATCACCACTCCCATGGATATACCACCGAAGACGGCGGACAATAGATGAATCCTGAATGATTTTCTTTCATCACCTCCCAGGGAACGGAAGAATCTCCTCTCGCCGCTGGCAGATCTAATCTGCATATACTATCTGTCCGGTGGTACCAACTGACATCAGTCAACTCCTGTTTCGAACAAAATCTGATAAGGTTTCAAATCATGGAAAGTTTGGTTATTATACACGTTCTGGTCAGAATTCGCTAACAGATTTCAAGGCAACAGACAAGGAGATTGTATGGTTAACAGAGATGCTATCAGAAAAAATCTTTCCATATGTCTTACGGACACATCCGAGTTGAATCTTCCTGGTGGAAAAAGGGGCAAAGTAAGAGACAGTTACGATCTTGGAAACAGAATTCTGCTTATTACAACTGACAGACAAAGCGCCTTCGACAGGGTGCTGGCCTCGGTTCCTTTCAAGGGTCAGGTACTCAATCAGGTAAGCGCGTTCTGGTTCAAGAACACCAGCGACATCGTTCCAAATCATGTGATTTCCATTCCCGACCCCAATGCCACTCTTGCGATCAAGTGCGAAGTCTTCCCTGTGGAATTCATCGTACGGGGTTACCTTACGGGAAGTACAAGCACATCCGCATGGACCCTTTACAACAATGGCAGCCGAAACATCTGCGGTAACCAGCTTCCCGATGGAATGGTTAAGAACCAGAAATTTCCCGAACCCATAATCACCCCCACTACTAAAAGCGAAGAACACGATGAATCCATCACCCCTGACGGAATTATCAGTCAGGGACTGATGACCGCGCAGGAGTGGGACAGGGCATCTGAGATAGCCATGAAACTTTTCGGGCGTGGAGTGGAAGTAGCCGCAAAAAACGGCCTGATCCTTGTTGATACCAAGTACGAACTGGGGAAGGATGAGAATGGCGATATCATCCTCGTCGATGAAATTCACACTCCCGATTCATCAAGGTACTGGATTACCGGCAGCTATGAGGATAGATTCCGGAACGGACAGGAACCTGAGAACATCGACAAGGAATTTTTAAGGCTCTGGTTCAGGGACAACTGCGACCCGTACAATGATGAGGTGCTGCCGGAAGCTCCGGATGATCTTGTTATAGAGCTTTCATCAAGGTACATAAAACTGTACGAAATGATTACGGGCAAGGAGTTCGAACCTGCTCCAGGTGATGATCCATTGAAAAGACTGAGAGAGAATCTTAAAGGGATATAGTCAATTCAGGTCTCCAAAAAGGTCATCGGATTCATCATCCGGATGTATAGCCTTTTCTACCCTTTTCAGTGTTTCTGCCGTATTCGCACGAAAGTCTTCAGCCTGTTTAATGACATCTTCCGGAAAAGGTGGTTCGATTTCCGGGTTTTCATCTCTGGATTCCTGTTCTTCCTCTTCCTCGGCAGGAGCTTCATTTTCATCGTATGAATCAGCGGGTTCTGGTGAATCCGTTGAATCACTTTCTTCACCGTCTCCTGTTGGAACACCCTTGATGCTGGAAATTATCTTCTGTCCGCACAACTGAACGCCTTTCGCGCTTTCACTGGTTACACGGTAATCGGATATAAGGCATTGATCCTTTCTTCTCCGCATCCTCTTCTTCCGCTGGAACCAGAAATCCAGCCTCATCTCAGATCCCTCAGTGAAGAGAACGACCTTACTGCCTTCGGGAGCGTACATATACTCCTTGTCCATAATGAAGCTTTCTACACAGAACCTTTTAATGTACGCTATCCTGGTTTTTGACTGCTGATAAACCGCTGTGAAAACCTTGTCTTTGTCAAGGACACCGCAGTACAGTACATTTCCGTCTATGAAATACTTATCCTGTACCGGAACAACCCTGTAGGTTCCGTTATCAAGAAAGAAAACGAACCTGTCATATTCGGAAACGCTGAATGTTTTCTCGCCCTTTATTGATGTTCCCAGAAGCCCTGTCTTTTTATTGAAACCTACCTTAAGGTTCTTTATCGCAACCTTCTTCACATCTATATCACTGAAATCCTCTATGCTTGTCAGCCTTGGATAGTTCTTTGAGTATTTCTTTATCAGCATTTCAATATAATCGATGGCGTATCGTACTATATTTCGGAGGTTGGCTCTGGCATGCTTCATGCTGGTCTTTATTGAGCCCATTTCTTTTCTATGGCTCTCAATATCGAACCTCGATATTCTGCGAATCTTGAGTGCGAGAAGTTTATCTATATCTTCTTCCGTTACCTCCAGATCGTTTTCTTCAAGAAACGGCTGAAGGCTTTCCCGCACTGAATCCCTTACATTTTCCCAGGAAGTGCACTCCTCTATACTCTTGTACAGCCTGTTCTCTATGAAGATCTGTTCCAGAGTAAGCCAGTGAAGTCTTTCAGTGTAATCGTTGATCTCCAGTTTCAGTTCCAGCTTCAGAATTTCTATAAGTCTTCCGGTGCAGTATTGCAGGATTTCCGTAATGCTGATTTCAACCGGATTATCGTCCTGAATAACGACGATGTTGGAAGAATGGAACGTTTCACATTCGGTATGGGCGTAAAGTCTTTTCAATCCTTCTTCTACTCCGACACCCCGTGAAAGTCTGATATTAATCTCAACAGAATCAGTCGTGTAATCATCAATTGAGGCTATTTTTATCTTACCCTTTTTCGATGCAAACTCGATGGAGCTTATTACCGATTCAGTGGTAGTGCCCCATGGCAGTTCTCTTATGATAAGGTTCTTGTTGCCGTCCTTTTCGATACTGGCCCTGTTCCTGATTCGGCCATGACCATCGTTGTAATCGGAACAGTCGATTCTGCCCCCCTGCGGAAAATCGGGATACAGTTCGAAGTTCTGCTCCTTCAGGCATGCTATCTGTGCTTTGAGAACTTCCTGAAAGTTATGGGGCAGGATCCTGGTTGACATCCCCACTGCGATGCCCTCGGCCCCGAGAAGGAGAAGAACAGGCAGCTTCGCGGGGAGAAGAACCGGTTCATTGTTCCTCCCGTCGTAACTGGGTTCAAAATCGGTAATTCTCTTATTGAACAGGGTCTCACGGGCAAGGTCAGTTAGTCTGCACTCGATATACCTCGGTGCCGAAGCCTGGTCGCCGGTGAAGATATTTCCAAAATTCCCCTGTCTTTCAATGAAGAAACCCCTGTTCGCGAGGGAAACAAGCGCATCACCTATTGATCTGTCTCCGTGGGGATGGAACTGCATGCAATGACCTATTACATTGGCCACCTTGCTGAATCTTCCGTCATCCATCTGGTAAAGGGACCATAGAATTCTTCTCTGAACCGGTTTGAGACCATCAGCGATGTCCGGGATGGCCCTGTCTTTTATAACGTAGGAAGCGTATTCAAGGAAATTGCGGTTATAGAGCCTTCTAAGGCTTGTTTCACTCATACCAGATTCTCCATGATATACTCACGCCTTTCGGGCGTGTTGCGCCCCATGAAAAAATCAAGCATGTCTGGTATTTCCTTAAGTCGTGTAATACGAACAGGTTCCAGCCTGATATTCTTACCGATGAACTGGCCGAATTCCTTTGGCGAAATCTCACCAAGGCCTTTGAATCTGGTTATTTCTGCCTGCTTGCCCAAACGACCGGTGGCTTTGTCTCGTTCCTTCTCACTGTAGCAATAAACAGTTTCCTTTTTGTTCCTTACTCTGAACAGGGGTGTTTCAAGAATGAGAAGATGTTTATCAAGAACAAGACTTTCGAAGAAATGAAGGAAAAGAGTCAGAAGGAGATTCCTGATATGCATACCGTCAACATCCGCATCGGTAGCCAGAACTATCCTGTTGTACCTCAGGCTTTCAATGTCGTTCTCTATGTTAAGGGCACGCATGAGATTGTAGATCTCCTCGTTCTTGTACACCGTGTCCTGCTTCTTGCCGAAGCAGTTAAGAGGTTTTCCTCTTAGCGCGAACACCGCCTGGGTCTGAACATCCCTGCTCGAAATAATGCTGCCCGCTGCGCTCGCGCCCTCTGTGAGGAAGATGGTTGTCTCCTCCGCCCTCTTGTTATCGTCCCCATAATGGATTTTGCAATCCTTCAGATTTGGTACTCTAAGCGCTACCTTTCTGGCGCGCTGATTTGCCTTCTTCCTTACGTTGCTGAGTTCTGTCCGGATTTTTTGATTCATCATTACTTTATTTACGAGAACCGAGGCAGTTTCAGGATTCTTATGAAGGTGCTGTTCCAGCTCCGTCTTGATCGTGTTTACGATCCAGCCCCTTATATCGTTGTTGCCCAGCCTGGTTTTCGTCTGGGATTCGAACACAGGTTCCTTCAGACGTATGGAGATTGCGGCGATGATGCCTTCGCGAACGTCCTGACCCGAATAACTTTCGCCCGTATATGAATTTATGCCCTTGGTTATCCCTTCCTTGAAAGCGGAAAGGTGAGTTCCCCCGCTTGATGTGTACTGACCGTTGGCAAAGGAGAGGTAACGCTCACCGAAATCCGTTGTGTGTGTAAGGGCAAATTCAAAGGTCTTTTCGCGAAAGAAAATCACCGGATACATCGCAGAATCTCCGGCTTCCTCGTGAAGAAGGTCTTTAAGTCCATCCTCTGAAACGAAAGTCTCACCGTTCATCTGTATCTTCAGACCTGCGTTCAGATGCGCGTAATGCTGGCACCTGTCCTGCAGGAATTCTTCGCGGAAGGTGTAATTCCCAAAAATTTCCCGGTCTGGAATAAATTCAACCAGTGTACCGTTCCGTTTTGATGTCTCACCTTTTACATCCTCTATAAGTTCACCCCTGCTGTAAACAACTTCGCGATAACTGCCATCGCGGTAAGCTACTACCCTGAATTTCTCAGAAAGGGCGTTTACCGCTTTTGTCCCGATACCGTTAAGTCCTACGCTGAACATGAAAACGTCAGTATTGTACTTTGCGCCGGTATTTATCTGGGATACACACTCAACGAGCTTACCCAGGGGTATGCCTCTTCCGTAATCTCTTACAGTCATGGAAGTGCTGTTGCAGCTGATCTTAATGCGCTTGCCGCATCCCATTATGAATTCATCGATAGCATTGTCCATTATTTCCTTGAACAGCACATAGATCCCATCATCCGGATGGGAACCGCTACCGAGACGGCCGATGTACATGCCTGTTCTTAAACGGATATGCTCTATTGAAGAGAGGGTTTTAACTTTACTCTCGTCGTAAACTTGCGATTGCAGCAGTGATTTTTCAGTCATTTTATACCATATGTTATGTTTTCATTAACAGGATCATACAGTATATAGTATAAAACTACTTATCTATATTTGCCAGCCTCAACATGTAGTGGCTACTACCCATGGAATGCACAATATGTGGAAATATTCGTGTTATGGGAGCATTTCCCGTATCTTTATCGCAAGTTTTCTTACGTGTTTGTTGCGGGTTTTGAAATCAAAAATACTCCTGTTTTTGCTATTTTTCAGAGTACTCCTGTCGCAGTGCAGCTTGCCGATGAATTCGTCGAAACCCTCCGGAGGTCCATCCGGTTCTCTTTCTGCAACTATCTTCAGAGCTTCCTCCCGGCTAACAAGACCTGCCCTTACCATATTGGCGTAAAGGAATTCGTACTTTCCAACACCATTTCTCTGTTTGAAAAGATAACTCGAATGGGGTGTGCCAAGACAGTCGTAGCGGATATCCGACAGATCTTTTTTAAAATCCAGTTCCCGGTTCAGCGTATCGTATATCATCGGCAGATCCCATTCGATGTAGTCGGGTAAATTGAAATACTTGACCCCGAACATCCGCTTCCAGCTCGGGAAAAAGAAATCCCAGGCCAGTTGCTTCTTTGAAAAGCGGCTTTTCATAATATTCCAGAAGCATACTCTGTCAATGTACGCGAACTCCGGTGGAGGAGCTTCGGTCATGTCACTGAAGCCTCCAGCGATCAGTCTTATGCCATGTATATCGGCAGCCCTGAATATCGCAGTGGGGATAAGCACAACACAGGCGGTACAGAACTCTCCGGTCTCCCTCAGTGCGTGACCGTAAACCTCGTAAAGGAAGTCCTTTGAAGGACTGTACGTATAGAGATCAACGTTCAACCTGTCCGCAGCCTTCCTAACGAACAGCAGGGCTCCGTCCTGCGCGAATCCGTTGTCAAGATTGAATGCGAGAGGATTCATTCCATACTTGTTTTTCAGTAGCCAGAGCGCGTAGGTGGAATCCTTTCCGCCACTGAATGGAACCATGCAATCGTACTTTCCTTTGCCTTTCCCTCTGTACCTGTCCAGCATGGCTGACAGTTTTTTCTCCTTCGCGTCCCAGTCTATATTCGAATACTTCTCGTCAAATTCCCTGCAGACCCTGCAGACGCCGTCATCGTCAAAATCAATGTCAGGATAGTTCTCCGGAAGGATGCAACGCGTACACCTTCTTACCTCTTCTGTCATTTCATGCCTTTCCGCTGAAACAAAGTATTCCCTGGTAATTTGGTATATAATATTCCGGGCTGAGAAATACAAAACCCGGATAAGTGATTACACCTGGTAGGATACCTCTTCCTCCAGCCCCGCTTCTCTTAGAACTTCCTTTCTTCGGACTTTTCGCGCAGTGGTCTTGGGAAATTCGTCTTCTCTTATGATGAACCGGGAAATTCGTTTGTAGATCGGCTGAGATCCGTTAAAACTTCTGACGAGTTTTCTCATGTAATCCGCAAGGTACTCCGTTGTCAGACTTAATCCGTGTTTTTCAGCGTGTTCGATGAATTTTTCCATGTCGGGAACAACTATGAGCCATATCTCCTCACCCTTGGTCTCGACCTTCTTACCTGCAACCATGCATTCAAGTATATACGAATCCTGTCCTATCTTCAGCTCTATTTCTTCTGGATATACATTCTTGCCGTTCTTGGCTACTATCACGTTCTTCTTTCGGCCGGTAATGAAAAGGAAACCATCATCGTCAATGTGGCCATAATCCCCCGTGCTGAACCAGCCATCCGCCGATAGAACTTCAGCGGTTGCCTTGGGATCGTTGTAATAGCCCATCATTATATTGGGACCACGTGCAATGATTTCACCATTTCCCTCACTATCGGAATTATCTATTCTGATAGTGATGCCGGACAGGACCGGGCCTACGGACCCTACCCGGTTGGCTTTCAATGTATTAACGGAGAGTATAGGTGAAGTCTCGGTCAATCCGTACCCCTGGATAAAAGTGAATCCAAGTTTCATGAAACCGTCAACAACTTCGGGAGCGATTCCGGCGCCACCTGAAATACAAAACCGCATGTTCCCACCCAGTTTATCGTGTACCTGTGAGAACACTTTCTTCCTTATGCTCCTGCTGCCGAAAATCTCCCCTATAGAAGAAATGGTCAGGCCGAGACGATACTTGAAAGCTCCACCCTTCATGGAATGGATAGCACCATAAATCTTTCTGTACATGGCTTCCCAGAGCAGTGGAACGGCAAGGAGAATGGTAGCCTTTGAATTAACCATATCCTCAGCTACATATCTTATCCCTCTGCAAATGTATATGGAGACTCCACAGGTCACCGGAAAAAGAAAACCGCAGGTGCATTCGAATGTATGATGCACGGGAAGGATCGACAGGAATACATCATCATCCTTTATGTCGATTACATGCCCCATCTGTTTGATATTCGAAAGAAGGTTGTTCTGTGACAGCATTACACCCTTCGCCTGCCCTGTTGTGCCCGATGTGTAACAGATGGAGGCCGGAACATTGCAATTCCATGTATCGGGGAGTATCGCAGCGCTTCCCGAACCTTCTCGGATAAGGTCATCGTGAGTTGGGATTCCCCCGTAATGAGGCGTATTCATCACCACCATTTTGATATCTCTGCCCGGGAGTTTATCCACAAAATCTTCCGTGTATCTCTCATCGAAAAACATCATATTGGCACCTGAATAATGCAGAATGGTAAGCATTTCCGGCACGGGCAACTCCCTGTCAATCGGAATAACTATTCCACCGGCTCTCAGTGTCGCAAGGTAGGTAACAGCCCAGGCAACACTGTTGCTGCCTGTTATACCGACAACAGGCTTTTCGCACCTGTCGAGAATTGCCCGGGCAAGAGCATCAACCTTCCTTCTGAGATCACGATAAGTAATTGAATGGTAATTGCCGTTACCGTCAGGCTCACTGAACGCTATTTTATCAGGCAGCCTTTCAGCGACTGCAATTAATGCTTCTGGTATACTTGTTAGCCCGGGTACTTCATGAAGAACTTCACCGGAAGTTTCAGTTTTCATCGTTGCACCTTACTGAAATTGTAAATAAATTCTGCGAATTTCTCTATATCAATAATACAGTAAATGATTTATGAAAAGTACCATGTGGTGCTCCCGTTATTCCTGTAATCCTATCGAAGCGGCAATTCTGAACCCTATGTACGGAAAACCCAGTACGGTATCAGGATACATTCTGGCCTCGCACCTGCAGTCGTCCATTGATGACAGCCAGCTTCCTCCCCTGGCTACAACAGCTGAATCAGGATGGAAGGGTTTGCAGTACTCCCAGACATTACCGGCCATGTCGTAGAGTCCCCAGTTATTGTAGAGAAAACTTCCAACGGGAGCTGAATGTGAGTATCCGTCATCCAGCGAAGGATGTCTTCGGAGCAGAACTTCGTTTCTGTCGGACAGGTTCAGAAGGTTGCCGTCGGGTCGCCTGGAACCCCATGGCCATGGTCCACCGCTGCCTGCCATGGCAGCTGCGTACCATTCTTCCTCAGTTGGCAGTCTGTAAGATATCCCCGCACTATCCTGTGAAGTAAGCCATACACAGTATTCCTCCGCTGCCCTGAAGGTCAGACCCGCGACAGGATAATTCTCAAAACCATACTGAATTGCCCATTCTCCTGCGTTACCAATGAAAAAGGGAAGCGGGTAATCTCCGGGAAACAAATCCTCAATGGTATCGGTACGCCCCCACCTGTTGGTCGTATCTACGGTGGGAACCGGTTCCAGTATTCTGAGGTATTCACAAAATTCACTGTTCGTTACTTCATACCTTGCCATAAGATACGGCTGTTGAATATCAACAGAAATACAGGCCTCGGGAGGAATAAGAACCATTTCGCCTGGATGAAGCCGTGGAAGTACATAGTGAAAACTGTCGGGATCGTTAGCAAGCAGCGTAAAACTGCCCTCAACAACGATCAGGTTCTCCAGGGTCAGATTCAGATGGTGAATACCCGGCTCATCAATGTTGACATGCAGTGGAGTATGACCTGAAAAGGATCCATCCAGGACGACGGACGCACCGGAAGGCTCACTGGAAATCGTTACCTGAAATCTGTAAGGAAGTGATACAAGAACAGGTTCTTTCGACATTTCGGGCAGAAGCAGAGTATCTACTGGAACTCTATCTGAATGGGATACCGTAACAATCAACCCGTCATGCTGAACGGGGATCCGGGCAGGTGTTGTCCATACAAACCCATCTCCATCGAATACTTCAGCTCCCGAAGGAGTTGATACAACATACACGTATGCAACGGGCCAGGATGTATCCAGTATCAGCATTACAAGAAGTATCGAAAGCGCTGACAGAAGGATAAGCGCCCAATGATCAAGAATGTACTTCATCTTACTCCAGAATACTCCTGATAAAATTACCTGTTTCGGTCTGAACAACAAATTTACTCAGTATGAATAATACTTTTTCATCAAAACCGCTATTGCGCCGAGAGTTCCTATCGTCATCAGGATGGATTCCTCCGGACCGAAACCACCCCAGGGCGGATGGGTCAGAGGCCTGAAAATCGTGGGCAGAAGATCATGACCACTAACATTCCATCCGAAAATCATCCCGGTTACAAGGTTCCAGAACCAGTGAAACAGTATCGGGTAAAACAGGCCGTCAGTCACAAGCCTCATAAATCCGAACAGAGCTCCGGCCAGAAATATGTTCGCTATGCCGGTAAATGAGGCGTTGTAGTTGCCCAGGTGGAGCATCGCAAATAACAGCGATGAAAGCAGCAGGCCTGTGAGCCTGATTTTTCTAAAACTGAGCGCATCCATCAAGAAACCCCTGCAGACTATTTCTTCCGTTGCCGCCAGAAGAAAGAGCGCTGCTGCGAACAGCAGCCATTCCGCGCCAGCACCCGCATATTCAAGACCCGATGAAAAAGCAATGAAGATGAAGGGAATGAAGAGTACTGCTGAGGCCGCTATCGCTGTCCAGCCATTCCTTCTTCCAGATCTTCGGGCAATCTCAGGAACGAGTTTCCATAGGGGGAACAGTACAATCAGCGCGATAAAGCCAGCTACCGACAAATTCAGAATGCAGTTTTCTATAAAACCGAGAACTCCCGAGAGAAATCTCTGAAGTGCTACCCAGAGGATAAAACCCGCCAGGGCTATGCCCAGCCTGAAGAAGGGTCTGGCTACCGGGGAACAATGCTTTTCCAAAAAGGTAGCCTCACCGTTCATGTTCATTGTACTACCGACCTGTATACTTCCATGGTTTCCCTTGCGGCCCTTTTCCATGAATAGTTCTCCGCGCGCTGCAGTCCCCTTCTTATGAATTCACTTCTGTTCCCGGGGGATTCAGCCATGCGTCTCATCGACTTACTGAGTTCTGATGTATTCCGGGGATTCACAAGAACAGCGGCGTCACCTGCGATTTCCGGTATGCAGGAAAGGTTCGAAGATATTACGGGACATCCGCTCTGCATGGCTTCAAGAACTGGCAATCCGAAACCCTCGTCCAGCGTGGGAAAAACGAATGCGAGCGCAGAGGAATAAAGGTGTTGTAAGTCTTCCGATGGCACGTCCCTGAGGTATACTATTCCCTTCCCTTCCAGAAGATGGCCGTATTCGCTTCTGAAACTGCTGATATCATGGGGATACCCGGACAGAACAAGCGCGAGATCGGTCTTTGTCTTAACTTCATCGGGCAATTCCAGGTAGGCTTTCATAAGCCCGGGTATATTCTTTCTGAGATCAATCCTTCCAACGAACAGGAAATAGGGCCTGTCAGCAAGACTGTATCCGTTGAGTACAGCCATGCTCCTGCTACCGGGATGGAATTCGTCCGAGGCCGCCTCCGGTATCGGTTTAACGGGACAGCAGGATTCCGGGTAGTATTCCTGAAGGCTCTTCTTTACATAAACTGAAGGGGTGATTACCGCTCTGGCTTTCTCGAGTATGTCAGGTGTTCGCTTCCGATAGAAACGCCTCAGCTCGGAATCCTTGAATTCATCCAGAGTAAGCGGGAATATATCGTGTACAGTAGCAACTAATTTCCGGGGCAGAACCACAGCTCCAAACGGATCAGTCAGATGTACGACATCAAGACTTCGAGACGAAAGCAGCCATAGAATGCCACTGAGAAATTTCGTGATACGGAAAAATGAGTTCCCCAGCATATTCCTGTGAGGAACGGCTTTGTGTACGGCAATATTGGGAAGGCTGCTGAATAGTTCTTCAAGTTTTCTCTTCTTCGAACTGTTGAAGGTAGTCAGAAGTACAAAATTGTCATCGGGGTACTGTTCAGCCAGTCCTCGTACGAGTTCTCTGGCATAGGTCTTGATTCCGCCATGCCCCAGAATGTTGGTGGCATCAAACCCGATATTCATAGCTGTTCTTCAGCTCGTCATTCCTGCAGAGGAACCGCTTTTATAATATCCATGAAGCTCTCAGGCTTCAGACTTGCTCCGCCCACAAGGGCTCCGTTTATCGACGGACGGGAAAGTATTTCAGCAGCGTTGTCAGGTTTTACGCTTCCGCCGTACTGTATTCTCGTGTTATCAGCGAAATCATTGCTCTTTATAGCGGCAACCCACTCCCTTATCAGTGAGTGCATCCTGTCGGCTTCATCAGGTGTGGCGGTAAGGCCGGTTCCTATTGCCCATACCGGCTCGTACGCGATCACAAAATTCTCAGGGGAAACGCAGTCAAGGCCTTCCAGGGCAGATTGAACCTGTCTCCTTACGACTTCTTCAGTCTTCCCCGCCTCTCTCTCCTCTATCAGCTCTCCGACGCAGAGTATACCACGAAGCCCTGTCTCCAGGCCGGTTTCGAGCTTCCTCCTGACGATTTCATCTGTCTCGCCTATTACATGTCTACGTTCGCTGTGACCGGCGATGAACCAGGAAGCACCCGCGTCTACAAGCATCGCGGGACTGATCTCGCCTGTGAAAGCGCCCTTCTCAAGCCAGAAAACGTCCTGTCCGCCCGTCTCAATGCCGGCATCAGCTGCGGCATCAGTCATCAGGGGAAGAAGAGTAAAGGGCGGAAAAAGAACAATATCCGAAGATGCGTATTCGGATCCCAATCTTTTCATTTCCCTCAGGAACTCCAGGCTGGCCAGTCTTGAGCCATTCATTTTCCAGTTTCCACCGATTATCTGTTTCATTTTCTACCACCTCTAAGCGCATCAAGGGCAGGTAGTTTCTTACCCTGCAGAAGTTTCAAAGACGCGCCGCCTCCAGTGGAAACAAAGGAGATCCTGCTCAAAAGACCTGCCTCTACGACTGCCCTTACAGAATCGCCACCCCCCACAACCGTAACGGTACCGTCACCCGTTGCTTCAGCGAGAGCCAGGGCAATTCCTCTGGTGCCTTTATCAAATGGAGGAATTTCAAAAACCCCCATGGGTCCGTTCCAGACAACCGTGCAGCTTCTTCTGATGATCTCCGTGAACTCCGCAACCGTGCCAGGGCCAATGTCCAAACCGGCCATTCTATCGGGTATTGCGTCCGCTGCTACGACTTCAGCCAATTCAGGACTGCCGGTGGAGGGCGCAATTACTATGTCAACTGGAAGATGTATATCTACATCGTATTTCTCAGCATCATCAAGTATCTTCCGGGCCGCTCCAAGCCTGTCAAGCTCAAGAAGGCTTGTCCCTACATTCAACCCCATTTCCTTCATGAAGGTAAAGGCCATTGCACCACCTATCATCAGATGGTTCAGCCGGGGCAGAAGATTCTCTATCACAGGAATTTTATCGGAAACTTTAGCGCCGCCAAGCAGAAGAGCAAAAGGTCTGGCTGGAAAAGAAAGCATTTTTTCGAAAACCTTAAGTTCCTTCTGAATGAGGAATCCGGCGTAGCCTCTTCCAAGAACCTCAGGCACTCCAACCATGGATGCGTGGGATCTATGGCTGGTGCCGAATGCGTCGTTAACGTAAATATCTGCGTTGAGGCCCAGCTTACGCGCAAAATCCAGATCACCCTTCTTCTCTTCCGGATGAAAACGGAGATTCTCAAGCAGGAGAATATCACCAGGATTCAGTGACGAGGCGAGTGTATTCACCCTGGCTCCAATACAATCGGGAGCGAATATCACTTTCTTCCCAAGGAGTTCACCCAGTCTTTCCGCTACAGGCGCAAGTGACAATTTAAGATTTTCTATTCCACCGGGTCTGCCCATATGACTTGCGATCATTAGTGACGCCCCATGATCAAGAATGTACTCAATCGTTGGAAGAACAGCTTTTATTCTGCTGTCATCAGCTATTTTGCCATCCTGCATGGGAACATTCAGGTCAGCTCTGAGAAGAACCTTCCTTCCTTTGAACTCGGCATCTTCCAACGCGGGGTATTTCACAATCCGACCTTTATCATATACCGTGTGAAATCTACCATCCTTGAAGCATAACCGAATTCGTTGTCGTACCACGATAGTACTTTTACCATTCTGGAACCCATTGTCTTTGTAACAAGGGAATCGAAAATAGAACTGTACGAATTGCCTATTACATCACTGGATACAAGGGGTTCGGTTGAATACTGCAGCACACCTTTCAGGCTGCCTCTGGAAGCCTCCAGCATTGCGCTGTTCACCGCTTCGACTGTTGCATCGCTTCGCAGTTCACATACAAGATCCACAAGTGAACCATCCTTGACGGGAACCCTCACCGCCATGCCGTCGAGTTTCCCTTTCATCTCAGGAATCACAAGGCCCACCGCTGCCGCAGCGCCCGTGGTTGTTGGAATGATGTTCACAGCTGCAGCCCTTGCCCGCCTCAGATCACTGTGAGGCAGATCAAGTATTTTCTGGTCGTTCGTGTAAGCATGGATAGTGGTCATTATGCCATTTACAATACCAAAAGTATCATTCAGTACCTTTATTACTGGTGCCAGACAGTTGGTCGTGCAGCTGGCAGTCGATATCACTTCATCCTTCTCAGGATTGTAAAGAGTGTGATTCACGCCGTAGACGACTGTAAGGTCAGCCCCGGGTTTCCCCTTTGCGGGGGCACTGAGAACCACTTTCTTCGCACCGGACTCAATATGCATCATCGCCTTTTCCCTGGTTCGAAAAAAGCCGGTGGACTCTATGACTATTTCTACGCCGAGTTCCTTCCAGGGAAGCTTCGAAGGGTCGGGCTGGGAAAGTACAATGAAGCTGTCGCCTCCGGCATGGATAACGTCTCCATCAACTTTTACATCACCGGGAAATTGACCATGCACAGAATCGTATTTCAGAAGATGGGCAAGCACTCCCGGATCTGTCAGGTCATTCACAGCAACAATATCGATATCACTGTCCTTGAGTGTCTGCCTGTAGACAAGCCTTCCGATTCTTCCAAATCCATTGATCGCAACTTTTACTGCCATTTCATACCTCCATTATCCGAAAAAGAGTTTCGCAGCTTCGTACTGCTCGATAGGTATGGTTTTAAGAGTTCCTATCGCTTCCTTAATATCCACTGCTATTATTTCCGTTCCCCGCAGTGCCGCCATTTTGCCGAATAACCCCTGTTCTGCCATTTCAACTGCCTTGACTCCCAGTCTCGTTCCCAATACACGGTCGAATGCGGTGGGGCTGCCGCCTCTCTGAACATGGCCAAGAACGACATGCCTTGTTTCCAGATCGGTCCTGTCAGCGATTTCGTTTTTAAGTACTTCACCAATACCGATACCTGTTCCAAGCTGAACATGGCCAAAGGAATCCTTTTCCGCCGAGTGCATTACATGTCTCTGAAGCTTGGGATCTATCGCCCCCTCTGCTACTGCGACAATTGCATACCTGTTTCCTTCGCTGTAGCGCTTCTTAAGAAGCTCACAGACCTCATCGGTGTTGAATTCCACCTCGGGAATGAGAATAACGTGCGCTCCGCCGGCTATACCACCATGCAGAGCCATCCAACCCGCATGACGTCCCATTATTTCAACCACAATAATCCTTTCATGGCTTCTCGCGGTTGTATGAAGCATATCGAGTGCCTTCATAACGTAGTTTACTGCGGTATCGAAACCAAAGGTAAAATCGGTAGCATTCAGATCGTTGTCTATTGTTTTGGGTACACCTATCACAGAAAGACCTTCAGCATTCAGTCTGCTGGCAACTCCAAGAGTATCCTCACCGCCCATTGCTACAAGGCAGTCCAGCTTCGCGTCAATGAAGGTCTTTTTTATTCCTTCAAGACCCTTCTCGACCTTGAAGGGATTAGTCCTGGAGGAAAGCAGTATTGTTCCACCTTCCATGTGGATATCCCTTACTCTGTCAATATCAAGATCAATTGAATCGTTCTCAATGACACCCTTCCAGCCTCTTAAGAAACCGGTTATTCTGTGATCGTTTTTCTTCCCTCTTATTGTTATGCTTCGTATTACAGCATTCAATCCCGGGGCGTCTCCCCCGCCAGTAAGTAAGCCTATATGCATGTTAACTCCTTTTCTCTCTTTCGGAGAATCCTCAGCTATTTTTTTCGAGCAGTTTCCCGGCGAGTTCTATCAATTCAGGAATCGAAAGTGACTGCCCACCGTCGGAGAGTGCCTTGTCCGGATCAGGATGAACCTCCAGCATAATGCCGTCTGCTCCTGCTGCTAATCCTGCCAGGGATAGCGGTTCAAGAAGATCCCTTCTTCCAGAAGCATGGCACGGATCTACAATAACCGGGTATCCGCCGAGCATTCTTGCAAGTGGAACAGCCGAAATATCGAGTGTATTCCTTGTCCAGGGTTCAAAGGTCCTTATTCCCCTTTCGCACAGGACCACTCTGTCATTACCTTCCTTTACGATATACTCCGCCGCCATAAGCCACTCCTCAATCGTGGCCATGAATCCCCTTTTCAGGAGGATGGGTTTTTCCGTTCTGCCAAGAGCGGAGAGCAGTGGAAAATTGTGCATGTTCCTTGCTCCAACCTGGATCATATCGATGTACTTCACAGCAGATTCTATCTGATCAACTGCCAGGACTTCACTAACCACCGGAATGTTGAATTCCCGGCTCACCAGAGAAAGAATCTTGAATCCTTCAACACCCAGACCCTGAAAGGAGTAGGGAGATGTTCTGGGTTTGAATGAACCGCCTCTCAATATGGAAACACCCGCTTCTACCGCAGCTGCTGTGATTTCCCTGAGCATTTCGATATTTTCCACTGAACACGGACCAGCGATGAGAATTGGGGTTTTCCCGCCTATATGGACATTGCCTACTTCTACGGATCGTATGTCCATTACTGCCTCTTCCCCAGTTCGCTGATAATGAATCTCACAATATCTCTGATTGAACTGTCCGATATGGGACCGGCATTATGCCCCATGGCGTTATCCACCTGGTCATCAACCCATGTCGGATCGAAACCTCCTCCGATTTCGTTCATGAGTTCCGCCCTCTGATTTATAAGCCTTACCAGCTCCACATCTGAACGAAGAAGCTCACCCCGGAAATCTGGAATGATTTCTCTGGTTCCCACAGCCTTTCTGTCGATTTTACCGTTGGCGGTTCTGGGTAACCCGTGAACGAAATTAATAAGCCTGGGAATCTTGTACTCATCGAGGTACTGCCTGAGAAATGCTCTCATCCAGGCAACTGTAAGCTCCGTTCCGGGCCTGGCTACAATATAGGCGGATGGCATCTCGCCTCTTGTTGGATGATCTCTACCTACCACACAAGCGTCAACTATTGAAGGATGCTTCAGAATAGCCAATTCGAGTTCAAGGGGATAAACCTTCAGGCCAGCTGCTTTTATCAGCCCTCCCCGGCGCCCAAGAAAAATCAGTTTTTCATTCTCTGATCTGAACATATCCCCGGTTCGATACCAGCCATCAAGGAAGGCTTCTTCCGTCTGCGGCCTGTCCCCAAGATACCTGTTGACAACTCCAGAACCTGAAATCCACAGTTCACCATTACCGTCTTCATCCATCCTGCCGCCAGACAGATCACGCAGTTCTACCTCGTAACCCTCTACGACTGACGTAAATCCCTGTATACCGCTTTTCCCGACAAGACCTACTCCGGCGGTTTCAGTGCTTCCCCATACAGGTACAAGTTCTACACCGGTTCTATCAGTATAATTCGCCGCAAATTCTTCCGATACGAACATGCCTCCGGCTTCTGAGATTCTCACGGATGAAAGATCAATATCAATTCTGCTCCACATATGCGACAGGCTGTTGAGTTGCGTAGGTAGAGCCATGATAGCAGTAACACCCGTTTCTGAAATCAGATGAAGCAGATCTCTGGGATACCTGTGCTCTGTTAGAACCGTCCTTCCTCCCAGATACAATCCCCGCATAAAGAGCTCGTGTGGATGACCAAAAACTCCGAAGATGGACAGATGCACGTCATCACCGGTCAAACCCATGGTTGCGGAAACACCTCCTGTGTTCGCCAGGAGCTGATCATGAGTCGTAGGCGCTATCTTTGCCTGCCCTGTGGATGCCGACGTAACGTTAAGATAAAACTCCTCGTCACCCTTCAGAAAGGGAACTTCAACAGGCATTCCGGTGCCCTGATAGATATCATCGTCAAGTGAAAGGGTTATCTCATCAGGCTGGGAACAGTATTCAATATTGTCCGCAGTCAGAACCATACGGTCAGACCACCTGCCGAAAACCCGCATCCTTTCCTGCGCCGGCCAATCCGGATTCATTGAAACGAACTTCGCTCCAAGCATGGAAATCGCAATGAAGGTACATGGGAGAAAAGAAGAACTGTCGGATACAACTCCCACAACGAAACTCCGTTGTACTCCTGCTTTCTGCAGGAGAGACGCTATATGACAGGATACCCGCCACCAGTCAGCAAAACTCAGTTCCCGCCGGTCGTCTACAAGAGCGATTCTGCCAGGTGTGTCTACTGCTCGTTTCTCAAGCAGTTCGTGAACCGTCCCCGGCATTTATTCCTGTTTCTCTCCGCATTCCGGGCAGAATTTGGACCCTGCCGGGACATCTGCGCCGCATTTGGAACATACCTTCCCGCCGCCGATCTTCGCGCCACACTCGGGACAGAATTTCGTTCCCGGAGGGACAACACCACCGCATTCGGGACATGTCACGCTAAGGGGTTTACCGCACTCGGGACAGAATTTGCCGGGGACAACATTTTTGCCGCACGAAGGACATGTAACCAGAGCAGCAGCACCGGAACTGCCAGAGCCGTTTGAACTCTGGCCGCCTCCAGACATGGTCTGGCCCATCATATTGGCCATTGTCATTCCCATTCCAAGTCCGGCGCCCATGCCGACTCCTGCACCGGCGGCTCCTCCTCCGCTTTCGTTCTTTGCTGCATCGCCCATGGCGGTGGCAGTCTTGAAACGCATGTACTGATTCATATCGCCGAGCGCTGCCATTGCGCTGCGTTCATCTATTCTTTCCTGAACTTCCTCTGGAGGCGTGATAGCCTGAACGTAAAAATCAACCAGCTGTAGTCCGTATTTGCCGAAATCATCGCCAAGCCTGGACTTAGCCAGAGTACCTATTTCATCGTAGTATTGCGCAAGATCGAATATGCTTTCAATGGTTTCACCAAGAAGGTCAGCAAGTCTTGATATTATCATGCCCTTCAGAAAACCCTCGATCTCATCGGTTGAGAATTTCCCTTCTGTTCCGACTATCTTGTTAATAAAGAGCTGACTCTGGTCAACCTTCAAGGAAAAACTTCCGAAAGCCCTCAATCGCACAATCGAGAGTTCCTTGTCCCTGAATATTATCGGTTCCTTGGTGCCCCACTTCATATTGGTGAAGGTCTTCTTGTTAACGTAGAAAACCGTTGCCCTGAACGGGGAATCCTTACCCTCAAAGAGAGTACTTACAAGACCTGTAAGCAGGGGAATATTCTCGGTTGTTATCGTATGCCTTCCGGGGCCGAAGATGTCCATCGCTTTCCCATCCCGGAAGAATACCACGTCCTGGCTTTCTCTGACTACAACCTGGGTTCCAATGCGGAATTCGCCTGAACCACTCTGTGGAATCCTGTGGACCATTTCGTTTCCACTCTCATCCATCCACTCTACAATCTCAAGTTTCTTGAACATGGTCCGCTAACCTTCCTTCGATCTAGTCTATCGGTTTATTTTTGTCGAGATCAATCATAAGTTCGCTGCGCCCTGACATTTTGCTGCTGAATTCGACGAGTATAGTAACCATTCTATCAATAGGTTCCTTCATATCAGAACCGGCCGCGGCAGCTGCCTGCAGAACTTTGAACGCTTCTTCAAGCTCTTCAATGTTCTCCATAAGTCCTACATCAAACGCGTAGAGCTTGTCCAATTCATCCTCACGAACCTTGTGCATATCGAACAGTCCCCTGTAACCCCTCGAAGCAAAACGAATTTCGTCAGTTACCTTTTCCAATTTCTTAGAGATTCTGTCAAAATCGGTAACCGATTTAAGTGCCGAAGGCCCCCTGAGACTCGCAGGAATCTCGTTGATCTCGGTTCTAAGCTTTCCGAGCCTGCTTACGAGACCTGTTCTGAAAAGCTGATCGTTATCTCTCCGCTCTTCTTTACTCTTGTAACCTTTGTAACCCGGAATAAGGCGTATAGCCTTCTCCAGAAAACCCAGATTTCTTTCTTCACCCATACTTCTGTCCTTTCTCTGAAATTATCTCTTCATACAAAACTCCATTATAACCATAAAACTAATCGATCATGTCAATCAGGTCACCTGCCATTTATCGATCGTATATTGGACAGATGTCCGGCATGTGTTCTGGCGAAGAGGTGCTTTCCTGTTTCATCGTCCCTGCTTACGAAAAATAGATATCTCTCAGTCGTATCCGGTTGAAATGAAACGTTTATCGAAGAAAGTCCGGGTGAGCAGATGGGACCTGGAGGCAGCCCCTCATGAATGTATGTATTGTAGGGATCATCTATCTCAAGATCGCTGTAAAGAAGGGTTTCCTTCACCTTGCCAAGAGCATACTGCACTGTAGCACAGCTTTCCAGCTTCATTCCGCACCTGATTCTTGAAAGAAACACGCCTGCTATGAGAACCCTCTCAGAATCCACCCTGGCTTCCCGCTCAACAATGGAAGCAAGTATCATGGTTTCATGCAGCGTAAGGCCTGTAACTTCCAGAAGTTCATCATAATTTTCAGGCCACCTTTCCCTCCCGGTGTTTACTATTCTGTGGAGTATCTCCCCGGCTTCAAGTGTATCAGCGAATTCGTAGGTTTCGGGAAAAAGAAAACCTTCAAGGGAAGGTACGTTGTTGAATGCCAGGAAGGATGAATCCACCGACAAGCTGTCGAGTACAATTCTTGCTTTCCCCGTGCCCTCCGAAATAAGATCAAGGGACTGTTCAAGGGTCAGACCGGGCGCAAGCGTTATCCAGCTGGTCTTGACAGGTATAACTTCTCCACGGGCGAATATCCCCAGTATGGAATCGGGGGACATTGAATCATCAAGCCTGTAAATACCTGCCTGAAGTGATGGTGAACCATCCATCCGGGAATATCGCCATAGCATATAGTAACTGCACCGAACCAGCCCGGAATCGGAAAGAACCTGTGAGATTCTTCTCGCTCCCCAGCCCTTCTCTACGGTGAATACGCACTCCCTCCCCGTGCATGGAGGCTGACTGCTCCATCTGAGAACGATAATCCCTGAAATCACAGGAATCAGAATCGAAACTGCTATTATCAGTACTTTGCGCTTCATGGCATTCCCAGGTAACGTTTAAGAATAATCATTGCGGCAATAGAGTCCCTTCTGCCGTCCCGTCGATGATTCATCCCGGTTTTTCCCTCTGTTTCAGCGGTTGAACCGGTTTCTCTGACAAGTTCCACGATGAATCCACTGGTCTCAAGGTATTCAGCCAGCTTCTCGACTTCGCGGCAAAGTTCCGTATGTTTCCCCCCGGCCGTCAGTGGAAGTCCCAGAACCACTGTGCTGACTGCATTTTCATGCTGAATATGCTTCAATCTCGACGAAATACCATTCCATGTGGTTTCGGACAGCGGATCAAGAGGCATTACAACACCGGACAGGCAGATGGCGAACCCGGTTCTCTTCCTGCCGTAATCAACAGCTATTTCATTCAATTCTAGAAATTCCTCTTCACAAGACTTCGATATCCCATTTTAATAAATATGTAAGCAACAATGACAGTCAGCCCGGTAAGAAATATAAGGGCTTCATTGAGTGGCCTTACAAGACCCTGCAGAGATGCAGCAGTGGTGAATGATCTCCGCAATGTAAATCCCAGTACCATTATGAATGTGAGAACATACCCCATTGAAACGAAGGCTGCTATTATTCCACCCTGGCCGCTGGCAATGCTTGCCGCACTTCCCTTTTCAAATCTCGGGAAAACCGCACCCAATCCTACATTGATGCTTACAAGAGCAATACACATTAGCGTGAGTGATACAGTGGACATGAAGACGAGTATCCATCCTGAGCCAATCCGCAGTGTAGACCAGATACCCACGCCCACTATGAACGGCATTATGAATATGAAGGATTCAACCCATTTGGCACCTAGTAGCAATCTTCTACCGCGCGGCAGCTGCAGTATATAACTCAGGCCCGGGCCCTCAAGGCTTATGGACGGGAATGTAAATCTGACAAGAAGTGTGGCTGTAACAAAGCATGAAAAGGAAAAGTTCAGGTATACAACTATCGAGCGCCAGAATGTATTGCCGATGTCCGTTGGGAATCGATCTATATTAAGGGCATAAACCAGAAACAGGCCGGTAAGGAGGAGCAGCTGGCTCCACTGCACCGGATCTCTCAAAAAAAGGAGAATATCCTTGTGCAGCATGGTTTTGAAACGTCCGCCAGATCGGAGAAGAAGCCTGCTGCTCCTTCTTCGGCCTGATGAGGATGAAATTGCTGAATATCTTTTTCTGAATCCCGGGCATATCATGATCCAGGTAAAAGCACAGGCCAGCGCTGTTTCTAGAAGAAGAATTCCAATATTCTCCAGCGCTTCAGACCATGCCTGTCTGTCAATTAAGGAGATAATATTTCCGAAAACGGTGTGGGGCCAGAATTCTCCGCCGGCAACAGGCAGTTCCGACACGAAACTGCTTAAGGCATCCAGAGCGGAATTCTCTTCGGCGATCATGCTTTCAGGACCGGAATTTTTCAATATCGCGAATATCCCGGCGGCCACCAGCAACCCGAGAACAGAAGCCGTTCTCCATACATGTCCGCTTCGACGGCTTAATCTGATGGCGGCGCCAAGAAGAATCGATCCGAATGACAGCCATATGATCATGAGAAAAGGAAACAGCAGAATCGAAATAATGGTCGCGGATGTATTGATCTTGAGAGAAATGCAAAAAGCGGTCAATATGGGAATTCCCAGCAGGATAGTCGCCCAGCCCGCATTGAACCAGCTTTCCAATATGCGAATATAAGCTGTCAGCCTGTCCTTCATCGGCATTGTGAGCAGAAATGAAGTTTCCCACGATCTGTAGACAACGGAAACTCCGCTGATGAAAGACGATATCCCTATGAAAACCCCCAGGGACATGAAGGTCATTGCCATAAGTCTCCTGGCGAGGGCCATCCCGAAACCGACGAACATTTCCTCGAGGTTGTATATGTATGTGAATAGGAAGCGGAAAAGCAGGAAAATACCACTCACAAGAACAACAAGTGTTATTCCACCCGCAATGAGCTTCAGCTTATTGTTCCGCCACTCGGAAACCGCTGCACCTTTAAGGCTGGCGGTCTTTATACGAAAGAGAAGGCCGATTTTTGAATACATATATAAAGATACCGGCTGAAATCTGTATTTCATAGTCCCTGTTTGATCGGATGGACACTTCATCCTCGCTGGAATAGATTACGGTAATTCGGAAGGAGCCTGATGTGAAGTGCCCCAACTGCGGAGCCCAGATTGGAAAAATCGAGGACGAGATCTATACATGCGAATACTGCAGATCAACTTATCATGCCAGAGAATTCGACCCGAACTGGGATAAAGACCATGATACTTCCAATGTCAAGGAGATTCATCACTACCATCATCAGGAAGCCCCTGATAAACTGTCTGCAGGTTTGGGGTGCCTCTGCTTCTTCTTCTTTCCTCTGGGCTGGATAATATATTTTATGTATAAGGATTCTTCACCGCGCAAAGCAAGAACCGCAATGATAATCGCAGCTGTAATGACCGTATTTATACTAATCGGAATAATATCAGGAGACTGAATAATAGGGACGGAGGCTTTTTATTCAGGTCCCGCAAATAATATTACATTATGATGATAATGATGTACCAATTATTTGCGTTTATCGGATAAAATACCCTCCGTCCCTATTTAATTAAAGGTTGATATTCGGACCAACATCGTTAAGGAATGCCACGAGAAGATCAATTGCGCATTCAACATCATGTCTATTAATGACCGCTACCGGGCTATGACCGTACCTTGTAGGAATTGAAAGACATGTGGAATGAGCGCCCGGGCTGAATTTCTGCATACTGGACGTATCGGTGCCTCCACGGGCAAGGATCTCCATCTGATAGTCTATCCCGTTATCCTCAGCCAGCTTCCTCATATACTCCACAAGTGATGTTGAACAAATTACACTGGAATCCATCTGCTTGATTGTTACACCTTTTCCAAGCTCCGCGATCTTCATTCTGGCGGGAAATTCCGGTGTATCTCCCGAGCCGGTAATGTCCACAGCAATACCTATGTCAGGATTGATTGTCTGGGCGGCAACGGTGGAACCACGGAGCCCCACCTCTTCCTGCGCTGTGCCTACGGCGTAAACATCGATTGAGGGATTATCGTATCTCTTTACAGCTTCGATGATAATGAACGCTCCAACTCTGTCATCGAACGCCTTCGCAACGAAACATTCACCCAGCTCGTGAAAATCAGTATCCATTGAAACCCAGTCGCCGCAGCTGACCATCTCCTTAACGTCATCGCAGGAAAGCCCGAAATCAAGATAGAGTTTGTCGTATTTGGGAGATGTTTCACGCAATTTCTGCGTTGATTCCCACCTTCTGTGCATTACGGCGGGTATTATTCCGCTGTTCCTGGTATGCACTCTGACCGTATGTCCGAGAATATTGGCGGGATCCCATCCGCCAACCGGAATCACTGAAGCGAATCCCTGATCATCGATGTTATGGACCAGAAAACCAATCTCATCGATATGCCCGGCCAGCATGACTCTGAGCCTTGAATCCCCCTGAGTCCCGGACTTGAAGGCAATAATATTCTTCATCGCATCGGTGGTGAAGCTGTCAACGTGACCCTCAAGTGCATCCCTGAATATCGTTACAATATGATCCTCATGACCGGAGATACCGTCAGCTTCGCAGAGTTTCCTGAGTAGATCCATCAGTTCGACATCCTTTCATGAAATATCCGGTAAATATGTTTTCATTCAGCCTGCACCCAGGTGAATCCAGCGGCGTCCATCCATTTTGTAGATGACTGCCCGGCGAAATCTATATCATCGATAACACTGTTTGCGGCATCGGAGGGTGAAAGACCATTCTCAAGCATCTGGTTGAAATAGAATATCTCGATAAGACCACTGGCTCCCCAGTCCACACTTCGCGAATATCCGGAAACGACGAAACCCTCGGACCATCCGCTTCTGGATGATATTATTCCTTCAGGCATTCTGCCGGACATGATCTCACAACAGCTGAAATGTATCATGGCAATATTATTGCAGGGTCTTATGGCATCAATGAATTCCCTTGAAGAAACAGCTCCCGATGCCAGTTCTATGCCTGAAGACGATCCGTGGGAAGCTATTACAAGGTAAAGGTTTCCCGGAAGTCCTGATGATTCAAGACAAAAAACTGCAAGATCATCCACATCATGCACGAACCTGTGCCTTACATTTACCCCCGGTACCCTGGCAAACCATGCTTCGAGCATTTCACCGAAGGAGTATTCCTCCTCGGAAAGGGATGACTGCCATTCGGATTCGAGGATTACAAGCCAGTTGGACGGAGCTATCCCCGCGCCGGCCCTGTAACCTTCCCATTCGTACCACTGGCCTCCCCCGTCCGGTCGCCACATACCGGAAAAGCTCATGGTATCGCTGGAAAGCTCGAACCAGCCTTCACCGGAGGCGGAAGGCTCGCTGTAGGTAAAAACAAGCTTCCCGTCTGCTCCCACTTCACCTTCAACAGCGGAGTAACCATCGTAGGTATAATATCCGCTCACACTGGAATTATACTGCTGGAGGAACAGTGTGCCGTAGGTTGTTTCCCACGTTCCCGAAAAATCCGGTATTTCAGCGGCCTCGAGGGTTGTAGCAGTTGTAATAAACAGAATAGCAAATACAGTTATGGCAAATTTCATTCCAGTACCGCCCTTATTCTTCTTACACCACTTGAGGAGCTCATTTCCTTCAATATCCTGAATCTGCCAAGTTCGCCGGTCCTGCCGGCGTGAGGACCTCCGCAGATCTCAAGTGAGAAATCTCCAATTCTGTAAACCTTCACCATATCACCGTACTTGTTTCTGAACAGGCCAATGGCACCCATTTCAAGCGCGTTTTCAAGTTGAGTCTCTTCACAGATAACAGGCAAGTCGGCTTTTATAATTTCATTGACCCTGTTTTCAACCAGTACGATTTCTTCGTGCGTCATTTTTTCGGAATGGCTGAAATCGAAACGCAGCCTTTTCTCGGTTATATTGCTTCCTTTCTGCTCAACGTGATCTCCCAGGATTTCCTTCAGAGCCTGATGAAGAAGATGGGTTGCGGTATGAAGCCTGGTCACCATTTCGCTGTTATCGGAAAGACCTCCCTTGAATTTTTCCTCTCCTCCCTGCCTGGAAAGCTCTCTATGCTTATCGAAGGCTTTAACGTAACCTTCCATGTCAACTGTCATTCCGTTTTCTGAGGCGAGTTCAGCAGTGAATTCAACAGGGAAGCCGAACGTATCGTATAGTCTGAAAGCGATTCTTCCAGGGATGGTTCTCGCGGGATTCCTCATCAGATTCGGAAGGAGCTTCTCGAATTCGCGAAGACCGGATTGTAGTGTCTTTTCAAATCTTGATTCCTCCATTGATAGCTCATCAAGAATGAATTTCCGATTCCGCGCTAATTCCTCATGAACCGGGGATTCCGCATCGATGACGATCTCTGCAAGCCTCGAGGTAAACGGATCATCTATGCCGAGTTTCCTTCCGTGCCTTACAGCAAGACGAATAAGCCTTCTGAGTACGTACCCTCTGTCAAGATTCGAGGGTGGAATACCCTGGTCATCCCCAAGGATGTGTGTTGCTGTTCTTATATGGTCGGATATTATCCGGAGGGATCTCAGTGCCTGGTCATCAGGTTCAGAGCCGAGTCCTGAAAGCTTTTTCAAAAATCCGAAAAGAGGCCGGAACTGTGGTATATCGTAAATCGTTTCGCAGCCATTCATCATAGCGACTGTCCTGGCAACTCCCATTCCAGTATCAACGTTCTTCCGTTCAAGGGGAACGTACCGGCCAGCGGCGGTTTTGCGGTATTCCATGAAAACATCGTTCCATATCTCGAAGTACTTACCGCAGCCGCAGCCCGGTTTACAGCCGGGGCCGCAGGATGGTTTTCCGGTGTCGATGAAGATCTCGGTGTCGGGTCCGCAGGGTCCCGTATTACCCGTTGGCCCCCACCAGTTATCATTCCTTCCCAGAAAATATATCCGTTCACGGGGAATCCCGACTTCTTCCCAGATCGATGCAGCCTCCTCATCGGGAGGAACAACATCATCCCCGGCAAATACAGTTACGTGAAGCTGCTCAGGTCTGAAACCCAGCCACTCACCGGATGTAAGAAACTCGAAACTCCAGGTGATGGAATCACGTTTGAAGTAATCACCAAGGGACCAGTTTCCCAGCATCTCGAAAAAAGTCAGGTGGGATGAGTCTCCTACCTCTTCGATGTCTCCCGTGCGGATGCATTTCTGAACATCCACGAGTCTTCTGCCCGCCGGATGCTTTTCTCCAAGCAAATATGGTACAAGAGGCTGCATTCCCGCGGGGGTGTAAAGTATGGTAGAATCCTCCTGGGGAATAAGTGAAGCCCCCTGGATTATGGTATGACCCTTCCCGATGAAAAAGTCAAAATAGAGTTGTTTGAGTTCTTCTGAGGTCATTCTTGTCCTTCTAAATCAAATATTCTTCTGATATATCCTGTAAGTTCGATACTGATCAGCATGAAAAGTCTTCTCGAGTATCCTTCTCATAGGCTCGTTATCTTCCAGAATCCATGAAAGTTCTCCTCTTCCCATGCCTCTCTTTTTACTTGACTCGATGATTCTGTCGATCAGCAGGGCTTCAAGGCCCCGTCCACGAAATGCCTTTCTGACTCCCAGAAGCAGCACCCTTACCTGATTGATACTTGTTCTGAACAGTGGCACTTTCAGTGCAATAACAGCCTTGAAAAGGCTTCCCCCAGCTCGCTTGAATGCCTGATTCGCGTCGGGAATGGCAACTGCGAAAGCTACCGGTTCTCCATCTATTTCAACTATCGGAGCAAGCTGAGGAATCATTGTCATCCTGAGTTCGTCCGCCATCATATCTATTTCCAGCTGGGTCATGGGAACGAATCCCCAGTTATCCTCCCAGCATTCATTGTAGATATCCATTATTATGGGAACCTCTTTATGAATATGTTTTACGGAAATATCCCTGATGACCGCATTTGCCCTCTTTCTGACAAGCCCCGCTACCCGTGATATTCTTGAATAGTCAGAAACAGCTGAATCAAGGTAGTAGGCGTAGAGATCCTTTAACTTCCTGTAACCTGTTCCCTCAATCATATCCGCATACCAGGGCGGATTGTAGGTCATCATAATCAGCGGAGGGGAATCGAACCCTCTGACCATGAGTCCGCATTCCTCATTTGTGGAGAAATTCATAGGCCCCCGGGCCTTATCCATGCCGGCTGTACGCAGTTTCTCTTCGGCAGCTGACAGGAGAAGGCTGAAAAGTTCTTCGTCTTTCGCTGCCTCCAGAAATCCGAAGAATCCTGTTCTTTCATTATGGTAATCGTTGTGTGCGTGATTTACGATGGATACGATCCGGCCAACAACCCCGCCTTCCCCATTTCTGGCCAGGAATACAGTTACTTCCCCATGCTCATGGAAAGGATGCTTCTTCCTGTTGAAAAGCTCCCTCTGGAAATACTTCACCGGAGGTACCCAGTTGGGATCGTTACTGTACAGTTCGAAAGGGAGGTTTATGAATTCACGAAGCAGCTTCCTGCCGTTTACTTCCTCGATTGAAAAGGACATCGAACCTCCAGGATTAAATTAAATCGAGTTCTTTGCCGCACTTCTCGAAAATATCCAGCGCTCGATCTATCATATCATCGGTATGGGTAGCCATATAGCTGGTTCGCAGCATTTCACCCCCATTGGCAACCGCGGGGCTGATAACAGGATTGGCAAAAACCCCTTCCTGAAAAAGTCTCTTCCAAAACAGAAGTGTCTGATACTCGTCTCCTACAATTATCGGTACAATCGGCGTTTCGGAATTGCCTACATTGAATCCCAATGAGGCCAGTCCCTGCCTGGCCCTCTCGGCAGCCCTGTGAGAATTGGAAATAAGTTCCGGTTCCTGCTCCAAAACATCGAGCGCTGCAATAACAGTCGCTACAGCTGCAGGTGGAAGGCTTGCGGAGAATATCATAGTCCTGGCGGTATGCTTGATATAATCCATTACTCTGGCAGGTCCCGCCGCGAATCCTCCAACACATGCAAAAGATTTACTGAATGTACCAACGAGTATATCCACTTCATCATGGCACCCGAAATGCTCGGCCGTTCCTCTGCCCCTTGGACCCATGGCACCTACTCCGTGTGCATCGTCAACTATCAGCCTTACTCCAAATTCCCTGCTTATCTCGATCAGGCCGGGAATATTGGCCAGGTCTCCCTCCATGCTGAAAACACCATCGGTGACAATCACGCCTGGATGTTCCCTGTTATTTTCCAGCAGGTACCTTAGATGCTCATGATCGTTATGCCTGAATTTCAAAACTCTGCCGTAGCTCATTCTTGCACCATCAATTATTGATGCGTGATCCAACCTGTCCAGATATATGATGTCGTTACGGCCTGCAATAGTTGAAATGACCCCCAGGTTGGACTGGAACCCTGTACTGAAAGTGATAACCATTTCCTTATTGAGAAATTGTGCCAGTCTTTCCTCAAGCTCGATATGGAGGTCAAGAGTTCCGTTCAGAAACCGGCTTCCGGTACAACCGGTGCCGTACTTATCAATGGCTTCCTTCGCCTTCTCCATAATCTTTGGATGATCGGTAAGACCCAGATAATTGTTCGAACCCAGCATGATTATACTGTGGCCTTCGATCTCCATTTCTGCCCCGACATGCCCGCTCAGTGGTACAAAGTATGGATAGAGACCTGATTTAACCACCTTATCAAGTCTTTCGTAATCGTAACATTTCTGAAATACATCGTTGGGCAGGTTATTCATATTACACCTTGTCATTGGTTGAATCAATATGTAGCATTGCGGAAGAAATTAATCAGTATACCCTCAAAAGTCAACGGATTCCGGCAAATATGAATAAAGCAATAATTACCGGCGCTTCAGGTTTCCTCGGAAGTCATATTATAAAGATAATGATGGACAAGGGCATGTCTGTTCACGCCCTTCTGAGGGAATCCTCATCGCTGAGAAATTTGCCCGATGAATGTGAATTTGCGCGAGTGGACTTTATGAATCCGGATTCGATGGCTGAGGCAATTGCCGATGCCGATATGATTGTACACGCAGCCGGCGCGACCAGTGCCGCAAGCCAGGAGGAATTCGACAGAGCCAACGCTCTTGTAACGAAGAATATTCTGACCGCAAGAGAGAGGTATGCGTCGAACGCCCTCTTCATCTTCGTTTCCAGCCAGGCAGCATCGGGACCGACAGGAAACGGACCTGTAACCGATTACGGAAGAAGCAAACTTCTGGGAGAATTCGCCGTCAGGGATACGGACAACTGGGTGATATTGCGTCCCCCTGCAATTTTCGGGCCCGGCGATCCGGCTTCCACACCTGTAATGAAACTTGCTCTAAAAGGTATTTTCGTATCCCCCTTGATAAACGGTAAAGGGTTCTGTCTGGTTTACGTCAGGGACCTCGCGAGACTGATAGCAGACCTTCCGGATTATAGTGACGCTGTTGGAAAGACACTTGAACCATCCTACGGGAAACTCTTCTCATGGAAGGATTTCCATAGGATCCTGGAAGAAGCGGCTGGCAGAAGAATACTTCATATCAGAATTCCTCCCTTTCTGGTTCGCGCCGCGGGATTCATGTCGGAAGCCCTTGCGTCCGCTGCCGGAACAGCATCTTTCTTCAGCAGGGACAAATGCAGGGAACTGCTGGCAGCGGAATGGCCCATAGAGGATGGCCTGACAAACATGCTAACTGGATGGGAACCATCAATTCCGGTTGAGGAAGCAATAAAAAATACGTTCGATTGGATACGCGAAGGGAGTTAAATACGGGATACTATCTTTTGTACCCTATTCTTTTCAGGAGTTCGACACGATTTTCGATATCCTCTTCTATTTCAACGGCAAGTGGCGGTTCTCCATCTATTACTCCCATAACCCCGCCTCCCTGTTGCGACCGACCGACAATAACCTGCAGCGGATTGGCTGTGGCACAGTAGATCCTGCAGACTTCGGGCACATTTTTCACCTGATTCAATATCTGTATTGGAAAAACTCCGTTCAACACAATAAGGAAAGTGTGGCCGCATCCAAGCTTCAGAAGGTTCTTCTCAGCGATAGATTTCAGCTCAAGGTCACTCCCGTCGCTTCTTATCAGTCTCGGGCCCGAGCTTTCGGAGAATGCCAATCCGAACCGGGCTCCGGGAACAGTGCCTATTACCGCTTCGTACAGATCTTCAACGGTTTTAATAAAGTGGGACTGCCCGAAAATAATGTTACAGCCTTCGGGAAAATCGATGTTTACAAGTTCAATTCCGGGTTTATCCATCGGTACCGCCTTTCCGGATAATCAGTATCTTTTTCTTTTATTCGCGGATAGAATATTCAATTCCGACCGGTAATTTGCGACCGTTCGCCTCTTGACTTCCATACCGGCCGCCTCCAGTGCCAGAACAAGCTTCGCGTCGGACAGAGGTTTGCTCTCGTCTTCCGTTTCTATGATTTTCCTGAGTTCGTCTTTGACGGTTCTGCTGGAGACTTCCCCGCTGCCACCCGGAAGAGCTCTGCTGAAGAAGAACCTCATCTCGTGAATTCCCTTTGGTGACTGAACGTACTTCCCGTTTATAGCTCGACTGATAGTGGACTGATTGTACCCAAGAACATCGGCTACAATCTGCAGTGTAAGGGGCCGCAATCCCTCAATACCCCGCTCGAAAAAATCCCTCTGGTAATCAGCTATGAATTCTCCTATTCTGGTGACGGTCTCCTGCCGCTGTCTTATAGCTTTTATGAACCATGAAGCTTTCCGGAACTTATTCTTAACGTATTCCCTCTCCTTCGAGGAAGTACCGGGTGATTCAAGTATCCGTCTGTTCCTTGTGGATATCATCAGATGCGGAAATCTGTTGTCGTTGAGAATTGCCTCGAAATGGTCATCTATCTTGATAATGATAATGTCAGGTATTACAGCCGTATTTGCCGCAGACGAGAATTCGTTACCAGGCCACGGATTAAGAACAGATATTCGATCAACCGCTTCCTGAATCGTATGTGGTGATACGCCTTCTGCCGCTGCTATATCCTTGATCTTTCTCTCAGCGATTTCACTGAAATGCTCAGCTACAATCCTGTACTCAAGACTGTCATGCTCGTATCCCAGTTCTTCCAGCTGCATCTCGAGAGCACCGCTGGCGCTTAGCGCGCCAACACCGGTGGGTTCAAGAGTACGAACGATCTTTACTGCCTGTACAATGAGATCGGGGTCTCCTTCCCATGCTGACTGCAATTCATAAATCGGCAGTGACAATAATCCATGCCTGTTAAGAGAGTAGACAACATAAACCACAGCTTCCTCAAGGTCGCGGGGAAGCATGATCGACCATACCTGTTTAAGGAGAAACTCGTAAAGCGTTGATTCGCTTGGGGGTTCACGAATCCAGGGCTCCTCATCACCACGGTAGGGTCCTGTACAACTGTCACCGGAGTGCTCGTCCAGTTTCCTCAGAATATCGAGAGTATCATCTTCCTTGCTGTCGCTTCTGGAAGGCTCCTCGTCCCATGACTCTTCCCTCTCGCGGTTCTCATCTGCATTAATTTTTTCATCCACTCTTCTTTCCTCAGGACCGCTCTGCTCAAGAAGTGGATTTTCCTGGAGTTCCTGCTTTATCAGATTCTCAAGGTCCAGGGATGGAACCTGGAGAATTTCCAGAGCCTGCCGGATCTTCTGGGTAAGCGCCAGTTTCTGGGTCTGGACCATTCGAAGATTCTGATTCAGCCTGAAATCGGCCATACTACAGTCTGAACCTTTCTCCCAGATAGATCTTTCTGGCTTCGGGGTCGTCTGCAAGCTCCTGAGCCGAACCGGATATCAGAATCTTCCCATCGTACATGATATACGCCCTGTCGGTGATCTCAAGGGTTTCCCTTACGTTATGATCGGTGATGAGAATACCAAGCCCCCTTACCCTGAGTTCCCTTACGATACACTGAATATCATCAACAGCTATAGGATCTATCCCCGCAAAGGGTTCATCCAGAAGCAGAAACGCAGGATCTGTGACAAGAGCTCTTGCTATCTCAACTCTTCTTCTCTCTCCACCGGACAGTGTGTAAGCCTTCTGATCAGCAACCTTCTCAATTCCAAGATCCGCAAGGAGTTGAGCCTGTCTTTTCTTTCTCTCCTTCTTATTCAATCCGGTTGTCTCAAGAATACTCATCAGGTTGTCAGCAACGGAAAGCTTTCTGAACACACTTGATTCCTGTGGCAGATAACCTATTCCAAGCCTGCATCTTTTATACATGGGCAGGTGAGTAAGTGTTACATCATCCATATATACATCACCGGAGTCAGGCCTGATGAAACCTACTATCTGGTTGAAAGTAGTTGTTTTCCCGGCCCCGTTCGGCCCAAGAAGTCCAACGATCTCCCCCCTCCTGACGGACAGGGATATACCGTTGACGACCGCCCTTTTCCGGTACTTCTTGACCAGTTTGTCAGTTCTTAGAATCTCCGGTTCAGCATTTCTGACTTTAACAGCGGTCACGGATTACCTCCAAGGTAGCTGTACGTTCCGGTTACATTGCCCGATACGATGACTTCCACTGCCTCCCCATCCTCAAAACTGATGAGCAGAGTATTACCTCTGACGGTGTTCATTTCATTTCTTGACGCAGCTTCACCACCGGATTTCATCCGGAGTGTTGCGGACCCTGTGAGCATCACGGAATCAGGATCATTGTTCTCGAATGCGAAGAAAGCCCGTTCCGACGAGAACCATGTTTCAGCCGGAGGGTCAACACCGGTATCAAGGAAATGACCGGAGGCACCCCCCTCTATCCTGACGGAACGGGGATCACCCGAAGATTCCAGCAGTATCTCCATCCAGTCTCCGGACAGCTCACTGTCCTCGGACTGAAGAACCGGTGAACCAA
Organism: Candidatus Aegiribacteria sp.; assembly: GCA_030600545.1. Classification (GTDB taxonomy): domain Bacteria; phylum Fermentibacterota; class Fermentibacteria; order Fermentibacterales; family JCC-6; genus Aegiribacteria. Next base: position 35,637 of record JAUVLV010000001.1, on the reverse strand, counting down.
AAAGCTCGAAACGGTCCTCGTCGCCGAAATACCGCAAATACTCTGAAGTGGAATAGAAATCCATATCAGGCATTGAAACCGAAGCATTGCCCTGGGCTTCCGCAGAATTATCTTCAGGAAAGAACTCCAGTCTGTCAGCAATAACAATCAGACTGTCACCGTCCTCCACTCTTCTGAGGACAGGATCAACCGTTATAAAAAGGCTTCCTCTTTCTCGGTCGTACAGCGCATACTGTCCTTCAACTCTGCCCAGGCTCGGGCCTGTCATGACCACATTTTCCCTTGCTGTAGCCTTACGGGATTCCCGAAAATAGACCACTTCTCCGGCTTCCAGAACCGTTTCTCCATCGGTAAGCACAACACTGCCGGTCATAGTTATCATTCCAGCTTCCTTGAGATATTCAAGGTAGTGAGAAGTTCCTGTAAGGGAATCAGCTTCAACGGTTACATTACTGTAGAAGACCGCGTTACCTGATTCCTGCCATACGGTTCCACTGTCGGAAGTTACAGTTACGGATCCATCGGTGACAACTACATTGTCAATCAGGTCAATCACCATCTCTTCCGTATCCGTATCCCTGCTTACCGCCCTGTCAGCTGATGTTGTAAAAACACCGGTGCCGGCCAATAGAATTGAGCAGAGGACGGGCAGCAGGTTATTCAAGTTCCAGGTCTCCAGAGTATACAGCTGTGAAATCCTCTTCAATATCAACGCCCTCAACCGCTCCGAGACCGGTATCAAGATCAACACCTCTCCCGGAAAGCACAGTTTCCCCTGCCGAATCCGGAATTGTCATTACAACCAGACAGTCGGTGTGAAAGATTTCCATTTCATTATCCCAGACTATCTCCTGGGTTTCCAGATACCTTCCGTCATCCGTTTCAGCGTTGACATCGCCCCATATTCTCATGAGGCCAGTCTGCAGTTCAACACGTCCTGAGTCGCCTTTCAGAATTGTTGTTGGAATATCCTCTTCAAAGAAGGTCAGATCAACATCCGAGATAAGAAGCAGACTGTCACCTTCGGTATAAACGGCTACTTCGCTCACAAGGCGCCAGGATCGGTCACCCTTCAGGGACTGAACCAGTGTAAAATCCTCAACTGTCTGCATCGGTTCCCGATCGGGATCCATATCAGCGTTATCTGAGTTACCGCAGGCCAGGAGCCCCACCAGGACGGCGAGCCCAGCGCTCATGAATCCAGATCCATTGTTCGGGATCTTCACGTATCCACTCCTCAATCCTTCCGGTCAGATCAGCCGTAAGTTCAATATAACCCTTATCCCCCTCGTACGCAGAAAGGTCAAGAGGTTCATCGATCTCAAGCATGTATTTCCCGTTTTCTCTTCTGGATATATGCAGTGTAAGAACGGGTATTCCAAACCTCAGAGCCAGCTGCGACGAGCCAACAGGTGTCCTTGCGGGAAGACCCATGAAATCAACAAAATCACTTTCCACTCCAAGGGTATCCTGATCTATCAAGATACCCACAGCAGTATTGTCACGCAACACCCGCATGAGCTTTGCAATACCACTTCCTCTGTCAATAAGCTCTGTTCCGTGCCTGGTCCGAAGGCTGTTGAAATACCTGGATGTACCTTCATGAGCCAGCTTTCTCGTAATAATGCCTATTTTATGCCCCTCAAGCTGAATAGCTCTTGGTATAAGTTCCCATGCCGAGTAGTGCGCAGTTATGGCGATTACTCCCTTCCCAAGGGAAAGTGCCGCCCTCATGTGTTCCTCTCCTCGAATTTCCATCACCTGAAGAAAATTTTCATCCGACCTGCAATTGAGATTGATGAAGTCGATCATCCCTGTAATAATGTACCTGTAAACATGGCTTAGATGAACTCTTAAACCGCAGGGCTGGATGATGTGTTTTTCATTTATATTGAATATCCTACGGGATCTGCCGGGAATCATGGAAGCGATAGAACCTAGAATACAGGCAGTCGCCCAGATGAGTTTCCTTGGAATGATTCGTCCGATTAAAACCAGTAACTTCACCATAGGAAGCTCCAGTAAATGCCTGAATCGGCGGAATGGAAGATTGGATCCCATTACAATTCTATTTCACACCTGCCTGGAGGGCATCGTGAAGATAGAGAATACCCACAGGTACCCGATCATGGTCTATAACCACAAGGCAGGTTATTCCGAGTTCTTCCATTCTGGAAACAGCAATGGTCGCAAGCTCTTCCTTGAAACAGGTTGCAGGTTCCCGTACAAGAACATCTTCTAGTGTCAGGTCAAGCACGTTGGTTCTGTTTTTCATAAGCCTGCCAAGGTCTCCGTAGACAAAAATCCCGCTGAGCTTCCCATCATCGTCAGTTGAGAAACATACACCTCGATGACCCGTCATCATTGCTATCGCTTCAGCAAGGGGTACCGATTCATCTGTTTCAGGAAGGGAATCGGAAACCATCAGGTCGCTTACCCTTGTGAGCAGTTTCCTGCCAAGAATTCCACCAGGATGAACCTGCGCGAAATCATCGAAGGAAAAGTCTCGTATCTTAAGCAGCGCCATCGCGAGTGCATCTCCCAGTGCCATCATTGAGGTTGTGCTTGCTGTGGGCGCGAGATCGTAGGGACAGGCTTCCTTCATATCAGGAAGGGGCAGAATCACATCAGCTGCTCGAGACAGCAGCGAATCGTCGGATCCGGTTATGGCGACAATGGGAATCTTCAATCTCATGAAACAGGGAAGAAGCAGGGCTATCTCTTCCGTTTCCCCGCTTTTGGAGAGAACCAGGGCAACATCGTTCTTCTGAAGTATTCCAAGATCTCCATGGATCCCCTCAGATGGATGAAGGAAGTACGCCGGACTTCCCGTACTGGTCATGGTTGCGGCTATCTTTCTTCCCACATGCCCGGATTTACCCATACCGCAAATGACTATTTTGCCCTCGGTTCCGGCAAGGATCTCCACCGACCGTGCAAAGGTCTGTTCGACAAGTTTTCCTGTAGCTTCGAGCCAGTTCGCCTCGATACTGAGAACCCTCAGAGCTTCTTCGTACAGATCAGCCATTTCCCAGACTCCCAAGGAGCATATCCACAACCTCTCTGACCGCTCCCTCTCCGCCGGCCGCTTTCGTAACGATATCACATTCAGCTTTTACGAGGAGGTGAGCATTTGAAGGACAGGCTCCTATGCCTGCAGTCCTTATGGCGGGCAGGTCCATAAGACCATCACCCATGAATAATGCGGCTTCAGTGTCAATTGACATGTTTCCACAGATATTTCTGAGGGCTTCATCCTTCTCGGCGCTGCCCAGACACAGCAATTCTATCCCCAGGTCAGCTGCCCTTCTCCTGGTAGCGGGGAAATCCCTGAAGGAAACAAGAGCAATCGGGAACTCCCTCCTTCGGAGCTCTATTATCCCCGCTCCGTCGGCTGAATTGAATTTTTGAAAAGCACCCTCAGGACCATAGTACAATCCACCATCGGTAAGTACTCCGTCAACATCCAGAGCCAGCAGTTTTATCCCGTCAAGACGCATTACAGGCCTTCCCAATGAAAAACAGCGCTCCTTACCATGGAATCAAGAGTATCGAAATCAACCATTGTCGCGGAATCACTAAGCCCCGATGAGGGGTCAGGATGCGTCTCAATAAAGAGACCGTCAACACCCCATGCCGCACCTGCCCTTGCAAGAGCGGGAGCGTACTCCCGATAACCACCGCTTTCCCCCCCGGCTGCTCCCGGGCGCTGAAGGGAATGAGTTACATCCAGAATAACCATGTCTGAGAACCCTCTCATTACAGAAAGTGAACGGAAATCAACAACAAGATCACCGTAACCAAAAAAGGTACCTCTTTCGGTAAGCCATATTTCCGGACATCCTGCTTCAGAAGTCTTCACTACAGCACCCTTCATATTTTCAGGATTCATGAACTGACCTTTTTTTATATTCACAGGTTTTCCCGTAGCTCCTGCAGCTTCAAGAATCGAAGTCTGCCGGCACAGAAATGCGGGGATCTGTATAACATCTACAACCTGGGCTACAGGAACTGCCTGCTGCGCATTGTGAATATCGGTAATGGTTCTGACACCAAACGATTCAGAAACCTCTTCCAGTATCCTCAAACCCTCATCCATTCCCGGACCCCGGTAAGAATCGCGGCTGGTTCGGTTATCCTTCATAAAGGATCCCTTGAAAACCCACCCGGTTTGATGATCCATTGATCCCAGAAGTTCTGCCGTGAATTCGGCAACTCTCATGGATATTTCCCTGGATTCAAGACTGCACGGACCAATTATAAATAATGGAGTTCTGTCATGTACTGAAATATTCCACCGCCCTTTTAAGATCTTTCTCAGTATCAACACCTATTCCGTAAAATTCACCTGTAACAACACGGATTCGAATTCCCCGTTCAAGCCACGCAAGCTGTTCAAGCCTTTCAGCTCTGGAAAGGCGCGTATTCCCCGCTGCGGCACAGTTTCTAAGTGACTCGGGACTGAACGAGTAAATTCCGATGTGTTCCAGAAGATTATCAGCACCATGAGGGATGGGATACCTGGAGAAATAGAGAGCTTCATGCTCTTCGTTAAGGACAACTTTTACCGAATCCGGTGATCCGGTGAGTTCTGCTGGTGTTTCCCTGGCAAGTGTTACAACCTGATTATCTTCTGGAGGTATCGCGGTGAGGGAATTGATCCAGTTTTCATTAACAAGCGGTTCATCGCCCTGCACATTTATTATGATTTCTCCGGGGAAGCCCAGCATTTTCCAGGCATCGAAGACCCTGTGAGTACCTGATATGGCTTCTCCAGTGTAAACAGCCTCAAAACCGGCGTTTTCAACGGTATCCATGATACGTTTATCATCGGTTGCTGCTACTGCTCTGTCAACGGAACCGCTTATCCCCTGAAGTACTCTGATTATCATGGGAATGCCTGCTATGTCGGCCAGTGGCTTTCCGGGCAGTCTTGTGGAAGAGTACCTGGCGGGGACTATGGCAACGGTTCCTTCTGAAGCACCTATCGTCCCAGCCATTTCTCAGTAACCCATAATGAAACACATAACACTGTTTCCTCCCGGAAGCGGTCCTGAAGGTCATGCCAGTACTGATAACCGGCGGCGATATCTATCCCGGCCCTTTCTTCGCTGAAACTGTATCCGGCACCCGCGGTGAAGGTATCTGCCCCGTTCCTCCATAATCCATTCATATGACTGAATCCGCAGCGGGCCGAAATGCCACCTTCTACATTGATCTCAGCTCCGATTGAATATACACTTCCGTCATCCGTATGGCTGTCGAGGATGTTCATAGCTTTTCTACTGTAAATATCCATACCTATAAGAAGCCTTTCAATCGGCCTGAAAGATATTCCAGCGGATACTTCACCCGGAAGAGAATACATTCTGCTGGAGCTGTCCGCCAATCCGGTCGAAATAAAATCCCTGTCTACGTCAAGAGTTCCCTTCCTGTCAGTTGATATTGAGAATCCCAACCCTAACCGGTCAGTGTTGATAAGTACCCCGAGTGTACCGCCCCATGCCATTCTGAAACGGGCATCGTCCCGGTAAACCGAATTGACCGGTATAGGAGGAATACTGTCTGTTGAAACCAGAATTATATCCGAAAGTATATTTCCGAAGGAGCATCGTCCTCCAAATGAAAAGGCCAGCCAGTCGTTGGTTCTGACGGATATGCCTGTATAGGTTTCCGCGAAGCCGCCGGACCAGGTAAATTCTCCTGTGTAATTATCATTAACAGCTTCCTGAAGTTCAGTATCAAGTCTGCTTCTGCCTTCTATGGCTCCGGATATGACAATTCCTCCGGGAAGGGGCACAAAGGCCGATACCATCGGGAAACCAAGTTGATTATCCCAGGCTTTTACATCACCTTCACTGTATCTTCCCCCGAAGCACACGCCTCCATCACGGGTCCAGGCGGAAGCAGCGGGATTAAGCATGGAAAAACTCGTACTATCAGGCACTCCTGCACATACTCCACCCATACCAAAAGATCTTGTGTTCAGGAGCAGTATTTCCGAACCGATTCCATCGGGCGGAGGTTGGTAATCAACAGTGAAAATCCCTGAAAGAGCAAAAATAATACAGGTAAAAAAGGTCATATCGTCTCCAGCGTTTCACGTTTTCTTGTTATCAGTCGATGTATTCGTGCAGTACAAATAATGTTCCCGCAACTTCACAGTTCATACGTTTCGCCCCTTGCGGGAACAATTGGGATTTTATTTATCCTGTCCTCAATCCTGTTCGAAAGTATTCCGCTCTGATCGGGCTCGCCATGAACAAGAAATATACTCTCAGCATTACTTCCGACTTTCTCAGCGTAGTCAACAAGAGCATCGGAATCAGCGTGGGCTGAAAAACCGTTAATAACTTCAACACGGGAGTTCACAGTGTACTCCTCGCCGAATATCTTAACCTGTTTCTCACCTTCCACCAGTTTTCGACCCAGCGTATGCATCGCCATGAACCCGACCACGAGCACAGTACTTCTTTCATCTCCGATATTATTCTTGAGATGATGAAGAATTCTTCCATTCTCGCACATTCCTGAGGCGGATATGATAATCATGGGGCTGGAATCATAATTCAGAGCCTTGGATTCACCGACCCCCTGTATGAAATGAAGACCTTCAAACTGGAAGGGACTCTGATTGCTGTAAAGGTAATCCCGCATACGGCTGTCGAAACACTCCTGGTGCAGCTTGTAAACCTCAGTAGCGTCAAAAGATAAAGGAGAATCCACATAGACTTTCATTGGGGGCATCTCATTCCGGGCCACCAACTCATGGATGTCGTAAAGGATTTCCTGGGTCCGTCCTACGCTGAAAGATGGGATTATAAGCTTACCGCCGGATTTGAACGTTCTGTTGATGATACCGCTGAACTTCTGCAGCGACTCCTCCTGCTTCCCGTGATTCCTGCCGCCGTATGTGCTTTCCATGATTAGAATATCCGCATTTGCATCTGTGTCAGGATCTTTCAGAATGGGCCTTCCGGGTCTGCCCAGATCTCCCGAAAAAAGGAGAATTCTTTGAGTTCCTTTCTCCTTTATTGTGAGTTCCACCTGTGCGGAACCCAGTATATGTCCTGCTTCCAGAAACCTGAGGGAGATATCGGGAAAAAGGGGGAATGATCTGTTGTAAGGTATGGACATGAAATGCTTGAGCGTTTCCGTAACATCTTCAGCATCGTAAAGGGGTTCAAGGGGCTTCAGACCCTTCTTCTTCCTTTTCTTATTCAAATACTGAATATCGTACTTCTGAATGTGTGCGCTGTCGGGAAGCATTATCGCCGCAAGGTCTCTGGTCGCGAAGGTACAGGTTATCATACCACTGAAACCGTGTTTCACGGCTCCGGGAAGGTTCCCCGAATGATCAATATGGGCATGGGAAAGGATTATCGAATCGAGTTCTCCCGGATTGAAGGGCATATCCCTGTTCAGCTTCTCGTTGTCCTTTCTGTGACCCTGATGCAGACCGCAATCCAGAAGTATTCTTCTACCGTTAACCTCCAGCAAATGTTTTGAACCGGTAACCGACTGTGCCGCCCCGTAGAAAGTAATTCTCATTTACATTAACCTCCAAAGCCCGACTATGATGATGAAGCAGATCCGGTGCAACCTCGGAATTGTACTCCGGGAACCCGAATCACTGTATGAACGTTAACTTGTATTGAGTGTATTCTACTTCAACTGGTACGACTGCAACCCAACATCAGGTTATTTAACCATTACAGTGGGTGCTGATGGATGGGACGCTGCCATTTTCTTCCCGGCATTCATGACAAATTATCCCATGAATCACAACTACACTTTCGAAATAACCAGCCTTGGGACAGGCATGGAAGGACCCCCTTCAAACACCGACCTTCTTAACCTGAACGTCTCATCCAATCCTATCCAGGCCGGTGATTATGTAACCTTCGACCTTCCTGCCAATGGAAATGCCAGGATATGTGTTTACGATATGAGCGGAAGAATTGCTGCCACGCTTATTGACGATGAGATACAGGCTGGCTCTCACTCGGTACAGTTCGAAGGACCGAACCTGTCAAACGGAACCTACTTCATCATGCTGTTCGCAAACGATCAGATCTCCGGACAGAAAGTGGTTCTCACAAGATAAATTCTGATCTCCTCTCATGCAGGGATCCTTTTCAGGGTCCCTGCTTTTTTATTGAAGTTAACGTTCTGGAGGCTTTTGGTTATATTTCCGGCTGCAAACGAAAAACAATCATGGAGGCAACCTTGAGCCGATTTATCCTGGTACTTCTACTTGTCATAGCAGGATGTGGTGGAAACGCCGAAAAGCCTGACAACGCCCTTTCAGATTACTCTCCAGTTATTATCATTCAGTTCAGGGATATCGGAATATCCTGCAGTCTGCCCTGGGATATCTCATCGGGCCGTAACAATGTGTCGACTTCAGTGCTTATTCCCGATCTCCGAGACACCCTCTCGGATGTGTCGGTCCCTGAAAACAGTCAGATTGTCAGCGAAGCTCTTGAAAATAATATGTTTGTGGCTCTCATCAGTGACAGCTGCCTCGATTACGAGATAAACAGGGATCATATCCAGATATGGGTAGACAGCAGCGGCAATGTAAGATCGCATCCAGAAGAGCTCCTTGATGAAATCCCCGGGACTGCATGGCTGAATAATACCAGTCGTCAGGATGTTCTTCTGGGGTTGTTCGACATGTACAAGCCTGATCTTATTCTTATGGTCTTCAGAATTCCCGACGTACCCTCAGTAATTCAAATGGCTGAATACTGGACAGCTCCGGATATTCTGTCCCGATACAGAATTGTACTGTTCTCCATTTCTGAAATCCCTGATACAAGGGGGTGGTGCGCCTTTGCGGGAGAAGGGATAAACGGCACAACTCCAAGTGGAATAACGAGAAGCAGTCTATTTACTACCATTAAACTGATTGTGGGACTCAGATGGGAAGATGACCTTCCAGACAATGTTCCCGCTCTTTCCATATTTGAAAACACCAATGATATCTGGAGTGACCAATGAAGAAATTTCATCGTCAGCACATTGGATAGAATCTCGAAGACTTTCATGAAACAAATCCGATACCTCCGGATGAACGATTCAACAGAAGCAGTAAAATAAGACTACCACTTGCTAAGGCAACTGAATTATCTTACGTTTGAAGTTGAATCCATATTAGAACGGGATGAATGCTCCGCGGGAAGTATATCCCCGAAAGAATAACACCAATGACTGTTTTGCCAGAGAAAAATTGAGGGGATAAATAATGTCAATAAAGAAATCTGTTAACGATTTTCTTACGCGGCTGTCCAGCAAGCTTAAAGGCGGTGGTGACAAAGCTATCGAAAAACAGAAAAAAAAGGGAAAGCACACTGCCAGAGAGCGTGTGGAGAATCTACTGCTGGATAAGGATTCCTTTCTGGAGACAGACCTCTTCGTAGAGCATTCCATGAAGGATTTTGGAATGGACAGAAAGGAACTGGCCGGGGATGGAGTCATTACCGGCTATGGAAAAGTTCAGAACAGACCAGTCGCGGTATTCGCACAGGATTTTACTGTAGCCGGAGGATCCCTCGGAAGAGCTCATGCAATGAAAATAGTTAAGGTGATGGATTGCGCAGCGGACGCTGGAATACCCCTTATAGGAATAAACGACTCCGGTGGAGCCAGAATTCAGGAAGGAGTAGAATCCCTCTGCGGCTACGGCGAGCTATTCTACCGTAATACCAGGCTCAGTGGAGATGTTCCTCAGATTTCCGTCATTCTAGGCCCCTGTGCGGGTGGCGCGGTCTATTCACCCGCCCTTACGGATTTCGTATTCGTTGTCGACAAAATATCCCACATGTTCATAACCGGGCCACAGGTGATCAAAACCGTACTGGGGGAAGAAGTAACCCAGGAAGAGCTGGGAGGCGCAATGACCCATGCTTCCATCACCGGCAACGCCCACTTCTATGCAAACAGTGAAGCGGAAGCATTCAATAGCGTCAAGAAACTTCTATCCTTCCTCCCGGCCAACTCAAAGGAAATCCCTCCGGTCAGAAAACCCATTCCCCCCGACCGGCCTCTTGGTGATGATGTTATTCCTGACAACCGCAGGCAGGCCTACTCCGTAAAAGAGATTATCCGGGGCATTGTAGATGCTTCCGATTTCTTTGAAGTACACGAGCACTACGCAAGGAATATTGTTGTCGGCTTCGCAAGGCTTGCCGGCAGGCCCATAGGGATCATAGCGAATCAACCCAGGGTTCTGGCCGGTGTTCTTGATGTGAATGCTTCGGACAAGGCGGCCAGGTTCATAAGATTCTGCGATTGTTTCAATATTCCCCTGCTGACTATGGTGGATACTCCCGGATACCTTCCGGGAACGGATCAGGAACACGCAGGAGTAATCAGACACGGGGCAAAGATTCTTTTCGCCTACAGCGAGGCTTCTGTTCCCAAGATGACAGTTATCATGAGGAAAGCTTACGGTGGGGCTTACATTGCCATGTGCAGCAGGCACCTCGGAGCAACGTTCGTCGCATCCTGGCCCAGCGGAGAGATTGCGGTAATGGGGCCCGAAGGTGCAGCAAATATAATATTCAGAAGAGAGATTGCTGCTGCTGACGACCCTGATGCATATAGACAGGAAAAGGTTGATGAGTACGAAGAGAAATTCGCCAATCCCTACGTTGCCGCGAAAAAAGGATACATTGACACCATAATAAAATCCAGCGAAACCAGGGACACACTGATCAAAGTCCTCTCTATGACCAAACAGTTCAGAACAGGCCGTCCCCACAGAAACATACCTCTGTAAAGGCGGGATATCATGGAAAAAAAACTGGATAAACTCACTATAGACGATACTGAATACTCCACAGAGATACCTGAATACAGCAGGAAGCCGTACGAAGGGGTACCAGATCCCTCAGAGGTGAGGGCTTTCATACCCGGAACCATAGTTGATGTAAAAGTGTCCGAAGGTGACAGTGTTCAGCCTGGCGATGTACTGCTTCTTCTCGATGCCATGAAGATGCATAATGAGATATGCTCAACAATACAGGGCCGAGTAAAACAGCTGCATGTTAAAATGGATGATACCGTTCAGAAGAATCAGCTCATGGTAAGCATCAGCAGCGACTGATCGCTTCGACTTTTGCTTCCACTTCAAAACTTCTATCTGACTTCGCGTGGATTTATGAATGAGTAAATGAATTAGAATTATAAACTAAAAGGGAAGGGCAAAAGCCCTTCCCTTTTAGTTTCAGTGTATTCTGATGTCAGTCGTTTTCGGGATCAAGCTCGTTTGCCGTTTCCATAGCACTGATAGCGTCATTCCTGCGGCCAAGGCGGCTGTAGGTGCTTGCAAGATAGCGCCAGTAGTTGGCATTGTCAGGCGTGTATTCAAGGGCTGTTTCCAGAGTTTCTGCGGCTTCAGAATCCAATTCTTGCCTGTTGTAGCATGCGTACCTTGTATAATAGGCATTGGCAAGTTCATCGGGAGTCAATCCTTCGATCATCAGAATAGAATCAAGGATTGAAAGAGATTCGTCGTAATTTTCCATTATAAAATTGGCATGAGCAAGGGTTGAAAGAACGATATAATCGTCACCTATAAGGTTCCTCGCATTTTCCAGTTCGGCTATCGCCTGCTGGAATTCTTCCATTTCAATATATGCGTATCCCTTGGAGACGAACATGTTTGCCTTGATCTGATCAGCTTCGTCCTGTTCCATCCAGCCTTCTGCAAGCCCAAGCTCTATGTTAGCGAAAGCTTCGTCGAAGATACCAATAGCTGATTCATACTCACCTTGAAGCATATATGCTCCTGCGAGGGCATCCAGCATATCAATATTCGTAGGATCGATATCCAGTGCCTTGCTGTAAGCATCCTGTGCCTGCTCAAGGTACTCCGGCATTTCTTCTTCCGTAGCGTCCAGGGCTATCATGGTCAGAACACTACCCGAGTTGAAAAGAGCCTGAATACAAAGTGTTCTGGCCTGTTCCAGGTTCTGCGAGTAATAATCAAGCATATATGGATCATCCGTATTGTTTATCAGTTCCTGAATGTCTGACGCCAGTGCTTCCGCCTTCTGTGAGGCATTCTGATAATCTTCAAGGGCTGCTGTCCGATCATTATTTGTGCTGAGTTCAAGATCGCCCAGCATAAGCTCAAAATCGGGTCTTTCGGGAGCTATCTGCATGCCCATTTCCAGCATTTCAACTGCAGACTCGATGTTTTCATCGTTTACTTTATTGGCAGCGCTGTTAAAGAAGACGAACCAGTATTCGTTGATCGCCAGTGCTCCGTCTGTATCAAGCTCGTTTGCTTTAATGAATGACTCTGCTGCCTCAGACCATTCAACTTTCTCGGTAAGGGCTTTTCCTCTCCAGAACCAGATTTCAGCGTTCAGAGAATCTCCCTGGGCAATTACACTGTCAGCAAGATTAATGATCTCGTCGTACTCCTGGTTCTGCATGTGCACCTTCATCCCGGTCACAGCCGGTGAAGCGCAAGCTGCCAGTAAAGCAGTCACTACTACTGCAATAAGAATCATTTTTCGATTACAGCTTAATAAAGTCAAATCTGACCCTCCGTTCATTTTGTAATTGATATTCAAGAAAATATTATCCACAGTTATGAAATCTGACCCTTTCCCTTCCGAAAGTCAATATTGACATCATGCGGATTAATATTCAGTTTACAGTGCGCTGAGAGGTTATACATTTGATTTGTCTTACAGAACTTTTTCGCATTTTTCTCGGGGTACTTTCTGTGTCCTGTACTACATCCATTGGTACCGCGGAAGCTCCCGTAAGAATTTCATCCCGGGAAGCAGTCGTTCTCATAGATCAGCAGACCATTGTTTTCCTGGAAAACGGAAGGGAAGCAAACCTGGCGCTGGTATCCACAGGAAGAGCGGGTTACGGTACTCCCACCGGCACATTCGAGGTCCTGTACAGAAGACGTTCTCCTGTGTCCAGCTCTTACAATATCAGAATGCCCTACTGGCTCTGTATACATCCCTCCGGCCAGATAGGCTTTCACCAGACTTTTCTATCCGGCACAAATTCTCTTGGCACCAGAAAGTCACACGGGTGCATAAGACTTGGCGAGACTACAGCCAGATGGAACTACAACTGGCTAAGAGTAGGGTCAACCGTGAGAGTTCAGGCAGAAAGCCCCAGAAGAAGCAATCCTTCCGACAGATAATTTATCCAGGGCATTTCATTTCCCGGTCATCGGCGCTGCGCGTCATGCCCGGCGCACACAAAAAGGAAGCAGGGATGAACCCTGCTTCCTTCACGCATATTTGGATAAACTGAATGTGATTAGAAGTCAGCTTTAATATGTCCCCAGGTTGAATTCTCGAGGCTTGAGGGGCTCCAGTCGATATCCAGTTTGTAGACCATATCGTTCTGGGGGTATACCCAGAGGTTTGTGCCATCGTAGTCGATTCCTCCGTTAGCACCTCCAGCGATTTCGACAAACTCACATGACCATACGGGGGTTAAGTCGAGGCTTCCATCTGCGTTGATATTAAAGATGAAAATATTGTCCTCACCTTCTTCTCCGCAGCAGGCAAAAACGTAGTCACCGTATACAGCCATTCCGTAACAGGCTGACATCGGTGATGCTACAACGGTCCAGGTTACTGAGGCTCCGGTACCATCGTAGGCGCCCCATGCGATTTCCCCATGTCTATCGGCATAAAGCATATCGTGTCCTGCGGCTATGGGGTATACGTTAGAAAAGGAAGCAGGACCAGTAAGGGCTTTAACCCATACTCCGGAATCGTCGAATACACCGATGTTGCTGAATTCATAATCGCCAATGAAAAACTGGTTTCCGCTACCATATTCACAATAACACATGTCATCGGCATTTATACCGTTTGTTATCTCCCAATTGTCACCGGTAGGACTGCCTGTGCTCACGTCGTATTCGTAAACATATCCATCTCCCCAGCAGGCAAGCCACAGGCTGTTAGCAACATCGTCCTGTAGCGCTATACCATATGTGCTGCCTGGCATATCAGGATCCCACATATCCAGAATAGTATACGTTCCTTTCGTGGACGCAGGTTCATTACTACCTGATTCCTCTATTATCCTGGTTGTTGCAGAAGCTGCCAGAGCAAGACACAGTAATAACATTATTACTGCTTTCATTTTTCCTCCTTCTTTTTAATGTTCGATATTTAACTCACAAAATATATATATCCATAAAAATCAGTCTTGTCAAATAACTGAATTCATTTGTATGCATTCTATCTATACAAGATCTGGCTTTGCATCTTCCAGATCTGAAACGACTTCTCTTAGTTTCTGAGAGTATTCGTCACTCATAACAAGCGTTACGGAATCGGTTTCAACTACTGACACATTGCTTATTCCCAGCAAAACGGTAATTTTCCCGCCGTTCCAGACGGTCGTGTTCTCACTGTCCACAGCAAGGACTTCCCCCCTGCCCACACCGCATCTTCTTGCGGAGGGCCAGTCTCCAATATCGTTCCATCCGAACTCCGCAGGAACCATTACAACGTTATCAGCTTTTTCCATTACTCCGAAATCTATGGAAATTGCCTGAAGAGCATCGTACTTTCCAGTATCCGGGCAGGTTCCTGAATCGAGTTCCCGGATTCCATCTGAAAGTTCTGGAAGATACCTGGCAATCTCCTCCATGATCACATCTGCCCTCCATATGAACATACCCGCATTCCAGAAATAGTTCCCGTTTTCAAGGTATTCTTCAGCCTTTTCCAGATTCGGTTTTTCCCTGAAGGAGGAAACTTCATAGACTCCTTCACTGTAAATTTTTCCCTTCTCAAGGTAGCCGTATCCGGTTGCGGGACGGTCAGGTGTTATTCCAATGGTTACAAGTTTCCCGTCTTTGGCGGGAAGGGCTGCTTTCAATAGCGTGCTCCTGAATCTTTCCGGATTATCGATGACATGATCCGATGGAACCACCACCATAAGATCCGAACCTCGGCCCTTTTCAACTAGGGTCTTCGCCGCCCAGCCAATGCATGCGGCTGTATTTCTGCCGGAGGGTTCGAGCAGCAGGTTCTCTTCATTTATCCATGGAAGCTGTTCGAGAACCGTTGAACGAAAATCACTGCCTGTGACTACCATGATATCCTCATGGCCACAGAGTCCCTCGAATCTGATTGCTGTTTCCTGCAGCATCGTCATGCTGCCTGTAAGCCGCAGGAACTGCTTGGGCATTCTCCTGGTTGAAACCGGCCAGAAACGGGTTCCCTTTCCCCCCGCCATGATCACTGCGAAAAGCGATGATTCCATTTAGTTGCCTCCGGGTTCTATCAGGTAACCTGAACCGTCAAGCTCCAGTTTCCCGCCATTCGTATCAGCGATAAGACATGCGGGAGAATCTAAGTGACTGTCCCTTACATCAGCACTGCCCGAGGAAACGAAGAAAAGTGCTCCCCCCGGTACTTTCATCTCCGTTGTTCCTCGTATATCTGTTATTCGATACTCCGCATTCAGCTTCAGCCGGTCTACTCTGCCCTTTGAACCGACGGCGACGGGTTTTCCCCCGGAGGACCAGTTGACAGCTTCCATCCCCTTTTCGATATGGAGTTCCCTGGGTTTTCCATCGGTTCCGGTTCTGCCCCAGTCGTAAAGCCTGTAGGTGATATCGCAATTGCTCTGAACTTCCAGTATATCAAGACCGGGGCCAAGCGCATGAACGGTTCCGGGAGGGAGATGGTAAATATCACCTTTTTTAAGATCTATCCTCTGCAGAGCTTCCTCTGCTCTGTTCTGCCGAAGGAGATCCAGGAACAGGTTTCTGCCGGTGACCTTCAGCCCTCCCATCATCCAGGCATCCTCTTTCGCTGCAAGCACTATCCATGTTTCTTCCTTTCGAAGGCTTCCCCCCTCAATCCCCGGATGAACCTGCACCGATAGTTTCGCAGCAGTATGGAGGGTCTTCAGAAGAACAGGATACACATTTTCGCCTGGCAGTTCACCTGCTGAAACCAGTTCATCCACAGTGGTTGAATTTCCATCGGATGTGTTCTGGAGTTCTGATGATGTGTCCTCCTTGTGAAACAGCCACCATATCTCCCCAATGCGGGTTTTATGCCCTTCATCCATCCTGGAACCCCATATCCTGGGTATATATCCGGGTTTCGAAATGTACAGCATTACTCAGTGTCCCCGCAAAACCTTGGAATCAGACTTTCAAGAAGAAGTGGCCCGGTGAAATCCCGCTCGGGATGCCATTGAACCGCGACGACAAGGCCATCGTCCGATTCCATTCCCTCAATCAGGCCATCCGGAGACTTTGCCGCCAGGTAAAATCCTTCCGGAATTCCAGCTATGGCCTGGTGATGAAAGCTGCTTACTTCTATCTCCCTGTCAAGGATTCCGCTCAGTATTGTATCCTCCATGATCTCAACCGTATGCATCCTTGGGTCGGCAGCTTCCCCATGATGTTCTTCTGAATTTTCAACCTGAGTAGAGATATCCTGGATGAGCTGCCCGCCCTCCGCTATAGCTATCGTCTGAATCCCCAGGCATATCCCTAAAACGGGTACCTTCATTTCCCTGGCTTTCCTGTACAGTCCGATTTCCCAGAGGGGTCTATCCCTCCGGTGTTGAATGGAACCGTTGTCCCGTTGACCGTACAGTTCCGGGTCGGTATCGCCACCGCCTGTAAGAACAATCATATCCACAACTTCCAGCATGCTTCGGAAATCCTCAGAGGAAGGAATAATCCCCATTGTGGTTACATCTGCCTTCCCAAGAAATTCAGCGTAGCTCTGGTTGAGGCCGAAAAGCCATTTCCCATAGGACTGAACCTTGGATTCATCGTTAGCGTACCAGTTAAGCGTAATACCAATCACAGGTTTTCTCATCCGGTTATCTCCGTCATTCTTGCTACGGCCGCGTAAGCCTTTTCCCTGATTTCAGTGTCGAGTTCGATGGCCGGTTCTAATTTCTTCAGGGAATCGAGTATTTTCTGTAGTGTGATCTTCTTCATGTTGACGCAGTAGATATTCCCTCCAGTCCTGAATTCCCTGTCCGGATAAAGGGTTTTGAGCCTGTAAGCCATTCCCTCTTCGGTTCCGATTATGAATCGCTGTGAACTTGATTCCGCGACATGCTTTATCATGCCCCCTGTCCCCAGAACAGCATGGGCCAGTTCCCATACTTCCGGGGGGGTTTCCGGATGAACCAGGAGTTCCGCGTCAGACCATTCTTCCATTACAGCCCTGATATTCTGTATGTCAGCCGTGGCATGGCATCTGCAGGCTCCGTTCCAGATATGGATTGTTTTGTCAGATTTCCTTGATACGAAAGTCCCGAGGTTCCTGTCGGGAGCGAAGATAATTTCATCGGAAGGCACGCTTTCAACCACTTCGAGGGCGTTAGCGGATGTGCAGCAGGCGTAGCTTTCTGCTTTAACGTCGGCCGGTGAGTTAACGTACAGAACGGTCAGGGCATCAGGATACACATCCTGCATGGACCGCAGTGCCGGCACTTCTATGCAGTCAGCAAGGGGACAACCGGCCTCAGGCTCAGGTAAAAGGACTGTTTTTTCGGGCGAGAGGATATGCGCTGTCTCGGCCATGAATCTAACGCCGCAAAAAACGATTACCGAAGATCGCGTGGATGCCGCCGTCCGGCTCAGCTGAAGGGAATCTCCTACATGATCTGCGATGTCCTGGATTTCCGGCGGCTGATAGCTGTGAGCAAGAATAACCGCATCTTTCTCATCCTTCAGCTCAAGTATCTCACTTATAATCCCGTTATCCATCAATTTTCCAATCAAGCCGTTCAGTTGAGGAGATTGTTCCTCCTCCTATCACCGAAGTGTTCAGATATACAGCACAAACCTGCCCTGGAGCAACCGCCTCCTCAGGTCTGTTGAATTCAATATGCAGGCTGCCGTCTTTAAAATCAAGAATCGCCGGTACCGCCTTCCTCCTGTACCTGGTCTGAACAAGGGCTTCAGATGGAAAACTCGATGGTTTCCGAAACCAGTTCATCTCAATCACACTGCATCCTGTTGAAAGCAGATCCTCCCTTTTACCTATTGTAACCGTTCCGTCAAGGGAATTGACAGCGACCACGTACATCCTTTTTCCGTAGGCTCCCAGCCCCTTCCTCTGACCGACTGTATAATTCTTTATGCCGCCATGGCTGCCAACTTGCCTTCCGAAGATATCGATCACCCTTCCCGGTTTTCCCTCCATAGCCGTCAGTCTGAAGCACAGATCCATACTCTCCTTCTTCCTGAAGGGAATGTTCAGCCGAATCGCTTCCCTGCGGATGTTTTTCTTCAGCATTCCTCCAAGTGGGAATGTGCAGTCTCTCAATATCTCACTACTTACAAGGGAAAGAAAGTAACTCTGATCCTTGTCCGCGTCCCTGCCCCGCTGTACAAGTTCACCGTCCCTGCGGGCATAGTGACCGGTAACGAGTGTTTCGGAAGACTTGAGTATTTCATGGAGTGCAAGGAGTTTTATTTTTGCATTGCATCTGGCGCAGGGATTGGGAGTCAAACCTTTTGCCAGCATCTTCTCAGACCAGAGTACAATTTCCCGGCGGAATCTTTCGACCGCGTCTACTCTGACCAGATCTACTCCGGCAGCATTTGCCGTTCTCTCAACTTCGGGGGGAATGCCGTCTCCTGCCGTATCCACGTAACCAGCCCTCACCCGGCTGTAACGTTCAATACTCAGAGTAAGGGCATAGGATGAATCCACCCCTCCCGACAGAGCGACAAGGGCTCTGCTGAACACAATCAGGCGCCGAATTTAGCCAGTTTCCCGGCCGATGCCAGAAGAAGTGGCATAATATCGATTGCCCTGAACGTACCCATCGCTCCGCAGATGGCCTGTTTTTCGGAAAATGCCGAGCTGTACCCCCATCTCCGGGGCCCTCCATGGATAAGCACAGGCACCGAATGCCAGCTGTGAAGTTTCATGGGGCATGGGGTGCTGTGATCTCCCGTGATACATACCACGGCAAAACGTGAATCAAGGAAGGAAGGCAATGCTCTGTCAAATTCTTCTATAGCTCTGATCTTGGCCTGGATGTTACCGTCCTCTCCCGCGCTGTCGGCTGGTTTATGATGTAGGAAAATGAAATCATGACCGTCATCCAGAGCTTTTTTCACAGCTTTTGCCTGTCCCGAAAGATTCTCCGGGTCGCATTTGACGACGTTCATGCCAGCCAGTCCCGCAACACCCCTGTACATTGGGTAAAGCGCCACTGCGGCTGCGGTAAGACCGAACCGTTCCTCTATCGAAGGGAATTCCTTATGAAGGGCAAAACCCCGGAGGAGAATGAAGTTCGCCGGATGAAGCCCCTTCAGAATTTCTTCCGCCTTCCGCAGAAATTCTCTCACTACTCTCCGTGATTTATCCGAGCCTTCGACCGGAACGGGCCTGTGCCCTACCAGACCGGGGTCGGTATCCTGAATATCATCGCTTTGATCATCGCCGCGAAAAACAACACATGCTCTATGCTGTTTTACCGGAACCACGAATGTTTCGACGCCTTCTACTCTTATATCCGCAAGCATTCCCACGAGTTCTACGCACTTTTCAGTGGTTATTCTTCCCGCTCTCCTGTCGGTCACTATTCCCTTATCATCAAGCGTGCAGAAATTTATTCTCGCTGCAAGATCCCCGTACTTCAGTTCAAAACCGACTCCCAATGCCGCAAGCACTCCTCTTCCCACCTGATACAGAACCGGGTCGTAACCGAATAAACCAAGGTGCGCGGGTCCGCTTCCGGGTGTAATGCCCCTGGCAACAGGGATATGAACACCAAGCGCTCCACCGGCAGCGAGCCTGTCCATCTCAGGAGTGACAGCTGCTTCAAGTGGCGTCTTTCCGCCGAGTTCCTCAATTGAGATATCCCCGAGTCCGTCAATCACTGCCAGAAGTATTCTCGAATCGTTCTTCTGAGCAAGTTCTTCCACAAGACCTCTGTACATTTCCAACCTCAAATCATAAGGGGGACGTACCACACTTCTTCAACTTATGGGTGAATTTAATGCAGTATTTATAATATTGATACAATAATTGTATGATTTATAATAAATTGTCTTATAAATTCTAAACCCGTATAACACTTCCGTCTTGAGGTATTTCAGTATTTAAAAAGAATGCCGGCATCCGGTGTTATACTTCCGGCTACGAAGGGTTTCTCCCCTTTCATACTGAGAAGTTCCATTACCCTGTCCATATCATCTTTTTCAGCTACAAGAAGCATGCCTGCCCCCATATTGAAAGCTTTCCTCATTTCCGAGATGTCAATGTTTCCTGACTCTTGAATAACCTTGAATATTGCCGGTACATCCCAGTGTGGTTCGATCAGGGCGCCGCAGCCTTCGGGTAATATTCTGGAAAGGTTACCCGGAATACCGCCTCCCGTGATGTGGGCTATACCTTTAACGAGTTTTTCCTTCAGCAGCGGCTCAAGATTTCTGAGATAACTTCTGTGAACAGCAAGCAGAGCTTCCCCGATCGTTCTATCCTCCAGAAGAGGATGAGTATCGGAAGGAGTAATTCCAGCAGTTTCGAAGATAACTTTTCTCGCAAGGGAATAACCGTTCGTATGCAGCCCGTTTGAGGGAAGGCCTACAATGATCATCCCGGGACGGATGTCCGAACCGTCAATTATCATGTCCCTCTCGACCAATCCTACAATGGTTCCCGCCACATCATAATCGCCTTCGCCGTAGAAACCCGGCATTTCCGCTGTCTCTCCCCCAAGAAGGACGCAGCCATTCTCACTGCATGCACCGGCAAGTCCCGATACTATTTCAGCAGCGGTTTGCGCCTCCAGTTTGCCGCAGGCTATATAATCCATGAAGAACAGGGGTGAAGCGCCCTGAACCAGAATATCGTTCACACAGTGGTTGACCAGGTCCATTCCAACGGTTCCGTACTCCCCCATCATACTTGCAACCTTGAGCTTTGTGCCTACTCCGTCGGTACTGGCCACGAGGACGGGAGCTTTCATATTGCTGAAATCCGCCCGGAACAGCCCCCCAAAATGGCCAAGGTCGGACAGGACGTTCTTCGTGAATGTCTTTCTTACTTCAGCCTTCATCAGGGAGATGGCCTTTTCGCCCTCAAGGATGTCAACGCCGCTGCTCCTGTAATCAACCGGTTTCATATTCTGAATTTTCCGAGCTGATTCGTGGAGAGGTAGTATTCCATTCTTGAATCGATGTCTTCGCGGGTCAGTTCCCTGAGTTGCTCAACTCCGAAGCCGCTGCAGGCGTAGCTGGCATTTACAGATCCGTAAGCCAGCCCCTTCTTCATGCTTTCGAAATTCAGGTCGCTGTCGCTGCCGGCAAGGTATCCAAGCATTCCAGAAGCAAAGGTGTCTCCCGCTCCGGTTGGATCGGTAATCTTTTCAAGCGGATAAGCCGGAAGTACGAAGGGTTCACTTCCTCCGAAGATCATAGCTCCCGCTCCACCCATTTTAATAACGACGTAGCGGGGACCGGAATTGATGATGAATTCGGCGGCTTCAAAAAGAGTCCTTTTACGGGATAGCTGCATCGATTCGGAAGCGTTGACAAAAACGATATCAACCTTGCTGAATACTTCAAGTACTTTACCCCTTTGCTGGTCTATCCAAAGGTTCATGGTATCAACAGCTATCCAGCGGGGATTGTGCACCTGATCCAATACCTGCAACTGCAGCACAGGGTCGATATTGGCAAGAAAAATGCACGGAGTGTTTACATAGTCATCCGGAAGTTTCGGCTCGAAACTGGCAAAAACACCCAGTTCAGTCCTTACAGTTCGCGCATCTCCGAAATCAGGGCCATAAGCGCCTTCCCAGCGGAAAGTGGGCCCCTGCCCTGTGGTCAGACCCCTTACATCTATTCTGCGTTCCGCCAGAAATCTCTTTTCGGACACCGGGAAATCAGGTCCGACAACTCCTACTATCCTTACCACATCGAAGCATCCGGCTCCAAGTGAGAAGTAAATAGCTGAGCCGCCCAGAGCTTCCTCCACTTTACCGGCCGGAGTTGTTACGGTATCAAGTGCCACGGAACCAACTACAAGAAGTGCCATTTTAAACCAATCCTGTTCATGTATTATTTTTGGGTTTACATTTTATCAGGAGCATTCACTCCCAGTATTGAAAGCAGACCACTGATACAGCGCCTGCATGCTTCACAGAGCATCAGACGAGCTGCTGAGATGTCCATATTGTCACAGTCAACTACCCTGACATGCTGGTAAAACCTGTGGAACCCGGTGGCAAGGTTAGCAAGTATCTCGGTAATCCTGTGAGGTTCCATTGCGTCAGCGGCAGCCGCAACTTCAACCGGAATGGATTCAAGAAGACGCATCAGCTCGCGTTCGTGTTTCCCATTAAGGAGTTCCGCAAGTTCGCCGGAGAACTCATCCGGAGGTACGATGCCTGCTTCACTGGCTGTGCGGAGTATTCCTGCTATTCTGGCATGGGCGTACTGAACGTAATAAACCGGATTCTCGCTGGACTGTTTCCTGGCAAGATCAAGGTCGAAATCCATATGGGCTTCCGCTTTTCTTGTCAGGAAAAGATACTTTGTAACATCAGCCGAGCCGGCTTCTCTGATAAGTTCCCTGAGTGTAACAAATTCACCTGATCTTGTTGACATTTTTATCTTTCTGCCATCCCTGACCAGTGTTACGAACTGATGGATAATAACTTTCAGCCGCTTTGAAACCTCCTCGGTGCCAAGCAGATATTCCAGTGCGGTTGTTACATCACGGCTGGTATCCAGGTGATCCGCTCCGAAGATATCCACCATCAGGTCGTAGTTCCTGGAGAATTTTTCAATATGGTAGGCAATATCCGGCATCCTGTAAGTATATGTTCCGTTATCCCGGACGATTACCCTGTCCTTCGGCCTGCCCAGTGATGTGAATCTGAGCCAGAGTTTTTCAGAACCATCGTCATCGCTGTAAACAAGGCTTTTCCCGTCAACTGTAATTCTGGACAGCCTTTCGATTGCCTCCGTCACAGCTCCGGGTATCAGCTCGCTCTCCGCGAAATATCTGTCAAATTCAATGCCAAGAAGGGAAAGATCAGATCGTATCATCTCCATCGCTTTTTCTTCGGCGAAACCGATGAATGTATCCCGGTCGCTTTCCCAGGTCAGTCCTGTTCCTTTTAAAGCCCTGAGACCGGAAGCCCATTCTAGAATATAGTTTCCATGATAACCGCTCTCGGGAACAGCTGATTCATCGCCTTGCGCGGAGGTGTACCTTACTGCGAGTGATTCCCCAAGAAGATCCATCTGCCTTCCGGCATCGTTGAAGTAATACTCACGGCTGACCTTCCATCCCACAGTTTCCAGGAGGCTGCTGATGGTTTCGCCGAGAACAGCCTGCCTGCAGTGGCCGACCGTAAGCGGACCCGTCGGATTTGAGCTGACGAATTCGACCAGAGCTTCTCTTCCGCGGCCTGCATCCAGCAGAAGGGGCTGAAGTCCTCCGAATGCCAGACGGAAAGCAACGGACGCAAGGTAATCATCTGAAAGAGTGAAATTGATAAATCCGGGGCCATCAACTTTGACGGCTGATATTCCCTCAAATCTGTCAGATGCGATTTCTACTATTTTCACAGCGATTGATCGAGGATTATCCCTGACAATCCTCGCGAGTTTCATAGCGGTTTGACATGAAAGATCACCAAATTCAAGGTTATCCGATCCCGACACCCCTGCTTGAAACTCATCCGGTATCAGCTCCCCCCAGAGGCTGCGGACAGAAGATTCCAGAACCTTTTCCAGTTCAGTCCTCAGCGCGGCTGGAGTCATCCGGCGGTTCCTCCGTATCATTGTATTCAATACTTGGGACATCGCTCCAGAGCATTTCAAGATTGTAGTATTCCCTGGTTTTGGGAAGGAATATATGAACAACCAGATCGACATAATCTATAAGTATCCAGCTGCCTTCATCGTAACCCTCAATATGATGCTTTCTGAAACCGATCTCCTTTGCCGTTTCTTCTATATGTTCAGCAATCGCTCTGGCCTGTATCCTGTTCTCAGCGGTTGCAAGAATAAAAGCTTCCATCGTAAGGGGTACATCGCTCATGTCCAGGGCTACAACCCTGTAACCGTGACGCTGGTGAATAGCTTCTACAAAAGTTTCAAGAATGTTATCGGACAAAAAACACCTCCATAGTTCTAATGGGAATTATTCAATGGGGGAAACCTCATCTTCACCAAGACAAATGGTAACATCTATAAAAACAGGAGTATTCCCGACAGGAACCTCCCATACAATGCAGTCTTCCGACCTGCCAAGGATATCTGTGATTATTCTCGCTGCCGAAATATCAGCCAGATGGGATATGATAATAGTCTCTTCGTATGGTTTTATATCGGTATTTGAGGGGTCGAGAGGAGCAAGGATGACCGTTGAGTCGGCAGAGGACCCCAATAGCTGTCGCTGTGTTCGAGTAGCCAGTCCATCAATCGATGTTCCGTTAAGAACCATAACCCGGATCGTATCAGGGACACAGACTTCAATGACTGGTTCGTTCTCCTCCGTGAAGCCTGTTTCAACCGTCTCATCGGTACTCTCTACATCCTGAACCGTTCCGGGGGGCGGTACTAACACAGTCATTACAATGACGGCAACAGCCATGCCGGCTATTACCCATCTCCAGGGAAAGCCTCTGCCTGCAACCATTATCTTAAATTCTCCTCGCAGCTGAACAGGGGCTGAAGCCTGCTGTAACTGTCCTCCAGTGAAGCAGAAATCACCCTTGTATCACCGGTAGTGGCCATGAAATTCGTATCTCCGGACCATCTTGGAAGCATATGAACATGTACATGTCCCTCAATTCCAGCCCCGGCGCAGCTGCCAAGATTCCACCCTCCATTCATTCCCATGCAGTTCATGCCTTCCACCAGCGCCTTTTCGCACTTCACCACAAGCCTTATCATGGTATCAAGTTCCGAATTGTTCAGGTCGGCGAAATTCTTTGCATGTCGGAGAGGAACGATCATCAGATGACCGTTGATGTATGGATATCTGTTCAGCACAATAAAAAAGCCACCTTCACGGTGGAGTACGTAGTTCTCCCTGTCTTTATCAATCTCCCTGCCTATTCTGCACAGAACGCATCCGTCTTCAGGTTTGGAATTGGTCACATATGCGCTTCTCCAGGGAGCAGCAAGATGTTTCACAGTGTTCCTCTCCATCCCCTGATGGAATAGGGTTCAATAATCGCACCGGAAGGCACGGCAGTGTCTATAAGAATACACCCATCACCTAAAATGCAGTTATCGCCGATCACCGTCTCCCCGGATAACCTGACCAATCTTCCGATTGACACTCCCGTACCTATCTCAACGGAATCTTCTATCCACACACCTCCGGGGTCCGGGATATTAACACCGCTGGTCATTTGAGAATCAAGAATCTGTCTCCTGAGGTTATCGGTTGCACAGGCAAGCTGTATACGATCGTTCACTCCGGAAACTTCCCTGTAATCCGCGGCAACTACCGCAATGCATGGCATTCCCCTGCTTACGGCGATGGAAACGGCATCGGTCAGGTAATATTCTCCCTGGTCGTTATCGGTCTTGATCTTTCTCAGCAGTTCGGGAAGTACGCGTCCGTCAAATGACATGAGGCCAGTGTTGATCTCACCTGTTTCCAGCTGCTGCGGCGTGCAGTCCCTGTCTTCCACTATTGCCGAGAGCATGTCACCCTCCCGTACTATCCTTCCGTAGCCGGAAGGATCCGGCGGAAAGGTGGAAAGCACAGCTATCGCCGCTCCTGCCTTCCTGCGAGCTTCCTCAAGTTCTGAAATGGTACTGCTTTTTATGAGTGGGACATCACCAAGAAGGACAGTTACGCTTTCAGCCATCATGTCTTTGAAGCCACTCGAAAGGGCATGTGCCGTTCCCAGCTGTTCCGCC
Source organism: Candidatus Aegiribacteria sp. (assembly GCA_030600545.1). Taxonomy (GTDB): domain Bacteria; phylum Fermentibacterota; class Fermentibacteria; order Fermentibacterales; family JCC-6; genus Aegiribacteria. The sequence continues at coordinate 9,737 of JAUVLV010000001.1, read as the reverse complement.
TGGACTGCCCAGGAAACTCCCTCTTCCTCCAGAAGCGGAATTACACTCTCTCTGCCGTGACCGACAACAACGACCGGGCTGTCAAGACCAGCTTTAAAAGCTTGCCTTATCACCCTTAAAACCATAGGGACACCAAGAACTGGATGGACAACTTTTGGAAAAGGTGATTTCATCCTCTTTCCCTGGCCAGCGGCAAGAATGATGCAGGCTGTCATGTATCAAGCAGTGATGGGTTGAGATTTCTATCGTCCGCAACCACTACTCTTGCTTTCGGCGGAGCTTCAGTATTATCCAGCCATACGTACTGCAGGATAATCGCCCTGTCACCGGTGTGAACCAGCCTTGCGGCGGCACCGTTGATACAGATCACTCCGCTTCCCTTCTTGCCTTCCATTACGTAAGTCTCAAATCTCGCGCCGCTCTCGATATCAGCAACCATCACTCTTTCACCGGGAAGTATGCCGGACATATCAAGAAGATCGCTGTCAATGGTTATCGAACCAATATAATCGAGATCAGCCTCCGTTATCACCATTCTGTGCAACTTAGCACCTAGAAAGCACCTTTGCAAAATATCCTCCTTCAAGAACCCTCATGGATTCAGGATCACGTTATCTATCAGCCGCGTATGGGTGAAATATACAGCAATGGCAAGAAGACCGGGGGTGGTCAGCTCATCAAGAGCCTCCATCGTGCAAAGGTCCACTACTTCCAGATACTGAATTTCAGCCAGAGGAGCCTTATAGTTGATGATTTTCCGTACTGCACTGCAAATCCGCTCTGTGTTCCTCTCCCCTTTCGAAACCAGTTCTGAAGCCTTCGATAATCCTTTGAATATTACGGCAGCCTGCTTCCTCTCCTCGGAATTGAGATACGAATTTCTCGAACTCATCGCCAGGCCATCGGGTTCTCTGAAGATATCCCCGCCAAGGATATCAACTCCCAGATTGAGATCTTTTACCATTCTTTTGATAACCGCCAGCTGCTGCGCGTCCTTTTCCCCGAAGACGGCGATATCGGGACGCACAATGCCGAACAGAACCGCGCAAACAGTTGCAACCCCGTTAAAATGCTCTGGCCTGTATTTTCCGCAAAGGGTTTCTGTGAGACCGGAAATGTGAACGGAGGTTGAAAACCCATCAGGATAGATCTCTTTTACTGATGGAAAAAACACACAGTGCGCACCCGCTTCTTCCAGTTTCATCAAATCCTCATTAAACGTTCTCGGGTAGGATTCCAGGTCCTCTCCGGGACCGAACTGTGAAGGGTTAACGAAAATCGAGACAATTACTCTGTCAGCTTTTTCAAGCGCAAGTGAAACAAGGCTGATATGCCCTTTGTGCAACGCTCCCATCGTGGGAACAAATCCGATTCTCATCCCAGCTTTTCGCCACTTAAATACAAGCTTCCCCACCTGATTCGCTGTTTTCAGTACCGAAATACCGTTCATCTTCGCCCGCCAAGTCTTGGAACAAAGCTTTCAACACCACCCGTATGATTTTCAACTGCCTCAATCAGACGGTTAAAATCCTCACCTTTATGTCTGAAATCGGCATGGTCGGTGTTTACCACCAGTGTCGGGTGCTTTCTTGCCCTGAAGAAATAGTCGTTGTAGGCATCTGTCAGCTTTTCAAGATAGGAGCGGCTGATGTCGCTCTCAAATGATCTTCCGCGGCTGGAAATTCTTTTCAGAAGGGAATCGCAGGAGCCCTGAAGGTATATCACAAGATCAGGTTGAGGAATATCACCTGCAAGTAATGAGCACAATTTTTCGTAAAGGGCAAATTCATCATCCTTAAGGTTTATCGAAGCGAATATTCTATCTTTCGCGAACATATAATCGGCAACGAATTTTTTATTGAACAGGTCAAACTGGGCCAGCTTCTTCTGCTGTCTGTAACGGCTCAGCATAAAGAACAGCTGTGTCTGAAACGCCCAAGCTTTTCTGTTCCTGTAAAACCGCGGAAGAAAAGGATTCTCTTCCACTTCTTCAAGAATTGTTCCGGCTTTCCATTCCGATGCCAGCAGATTGCATACTGTAGTTTTGCCTACTCCTATAGGACCTTCAACAACTACGTATCTGAAATCGGCCGTCAGCTGTTCACCTCCCAGAAGCATCCTCTGTCAGGCATATCGTAAATCCTGGATATCCTGCTGTTATCGGAGCACTTCTTTAGAAGATCTTCTGGTGTAGCGTTCAGTCCGGGAATTTCTTCATGCCAGACTTCAGAAAGGGGTTCAAGCACGAACTTCCTCTTTTGTATTCCGGGATGAGGAAGAATAAGATCTTCATCGTTCCTGGTGGTATTCTCGAAGAAAAGCAGGTCAATGTCCAGCGTTCTGGAGGCATTGTTCTTCCTTACAGTGGAACCCATCAGGATCTCAGCCTCTCTGCAATCTTTCTGCAGTTCTTCCACAGTTCCGAAAAAGTTTCCCGCAAGGACGCAATTCAGAAAGCTGTCTCCCTCAACCCCTTCAAGGGGAGGTGTTTCGTATACACCTGAAAGGCAGAATAATCCCATCATTGAGCGGGTAAGTATGAAACGGATTCCTTCAATAATATTCTCAATCCTGTCTCCCAGATTACTGCCCATCCCAAGCGCAAATTCAGCCATTTTCACCTCCCTCAATGGTATATGAAGCAGATTCAAGTTTCAGGGAAACCGGCGGGAAGGGCTTTGTGACGGTTACTCTCCAGAAACCATCGGGAAACTCCTTCCGAAGCAGATTCAATATATCCAGAGCCAGTTCTTCAATGTAATCGTATTCCCTCTCCTCAAATCCTGCAAGAGCATCACACACATCAGAGTAATCAATTGAAAGGTTTCCGGCAACCTCCCCAGTCCAGACTGCGGTTACTGGAACATCCCTGGAAGATATTTTCTCATGGCTTTCCGATCCCAGTTTCAGCCGGAGGATGATATTCTTCAGATCAAGTCGGCCCTTCATTCGACTCCCTTTTTAAGCCATGCCTTAATTCTATGTCTAAAAAGTTCCTTTTGCTCAAGCCTTCCAATTGCCTGATGTATTGATTCTTCAGGTATCGTAAGGGCAAAACGGATATATTCTTCTCCATACGTTCCGAATCCGCTTCCGGGTGTAACAACTATCCCTGTATGTGCTATAAGCTTACGGGCAAATCGCATGGATTGTGTACCCCTGGGAAGCTTAACCCACACGTAAAATGTACCCGGTGATTCACAAACATCCCAGTCAAGCTTCTTCAGCCCTGCCACCAGAACTTTCCTGCGCCTGCTGTAGATATCGAAGTAACCGGAGGTGTTGGAGTAAAGAGCTTTTTCAGCAGCCTTCTGAACCGCTGTGAATACACCTGAATCAATATTCTCCTTGGCGCTCATGAAGGTCCTTACAAGATTTCTGCCGCCTGCCACAAAACCTACTCTCCATCCTGTCATGTTGAACGTTTTGGATAAACTGTGAAATTCAAGGCAGACATCTTCAGCGCCCGAAATCTGAAGGAAGGATGCCGGTGGCTTCCCGTCAAATCTTATATGGCTGTAGGAGTTATCACTTACAATCAGTATATCTTCACGCCTTGCCCATTCTACTATTTCCTTCATCTGATCAAGGGTGAGAACCGCTCCAGTAGGATTATTGGGATAATTGAGGAAAATCAGTCTGGCGCTGTCAATTACTTCGCTGGCAAAAGATGTCAGGTCCGGAACGAATCCATTTTCCCTGAGGAGCGGCAAATCAACGGGAATCGCGTCCGCCAGTATTGCTGATGCCCTGTATACAGGATAACCTGGATTGGGTACAAGGACGATATCACCTGGATTGCAGAAGAAGATCGGAACGTGGGCAATGCCCTCCTTGGTTCCGACAACGGCTCCCACGTCCATCCTTTCATCGATCGATATACCGAATTGATCCATCATCCAGTTTCTCACTGCATCGAGAAAGAAATCGCTCCCAGCACTCTTTGGATACCTGTGGTAGATCGGCTCCGTAACAGCTTCCCTGGCTTCCTGGACTATATCGGGAGGTGTGGGCATATCCGGATCTCCAATACCGAAATCGATAAGCTCCATACCCTTCCTCAAAGCCGCTTCCTTCTGCCGGTCTATCTCTGCAAACAGGTAGGGCGGAAGCATACTCACCCGCTCTGATGCGGAAATAACTACTCGCTTCCCTTTTTTCTTCTCTTTCAAGTTGACCTCTTCCAGAATACTGTAGTGTCCGAAACACAATCATATCTTTGCCACTTAATATATAAACTTGTTCATCTTATCGTAAGACCTTGAATACAGTTCTTTTATCTGGAAATAATCTTAATCCGCAAATCTCACCAGGATTATCTCTGTGTTTCAGGACACATGTATCCATGATATGTTGAAAAAAGTCAAAGCATGCCTTCCTATCTGTCAGGCTCTGCTGATCGTAGAAAACGTTGCCCTAATTCAGAACAAGATACAGATACTGACAAATATAGTAAGTTTAATATAACTTACCGGCTAATAGATGTCAATTGCATCCTTTGAACCTCTTCCGATACCTGTATAATCCGGATTAACCCCGGATCCGGTTCGAATTATACAAATTGTAGTATAATCCTGACATATTCAATCGGTAACAAAACACTTATTTTTCCGGAGGCAGCCATGATAACAATGAAGCTCATAATGTTCATACTCTTTGCGTTGCAGCCCCCTGTGGCGGAGATTGTTCCGTACGAAATCACCACCCATGGCCATACTAGAATTGATAACTACTACTGGCTAAGGGATATTCAAAATCCTGCAGTAATGGAATACCTGGAAGCGGAGAATGCCTATTCCGATTCCATACTGAGTGAATACACACCTTTGATTGACACGCTGATTACGGAAATGCGGGAGAGAATATCAGAGGACGACGCTTCGGTTCCCTGCTTCAGAAACGGTTACTGGTACTGGCATGAATACCGCGAGGGTGATGAATACAGTGTGAATATGAGAAGAGAACATCCCGATGGTGAAGCCAAAATACTGCTGGACGAGAATGTTCATGCTGCAGGAAGGGAATACTTCAGGGTAGAAACAACTAGCATAAGTCCTGACAATTCAATACTCGCATGGGCATTCGATACCACCGGGGGGCACTGGAATACATTTGTTTTTCAGGACATCCAGACAGGTCAGGTACTGGATAACATCTATAATGCTTCCGGTGACATCGCATGGGCAGCTGATTCGAAGGTGGTCTTCTACGGGTTGAATGATCCTACGGGAAGAACGGACAGAATAATGCGAAAAACTATTGGATGTGATGACGAAGTCTGCGTATACAGAGAGGATGATCCCACATTCTGGCCCTGGGTCTGGAATTCCTGCGACAGAAGATGGATAATCATTTCATCCTCAAGTACACTTGAATCAGAATGCAGGATACTTTCAGCAGCAACCCCCGGGAATTCTTTCCAGTTGATTCATCCCAGAACAGAGGAGCTTGAATACTACGTTGAACCCTTTGGAAACACATTTTATTTTCTCACTAACGCTGAAGGTGAAAACTATTCGGTTATGCAGGCTTCATCGGAATCTTTTTCAATGTTGGAATGGAAAACAACTGTACCTTATTCCGACAGCGTTCTCATAGAAGGAATTGATATTTTCGATAATATTCTAGCACTTTCAGTAAGAACAGATGGCCTTAAGAAATTATACCTTGTTGACAGAGAATCCGGTGAAGGATACTACGCCAATCTGGGAGATGAAGCCTCTATTATCTATACATCCGGAAACTACGATTCCTCGGCTGACTCCATCAGGCTTTCCTACTCATCCATGACAACCCCCTGGTCTACTGTGGCCTACGACATTAGCGCCGATACGATGCGTGTTCTGAAGATGGAAGATGTTGGTGAGCATTTCGACAGGTCACTGTACGAATCGCACAGGATAATGGCTACCTCGGAAGACGGGACACCGATTCCCATCAGTCTTGTCTACAGAACCGACCTTTTCCATGAAGGCGAAAACCCTCTTTTGATATATGGCTACGGAGCGTACGGTTCCAGTATGGACCCAGTGTTCAGTTTTACAAGGCTCTCTCTTCTTGACAGAGGCTTCGTATACGCCATTGCTCATGTAAGGGGTGGAAGTGAAATGGGACGCTGGTGGTACAACCAGGGAAGGGTTCTTAACAAGATGAATACTTTCACCGATTTCATAGACTGCACGGAATATCTCATTGCGGAAGACTACTGTGACCCCGAAAAAGTATTCGCAATGGGTGAAAGCGCCGGCGGTCTTCTTATGGGAGCTATAATCAACCTCAGGCCGGACCTCTGGAGGGGTGTAGTAGCTGGAGTTCCCTTCGTTGACGCTCTTACTACAATGCTTGATCCTACTATTCCACTTACAACCAACGAGTACGACGAATGGGGAAATCCTGCGGAGAGTGAAGATGCGTACCGGTATATCCTCTCGTACTCACCCGTTGACAACCTTGATGCCGTTGATTACCCGGCCATCTACGTCTATACAGGTGTAAACGATGCTCAGGTAGGCTACTGGGAACCGACAAAATGGGTAGCTGGAATCAGAAACCTTAATACCGGGATTAATCCTGTTCTTCTCAGCGTAAAAATGGGAACCGGTCACGGTGGAGCTTCGGGGCGTTTCAGCTGGCTCCGTGATTATGCGGAAGAATACGCGTTCATGCTCGGACTGCTGAGGTAGGAATTTACCAGAGTCCGGGCTGGATTTCTTTAGAGATAACCCATATCATGCAGATTATCCTCAATTACCTTGTCACGGACTACGGGAGGATCCGCAAACGGTGGTGTTGACCAGTAAAGCTCGAGTTCGATAAGAAGAAGGGAATCCAGAGGCCATGTTCCAGGAATTCCTCACCATGATCTGATGTAACAATAATCAGAGCGTTGTCCGAGATACCCTTTTCGCGTAATTCAGCAAAAAGCCTTCCGATCTGACTGTCTACCCAGGCGATCTCTCCATCATACAAATCGATGAGATGATCAACTACATCCAGGTTCTGCAGATATCCAAGGGAGTCAATCTCCCATGTGGTAACACCCTGTGAACCCTGTGGAGAAAATCTTGTGTCGAAGGGAGGAGGAGGATCGTACGGGGAATGCACATCGAAGAAATGGATCACTGCAAATTTCGGGTTATAGTTGCCTCGATTCTCAGTAAACCAATCAAGGACTTCATCCACCGTAATCGCCGCTCTTCCATGACCATGCTCGACCCATGAGTAGTGATCGAATCCGTTAGCAAATCCGAAATCATTGTTGAGAAGTACAACGTTGACGAAACCTAGGACTGCCCTTTACCCATAAGTGTTCTTTAACTGTTGTCATTCAATAACTCCATCGACAATTCAAAGCCCCTGCACATTAATTGAAGTGTGGAATATCCGCTCCATAGTATCTGATTTCCGGGAGGTGGGTCATTTTTGCGTCCGAGGTATCCTCCAAATTTTGCTACTATAAACACTGCTGTACCTACCGTTTCAGGAGCCGGATATCCTTCTTTTTTAGCGTAGGCAGTTAGAGTAAGAATTTCTGTATCAGAGAATAATACCTTGGCTGGTAATTCAGGAGATTTTCTCGACATCTGCTTCATAAGCATTATCCGCCAGGCAATCACAAGATTGATTGCAATTGCCCGGCGCAGTCGCTCGGCTGTCTTATTGGCAAGTTTTTCGATGCGACAACCAGACTTGATAACACGATGCCATTCTTCAATTTGCCAGCGTTTACTGTACCAGCGTAAACTCTCTTCAGCATCTGATGTGTTATTTATCTTTATTGTTGTCAGAAGGAACCATTCAATTGCTTTGTTCCCTTCCGGAGGATTTTTCTCGACGGCATGAACTATCCAAAGATCTATAGGCTCTTTATCTGCAAGCAAACCATATTCCGGAGATTTGATTTTAAAAGGCATATACCGTATTTCAAGCTCTGTATTGCGTTCTTTTCTTGCAGGACTTGCTTTCTGTCTTCTCTTCTTCGGACTGGCACTTTTCCTTGGAACATATAGACCTATAACATTTTGAACTGGCAATGTTCGGACTTCTCTGAATAATTTCCGCTTAGGATCAATGCGTCGATCATGGCTGGCTCGTACCAGTAATTCTACACGGGGGTTCCGGCGCTGTTCATCAAACAGTTCAAAAAAATCACCTTCACGATCGCATATATCAATTAGTCTTGTATTGGGCATATTCGCTGCTGCTTCAACCATGTCCCGATGATGCTCAAGCCAGGTAAAAGTCTTCTTCTCTTCTATAGGAATATCCCGGGGTAAACGCTTATCTGCTTTTGATTTCTTTACAGGAGATATGGTTCTTGACTTTAATATGCCGAGTGGGAGACCATTTGGATCTGTAACAAAAGTCGAGTGTAAAAACAATCCTTTAGGTATTACCCCGGTCTGATTGCCGCCAGTGATTTCATCAAGACCTTCACAATCCTCGAGATGAGTATAGTTTAATGTACTTGTGTCTTGTATGCACAATACTGTTCGTTGCCCCTGCATACGCCGTATAGTTTGCTTTCGATGCGGTGCAAGAATATTCTCCATAGTAATAGCTGAATCAGAAGTGTCGGGCTTTTCTATCATCCGATAGTATGCTTTGCTATTCCTGGATTGCCCCTTAAACACTTTATTAATCGAAGCATCTGGCGCTTTTGCTTTTGCAGTTGCAATACCGACCAGCCTTTCACTCAACCTCTTGTCTCCAAGCGGTGCGCTACCAAATTCATTCTCTGCCCAGTTATCAGAATCTACACCATCCAAGGAACCAAGAGCACTCATGCCAGCCATGGTATCCAAGCCCATTCGTTTTCTGAAATCGTCTATAAGCGGATAAATGTAAATATCCTTGCGACTCAAAGATGCTTCCTTCTTGAGGTCCTGTCTGCCACGCCCGCAACTTTTGCCAAGCAGTCTCCAGTTAGATGCCTTATAACATGCTCCATCAAAATGACTGGTATCAACAAAACTCTCTACTAACCATGGCCTGAAATTGTACCTATTCTCAAAATCATCAGGCAATACCTTCATGACCATCCCAAGCACCATTGACGCAAGATTCTGACAGTTAACGCTTTTGCGAATAAGATAGCGACTCATCCCGATTACCCTGTGTAAATAATCCTTTCGTTGAGCATTATCCCAGCCGATCCATTTCTCACGCTCAGCCAGATGAAGGGCTGATGCTGCAAAACCAATACCTCCCAGCCATCCGTAATCTGAATCGATCAAGTACTTCAATTGTCTACCAACAAACAGACTTGATCCCCTTGGATGCTCGCGAATCATCAACTCGTTCCATGTTCGCTTTTGCTCATCAGTTTCAACAATGACAAGTTTCAAGCCTTCTACATCACCTGCTTTCGCAGGCACATCTACGGGTTCCGGAACAGGTCTTGATAATCGGCGGAGTGTGTGCTTCTTTCCCTTACTGCTTTTCCTGTCTGCGAGGGCGGGAAGAATAAAATACCCCGTTGCTGCCAGTTCACAAAGAGCAATTACGCAACTGCTCTTTTGCAGGTGACCTCTGGCATCCACAAAATCAAAGTGCTCACTTACTTTCCCGGACAGTTTAGATCTACTTGGAATCTGTTTGCTCTCAAGCAACTCCTTTACATATTCAATGCTTGCGGGTTGCGAAAGCGTCTGCTTGATCAAGTTTTGTCTTTCCATTCCGAGAAGATAAGAAGAGAGATAACTGTTGTCCAGACCTTATATCTGGGGATAGGGCAG